>CAZOAD010000004.1:0-80230 GCA_964577705.1 uncultured Mesohalobacter sp.
ACCTCTTTACTCTCTCCAGTTGTACAAGTTTGTGACGCTATAAGCGGTGCGAGACCTGGCGCGAGAAGACAAGTCTTAGATTCTTACGTAAAACGTCTGAAAGACCTTGAAGACATTGCTTTTGGATTTGGCGGTGTAAAGAAAGCTTACGCCATCCAAGCCGGTAGAGAATTGAGAGTAATCGTAGAAAGTGAAAAAGTAACCGATGAAAAGGCCTCTGCTTTATCTTTCGAAATCTCCCAAAAAATTCAAACCGATATGACCTATCCAGGACAGGTAAAAGTGACAGTTATTCGGGAAACTCGAGCAATAAACATCGCGAAATAAAACTTTTATTCAGCAATAAAACTGAAGTTGAATAGCCAAATATGTCTCATATTTGGCTATTCATTTTAATAAATAAATTTACTTATCATGAAAAAAACAATTTTATTGCTTGCACTAGCTCTTGGCTTATTCACTGTTAAAGCGCAAGATGGTATTGAGAAAGGTACCATTTTAGTTGAAGCCAATACTGGAAATGAAATGATTGGATCGACGGGTTTTTACTTTTCTAGTATTGATGGCAATACTAGTTATAATTTTGGTTTAGATGGAGGTTATTTTGTAATGGAAAATTTGGCACTAAAAGCTGGTTTAGGCTTTAGGGGTTTTAATCCAGACCTCGGAGAAAGCGCCAGTGCTTTTTCTTATAGATTGGGGGCAAAGTACTATATAGCTAACCAATTTCCTGTAACCATTGACTTAACGGGTGCTTCTGGAGATGCTGCGGAAAATTTTAATGGAGAGACTCCATTATGGCTTGGCCTTGGTGGCGGTTATGCTTGGTTTATTACAGAACGTATTTCCATTGAACCAGGTTTGAGATATAATGTCTCTTTAAACGAAGATTTTACAGATGAGGGAATATTTCAATTTAATATTGGTTTTGCTTTATATTTCTAGTTGGGTGGATTCCAAAATAAAAAAGGGCTGTTTCAAATGAAACAGCCCTTTTTTATTTGTAATAATTTAGTTTTAAAACTGCTCTCTGCCTGAAAAGTGGAAGTTGCTCTCTATCGTAGCATTTTCATCACTATCACTTCCATGAATAGCATTCTCACTAATAGAAGCTGCATATTTTTTACGGATCGTACCTTCTGCTGCTTCCTCTGGGTTAGTAGCTCCAATTAAAGTTCTGAAATCATCTACAGCGTTTTCTTTTTCAAGAACAGCAGCAACAATAGGCCCGCTGGTCATATAGTCTACAAGCTCTCCGTAGAACGGACGCTCTTTGTGAACTTCGTAAAAAGCTTTGGCATCATTAGTCGTCATGTGCGTCATTTTCAGCGCAACAATCTTAAAGCCTGAGCCTGTGATTTGTTTTAGGATATCACCAATATAGCCTTTAGATACTGCATCTGGCTTAAGCATGGTAAAAGTTTTAGTTCCTGCCATTGTAATGTTTTTTTATTTTTATTGCAAAAGTAATCATTTTATAAAGACTTTGAATTATAGCCTTAATCTTGAAAATTTAAATTTAACTTTTGCAGGATTCGACCGTCTTCAGTAGACTTTATGTTTAATTCAGCTTGGTTAGTAACAAGATTTAAATCCACAATTCCATAGCTGGTTTGCGCAACCACCTCTCCTACTCTATAGGAATTTGGCTCTCCATCGAAAGACGAATAGGAATGCGTCAACCCACTAGACGTAAAATCAGTTAAAGGATAACTCATTCCTTTAACTTCTTTCTGAGAAAATTCTGAAATATGCCGATCTCCACTCAGAAAAAGAACATTTTTCACCTTATTTTTTAGAAGTAATTCTTGCATTTTCTCAACTTCATGTGGAAATAATCCCCAGGTTTCGAACCCGTGTTCACTAGACAAAAACTGTATGCTGGACACTACAATAGTAAAGTCTGCCTGAGCAGTTTTAAACTCCTTTTCCAACCATTTCCATTGGTCTTTTCCGAGCAAAGTAGAATCTGAAGTGGTATGAGGCTGGTATCGCTTTTCAGGATTTTCAGCATTTATCAGTCCATCTCTAAAATAACGCGTATCCAACATTAAAAACTTGATGCTCTTCTCTCCCACTTTAATACTTTTAGAATAGTAAGTTCCGCCTCTGCCAGCCATGGCGTGGGTAGAGTCCATATCAAAAAAATTCATGTAGAGTTTCTTGGCTTCCTCGCGATATTCCCACTCTTTACCAGCATCGTTCTTTCCATAATCGTGGTCGTCCCACACGCCTATTGGCGCGTAAGGAAGACTTGAGACAAAGGAACTATAGTATGCATTAGATTTTTGAGTATCGTACATGGATTTCATCAGCTCCATATCTGGTGTATCTGCATAAATATTATCGCCGCCCCAAATAAAAATATCTGCAGAATCCTTTTCTATAGTAGCCCAAAACTCCTGAGGTTTGTCTTGACGATTACAACTTCCCAAAGCTATTCTAAAACTTGCTGTTTGTTCTTTTTGAGCTATCTCTTCTGAATTTTTCTCTTCAGGATTGGACTTGCAGGACAACACTGAAATGAAAACTAAAACTAAAACTAAAAGCCAATGCGTATTTCTCATGATTAAATATTTTAGGCAAATCTAGAACATCCTGTGTTATTGCATTATTAAGAATTTGTACATTTGACTCCTATGAGAAAAAATACAATTGCTGGGCTAAAAAGTCAATTAAGTTCAAATTCACGGGTTAGTATAATTGGCCATAAGAATCCAGATGGCGATGCTTTGGGATCCACCTTAGCGCTTTCATTAGTTTTAGAACAGATTGGGATTTCTTCTCAGGTAATTATGCCAAACGGCTTTCCAGACTTTCTCAAGTGGCTACCAGCCATCGATAAAGTACTTTGTTATGATACCGACAAGGAAGCTTGTGAACAGTATTTAAAGGATTCTGATATGATCTTCACTTTAGATTTCAACCATCTGGGGAGGACAGGAAATCTTGGAGAATTCCTGACTGGGCTCGACACTACATTCGTGATGATAGATCACCACCAGGAGCCTTCAGATTATGCGACTTTTATGCTGTCCGATACCTCTATTGCCTCTACCTGTGAGCTTGTGCATGAATATATCACTACAGCATATTCAGAAATAAAACTTACTCCAGACATTGCTAGCTGTTTGTATACAGGAATCATGACCGACACAGGATCTTTTAGATTTCCCTCCACGACCAGCAAAACCCATAGAATTATAGCAGATTTAATTGATGCAGGAGCCAATAATAGCCAAATTCATCAAAATACGTTTGATAATAATGCAGTGAGTAGACTTCACCTCTTAGGTAAAGCCCTTCAAAACTTAAAAGTTATTGAACATTTGAGTACAGCTTATATCTACTTATCTCAGGAGGATTTGAATCAAAATGGGTTTAAAAAAGGAGATACAGAAGGTTTTGTAAATTATGCATTATCCCTAAAAGGAATTAAATTTGCTTTGATTTTTATTGAACATAAAGCAGAAGGAATCATTAAAATATCACTTAGATCCATCGGTGATTTTGATGTGAATACCTTTGCTAGAAATCACTTCCATGGAGGTGGACATAAAAATGCTGCGGGAGGAAAGAGCGATCTGGACCTTGAATCAACTCTAATAGAATTTGAAAAAACATTGAACGCTTATAAAAACGAATTGATATGAAGTCGATCTTATATTTGGTTTTTTGCCTGTTCTTGTTCCAGGGGTGTAAATCCCCGGAACCTAGAAAACCAATAAGCAGGGCTTCCAAAAGTTTTACAAACAAGTCTTTAAAAATAAATAAAGCCATCGTAAAAAAAGAAGAATCTTACATTCAAGAACTCATCGAAAAAGATTCTGCGAATAATTACCTGACGTCTTCAGACGGGTTTTGGTATTTTTACCAGACTCAAAATGAGGAAGATTCACTTACGCCCCAATTTGGTGATGAAGTAGAGTTCAATTATAATTTACTCACTTTACAGGGAGACACTATCTACTCCAGGAAAGAGCTGGGAGAACGAGCATATGTAATAGATAAAGAGGAGATTTTTACCGGTCTTCGCCAAGGCCTAAAACTCATGAAGGAAGGGGAAACAGTTACTTTCCTTTTCCCTTCTCACCAGGCTTACGGCTATTATGGAGACAACGATAAAATTGGGACTCACGTCGCTTTAAAATCTACCGTTACTTTAAATAAAATTAAACCTAAAACTGAATAAAACCTGATTAAAATGAGAACATTTAAATTATCACTTATTGCTTTATTAGGACTACTTATCTATAGTTGTTCTTCTCAATATCCAGATTTGGAAAATGGATTGTATGCAGAATTTAAAACTTCCGAAGGAGATTTTGTTACCGAACTCCATTTTGAGAAAGTACCAATGACTGTTGGGAATTTTGTGGCCCTAGCTGAAGGAAACCACCCAGGAGTTGATGAAAAATATCAAGGAAAGAAGTTCTACGATAGTATTGTGTTTCATAGAATTATCGATGGTTTTATGATTCAAGGCGGTGATCCTAATGGTACTGGTCAAGGCGGACCTGGCTATAAGTTTGCAGATGAGATCGATACGACGCTTACCCATAAAAAAGGTGTTCTATCTATGGCTAACGCTGGTCCGAATACCAATGGAAGTCAGTTTTTTATCACTTTAGTCCCAACTCCTCACCTCAATGGAAGACATACTGTGTTTGGTGAATTGGTTGTTGGTGAAGCTGTGGTAGATAGCATTGGTAAAGTAGAAACTCAAAAACCTGGAGATCGACCAGTAGAAGATGTGGTTATTGAAACCATCAACATTCTAAGAAAAGGAAGCGATGCTAAGAATTTTGATGCGGTGAAAGCTTACCAAGAAGGAGTTAAACAAGCAGAAGAAGAAGCAGTAGCGGCTGCAAAAGAAAGACAAGCAAAATTTGAAGAAGCCAGTGAAGGTTTTGAAGAAACAGAAAGCGGACTTCGCTATACTATCACAAAAGAAAATCCAAATGGAACAGCTCCAGAGGCTGGCGATATGGTTAAAGTACATTACACAGGATATCTACTAGACGGAACCAAATTCGATTCTTCTTACGACAGAAATAAGCCACTAGAATTTGCGGTTGGAACTGGAAGAGTCATCCCAGGATGGGATGAAGGAATTATGCTTTTAAAAACAGGAGAAAAAGCAGAACTTGTGATCCCATCGGAACTAGCATACGGTGCTAGAGCCAACGGACCTATTCCTGCCAACTCCATATTGAAATTTGAAGTGGAACTGGTAGAAGTAAAAAAAGAGTAATAAAATTAAAGTACTAGTCCCTTAAAATAAATATTATGAAATCACTTAAAATAGCTTTAGTTGCACTATCTATTTTAATTGTGTACAGCTGCTCATCCGATTATCAAAATCTAGATGACGGACTTTATGCAGAATTTAAAACCTCTAAAGGAGATTTTATCGCTGAATTATATTATGATAAGGTACCCATGACAGTTGGTAATTTTGTAGCACTAGCTCAAGGTGTACATCCTTTGACTGAAAAACGATATCAAGACAGGAAACTGTATGATAGTCTTCTTTTTCATAGAGTATTAAAAGATTTTATAATACAGGGAGGAGATCCTAGAGGCACTGGAAGAGGTGGACCAGGCTTTACTTTCCCCGATGAAACAACTGAAGACCTAACCCATAATGATAAGGGGATTTTATCTATGGCTAACAGTGATCAAGAAGAATCTAAAGTTCCGTACAGCAATTTTGGTGAGACCAATGGAAGTCAGTTTTTTATTACTCTAAAAGCTACTCCCGAATTGGATGGGTTATTTTCTGTTTTTGGTAAAATCGTTCAGAATCAAGCTGTTGTAGACTCCATAGGAATGGTAGAAACAAATAAAGCCAATCGACCAGTAGATAAAGTTTTTATTGAAGAAGTGAATATCATCAGAAAAGGGTCCAAGGCTAAAGGATTTGATGCTGTAACTGCATTTGAAGAGGGTGTTGAATCTCATAAAAATAGACTTCAGAAAGAAGCTGAAAAAAGACAAGAAGTTATTGAAGAAATTTCTGAAGGCTATCAAGTCACTGAAAGTGGTTTGAGATATCAATACAAGAAAAGAGTAGGTAATGGAGACTCTCCAAAACCAAACGATATTGTAAAAGTACATTATGAGGGATTTCTTATAGACAGTACAAAGTTCGATTCATCGTTAGAACGAGGAGAACCTTTAGAATTTGAACTAGGCGTTGGGAAAGTTATTCCTGGCTGGGACGAAGGTCTTCAGCTCTTAAAAAAAGGAGAGAAAGCTAGATTCATAATTCCACCTTACCTGTCTTATAACGAAAGGGCTGCTGGCCCAGTACCTCCATACTCCATCCTTATTTTTGATGTAGAACTGGTAGACATTATCCGTGAATAATAAAAACCCCCTTTTGAAATTTCAAAAAGGGGGTTTTATATTTAGTCACTGCTCTTTAAAGCTTGTCAATTTCTTTTTCGAGTTCTTCTTTGGTTTTACCCGTTTTTGCTTGAAGTTTACCAAGCATTTCTTCAAATTTTCCTTCAGAATATTGTAAATCGTCATCAGAAATATGTTTTGCATATTTTTGTTTTAACTTAGCTTTATTTTCTTTAAATTTTCCTTCTAATTGATCTAAATTCATAATATTTAATTTTTAAATTCAATACAAACTACTGAACATTTCTATACTAAATGTTAATACCATCCCATTTAACTCAACTTTTCAAATTCGTTTTGATTTCATTGATGTTCTGTTCTTGCAGTTCCACCAAAGCACTTAAAGAACAACCTTATGAAATCAAATTCCTAGATGAATACTTAATTCCAGCTAGTTTTGAGTATCAAAATGAAAGCTTTGGTGGCATTTCAGGAATAGACTTTTCGAAGGGGAAACTCATCATGGTCAACGATTCCCCTACCAACCCATTGATCTTTACTGCTGGATTTCATATTAATAGCTTCAAACTAGATACGCTTGCTTTTGAATCTGTCATAAAACTAGAAGGAAATAGGTTTTTTACCGAAAATGCATTGGATATGGAATCCATTCGATTTGATGGCGAAAATTATCTCATTTCGACTGAGGGGAACATCGATAAAGGATTAGCGCCAAAATTATTTAAGGTAACTTCTAAAGGGATATTCCTGAGTGAATTTCCGGTACCCAACTATTTTCTCCCTAAAGGAAAAAATCAACCCAGACATAATGGTGTCTTTGAAGGATTGAGCATAAGCAAGAATTCTGATGGATTTTGGTTCGCTAATGAACTCCCTTTGGTAGAAGATGGCAAAGCTCCAAAACTATACTCCACCAATTCTCCTGTAAGAATCAGTTATTTCGACATGAGCCAAAATGAAGTCACTCGTCAATATGCAATGGATCTGGACAGGATTACAAAAATACCACTTCTTCCTTTTGCCGTCAATGGATTGACTGAAATACTAGAATTAGAAAATGATATGTTTTTAGTACTGGAGAGATCTTATTCAGCTGGACACAAAAGCCAGGGTAATAAAGTCAAACTTTTTTTATTGGATATCAGTAAGGCTTCAGACATAAAAGATATGGATCGGTTGGAAAACATTTCAAAAGACATAACTTATGGTAAAAAAAGTCTAGTATTTGACTTTAAAAGTATCAAATCAAAACTAATAGATGAAGTTATCGATAATTTGGAGGGCTTATGTTTTGGGCCCATTTTGCCAAACGGAAACAGAACATTAATAGTAGCATCAGACAATAATTTTAATAGTTTTGGACCTCAACTCAATCAATTTATACTTCTTGAATTAAAATCAAACTAAATGAAATCTCTATCACTTTTCGGCTTACTGCTATGCATTGCCTTATGGACTTCTTGTCAAGAGTCCAAAGATCATAACTTTCAATTTGACATTCCTGAAGGTGAACAGCCTATGCTTACCACTTACTTTTTTGTAAGGCATGCAGAAAAGGACACAACCGACTCTCAAAATAAAGATCCACAGCTTACCGAGGAAGGCATACGTAGAGCCAATTATCTAGCAACCTACTTTGCAGATAAAAAATTGGATTTATTTTACTCCACAGACTATAGCAGGACCATTCAAACTTTGATTCCTACTATTCATCGATACAAAGGTGATATTTTGAGTTATGACGTGAGGAAGGATTCATTATTCACTAAAGAATTCTGGAAAACGACTTATGGCAAAAATGTCTTGGTAGTTGGGCATAGCAATACCAGTCCAAGGTTCGTTAATGAAATTATCTCTGAATCCAAATATGAAAATCTTGATGAGAATACATACGATGTATTTTTTCAAGTTATAATAGACGAGAATCTTAAGGTAAAGGATTCATTAATCACCAAAAAAGTACCTTCAGATTTTAATTACAATCAAGAGCTGTAGCAGATAACTTGATGGACTCATTTTCTATGAGAGATAAGAGTTCAAGCTCTTGGTTCTCATACATTTTACCAATAGCTTCAAGGTTTTTCGACTTAACTTTTGGTTTATAATTCTTATAATCCTGAAACACTACTCCATTGACGGTTCGCCTATTGATGGCTTTTCTGAAACGCAAACCTCCTCCATTTACCAAAAAGCTATAAGCCAGATAATCCAGTGCATAGTCTTCTGTATCTATCCAATAGATATAAATATCTTCAAAGTCTACACCTCCACCTTTTTCGGAGAATTTCACTTCAAGTTTATGGTAGGTTTTATCTTCTATTTCTTCTTTTCCAAGATTTGAAATTTGAACCGCATCATCTTTGAGTCTCAGTGGAAGTTGCGTAAAGTAATGCACAGAATTGACGGATTCAAAATACTTAAACGCAGTCGTATCTGCAAGCTTCACTAAAGAGTCGTTATAATACCGATTCAGTTCCCCATTAAACAAAACATCCTTGATGGGTTCATCTCGAGAACTACGTTCCAACCTCATTCCTTCGCAAGTTGGAGTAGCTTTGTAGTTATAATCTCTAAAAACAAATTCTAGCTGATGATTATTCAACTTAGATTTGCCAGAATAGGCAATGGCTTTATCCAGAATTTCTTCAGAGGTTAATCGAGAATCTGGATTTTGACAACTTATCAAAGTAAGTATAAAAAGGCCGAAAATGTATTTCATCACAGTATTAATTTAAATATAAACATTAGGACTTGCTTACGTCTATCCTTTCAAAAGTCTTATTTTTGAAAGAATTAGTTCAATCCTTATGGTAAAAAATAAAGTCAACATAAAGAATAAAAAAGCAAGATTTCAATACGAAATTTTAGACAAATATACAGCTGGAATTGTTTTGGCAGGCACCGAAATCAAATCAATTCGCGAAGGAAAGGCCACAATTGCTGAAAGCTTCTGCGAATTCAATGATAAAGGGGAACTTTTTGTTATCAATATGGACGTTCAAGAATATTCCCATGCTACCCATTTCAACCACAAACCCAAAAACGCCAGAAAGCTTCTACTAAATAAACAGGAGCTTAAAAAACTTTACAAAGAAGTTAAAAATACTGGACTTACTATCATTCCACTTAAGATGTTCCTGAACGATAGGGGATTTGCTAAACTTCAAATCGCCTTGTGTAAAGGTAAAAAGTTACACGACAAGCGTGAAACCATAAAAGACCGTGATACCAAAAGAAAACTGAATAGAATTAATAAAACCTACAATACTTAATCCTCCACTAGCCTATCTTAATGAAACAACAACTTCTCCTTCTTTCTTTTTTGTTATGCTCAATTTTGAGTCAGTCACAAATCACCGGGAAAGTAACTGATGCAGAAAACCTGCCCTTACAAAATGTAAATGTCTATGTAGAAGGTACCTTCAACGGAACAACAACCAATGCCAATGGTGAATTCAAAATAAATGTGAATTCGTCCAAAGAACAACTATTGGTGTTCAAGTTCCTTGGGTTTGAAACTGAAAATAGAACTGTTGGAGCAGATAAATCCTATATAGTTGTTCAACTTACCGAAAAAGTGACCAGTCTGGACGATGTGGTGATAACCAATAACGAAGATCCTGCTTATGCTATCATCAGAAATGCAATCGATCAACGCAAAGAAAACTTGGCTAAAATCGAAGAATTTAAAGCTGATTTTTATTCGAAAGGCATTTGGGAGATCCAAAATGCACCAGAGAAAATTTTGGGCCAGGAAGTTGGTGATTTAGGTGGTGGTTTAGATTCTACAAGAAGTGGAGTAGTCTATTTGAGTGAAACCGTTTCCAAAATAGCTTATAAGGCTCCCAATCAATTCAAAGAACGCATTATCGCCTCCAAGGTGAGCGGAAACGATAGGGGGTTTAGTTTTAATTCTGCCGAAGAGTTTAATTTTTCAGTGTACGAAAACACTATTGATCTGGGAAATAATTTGGTTTCCCCCATTGCTAATTATGCAATGAACTATTACGATTACGAATTGGTAGGTACGTTTTATGATCAGGACAGATTTCTTGTCAATAAAATCAAAGTAATACCTAAACGTCCAAACGACGCAGTATTTAGTGGATTCATTTATATTCTAGAAGATACTTGGGAAGTTTTTGGAGTGGAATTAAAAACGACTGGCAAGTCTCTTCAGATTGAAGTCGTTAAAGAAATTAACCTAAACCAAACCTTCAGTTATAGCGATGAAAATCAATTTTGGGTGTTGATTTCTCAGGATATATCCTTCAGCTGGGGGATTTTTGGAATTTCTGGAGGAGGCGACTTTGTCGCTTCTTATAAAAATTACGACTTCAAGCCTGAGCTTACCAAAAAAGACTTTAGCAATGCGGTAATTGTCTTCGATCCACAAGCCAATACCAAAGACAGTTTGTTTTGGGAGAAAAACAGACCCGTTCCTTTAACGAGCATGGAGCTTAAAGACTACACTTTCAAAGACAGTATTCAAACTTTGAAAAATTCAAAACCTTACAAAGATTCGGTGGATACAGCTAGAAACAAATTCAACTTAACCGATCCTATTTTTGGGTATTCTTGGCAAAACTCTACCACCAATCAAGCAGCAGGATTTACTGGACTTACCGATGTCAATTACAATACAGTTCAAGGTTTCAACATCAAGTCTGATGTTTATTTCACTCAAAAAGACACTGCTGGTACTTACAGAAATTATTGGGAACTCCGTTCTTATTTCGACTATGGGTTTTCAGAAGAAAAGCTTAGAGTTTACGGAAGGTTTTTGAAAAAATTTAATAATTTCTCAAAGCCCTTTTTAAGCTTTTCGGGCGGTACAAAACTTGAAGAAATCAATTCTACCAATCCCATTAATGAGCGCTTATCTTCTATTACATCTGTCTTTTTTGAAAGAAATTACCTAAAGCTTTACGAAAAAATATTTGGTAAAGCCTCCTATAGTCAAGAGGTTTTTAATGGGTTCAGGATGAGTGCAAGTTTAGAATTTGAGAGAAGACGTGCTTTGATTAACTCTACCAATTCACCGCTAATAAGCAACAAAAATGGAGGGTTTACTTCCAACAATCCTTTGGATCCTGAAGCTTTTGGATCATTGCTCTTTCCTTCTCATAACATAGGTCGGATCACCATAGGGGGGCGAATTAATTTTGACCAAGACTACGTCCTGACGCCCAACGGCAAGTACGACACTTATAGCGATAGATTCCCGGTCTTGAGTTTCAGTTATGAGAAAGGTTTCGCCTCAGATATCAGTGATTTCAATTATGATGTGATAAAAGCCAGACTTACACAAACCAAAACGATTTCTCGGTTTGGTGAATTGGGGTATAGCTTAAACGGAGGCTTATTTTTCAATGCTGAAAACATTTCGTTTTTAGACTTTAAGCATTTTAATGGCAATCAAACTCGAGTTGGAACCTCTGGCGATTACCTGAACCAATTCAATCTCCTGCCGTATTACGAGCTTTCGACCAATTCTGATTATGCCGATGTGCATCTGGAACATAACTTTAAAGGCTATCTCCTAAATAAAATTCCACTGATCAATCAATTAAATTTCAATATGGTGATAGGTGCAAAAAGCTTATTTACAGATTCGAATAAACCTTATTCTGAATTTTCTGTAGGTCTGGACAATGTAGGTTTTGGACAGTTTCGCTTTTTTAGAATAGATTATGTGAAGCCTTATCAAGATGGCTGGCAAAATGGTGCCTTAATTTTTGGAATTAAGTTACTGGATCAATTCTAGGACTAATTTTTATCCTCTAGTAATGGTACAAAACGAAATTCACCGAAGGTTTCTTTCTGAAATTTTGTAGATGAGGTCCTTTTTAATAAAGTCATAATTTGTGGATCTTCACCTACAGGAATTACCAACCTACCTCCTACTTTGAGTTGAGCTAACAGAGGTTTTGGGATAAATGGTGCCCCAGCAGTCACAATAATTTTATCGAATGGCGCGTACTCTGGTAAGCCCTTGTATCCATCACCAAAACTCATGTATTTGGGCCTGTAACCCAATTGATCCAAAAAATTTTTCGTTTTTTTATAAAGCTTCTGTTGACGCTCTATGGTATAGACTCTAGCTCCTAGTTCGCATAGAACTGCAGCCTGGTATCCACTTCCGGTCCCAACTTCAAGAACAGATTCACCAGACTTTATCTGAAGAAGTTCGGTTTGGAAAGCAACAGTGTAGGGCTGAGAAATGGTCTGACCAGCGGCAATAGGAAAGGCTTTGTCCTGATAGGCGTGGTCTTCAAAACTACTGTCCATAAACAAGTGCCTAGGAATTGTATTGATAGCATTTAAGACGTTTTCGTCTTTAATACCCTTTTCCCGAATCAATTCTACCAGTAATTTACGTTTTCCCTGCTGTCTGTAACTGTCTTCCAAGCCTTTATATTTTCACAAATGATAAGGTAAAAGTAGAAAAAAATATGAGTAAATCTTTAGTTTGACCCTATTGTTAAGTTCTAAATTTGAATTCGGATCTCAAGTCCCTCGCAATCTATTTAGGAGGAGATTTGTAGGGGTTATTCATAAATTTTATATCAAATTAAGTTTGAAATGGTCTGTAATTTTTAGGAAGTAATAAAAACGAGAACGACTAGTTGATATCAACTAGTCGTTCTTCAAAACTTATTTTAAAGTAGGTTTACTTGCTGCTTACAATCTCAATTTTTCTAATGTTAGGGTCTTCAACAAGCAATTCTGAAGCGTTTGCCATTAAGGCTTTAGCTATTTCACCATTCAGGTGAGCTTTTCTTCCCTGCTCATTTTCGAACGTGTCGAATATGCCAAAAGTGGAATCGTCTATTTGAAATGAATACCAGGTAAGCGTTTCATTTTCCTTTTTGGCATGTTCAACTGCATTCGACAGAAAATTTTTAACGTCTTCTTCCTTTCCTTTTTTAGCTTTTACTGTAGCCAATAGTCCTAAATTTTTCATTTCAATTTTTTAAATTTATATCAATATAGATGCTGTAAAACTAGGCATGCAGACGCTTCCTTAGCTCTGAAAGTGTTTATTTTATGAATCTTTTAAATGACTTTTAAAAATCGAAAACCATTGGTCCACCGCAATTACCAAGAAAAATTGATGTTTAAGCTGGATTTCATTTAACCGGATAATACTATTTGACAATCGTCCTGAAGGTTAGATTAATTCTTGGTCCGGGAATGCGCTTGGTTGGTGGAAGGCGGTGCAGCCAAAACTTTTGGGTTTCGTCTTTCATAACTAATAAACTCCCCTGCTCCAATCTAATTTCTACTTTTTGACCATTGTCTTTATGTTTAAAGGCAAACTTACGCTCTGCACCCAGGCTCAGTGACCCAATAGCTCCATTTTTCTTCAGGTCTTTTTCGCCATCACTGTGCCAGCCCATACCTTCTTCTCCACTATGGTATAAATTGAGTAAACACGAATTGAAGCGCTCTCCAGTTTCTAGTTCTACTTTGTTTTTAAGCTCGATTAATTCGCTAGTCCAGGGTAAAGCGCGTTTAGTAACCTTGGAGTAAGTATATTCAAAAGGTTTTTCACCGTACCAAGCTACTTTTCGTTTGGTCGTTATCACTTTTCCAAATAGCTGTGCCTGGTCATATTGCCAATCGATATGATGTAATAACTTTTCAAAATAAAACTCGGCCATATCTGGACTTAATAGCTTACCATAATAATAAACCGTTCCATCCCGAGGCAATAGGTTGTATGAACTATCGTATGGATCATCAAATAACTTCATTTGCTATATTTTTTCTTGGATATATAAATGATAGATTATAATAAACTGCAAATAAAACCATATCCAAAGACTAAAAAAATGAATGATATCAAAGTCTTCTGAATTGGTATAATAACAGTTCTATCAGTGAGATAAAGGTAAGACCTATCCAATTTGTATCTCTATAGAGATCAAAACTTCTTTTTAAACTCTAAAAGAAATCCTATAAGACTTCAGTGAGTTGAGTTTACTAAAAAAGAAATGTTACTTTTGTGTAAAACGATACTATTTATGCTAAAAGTCGGTGTTTTAGGAGCTGGTCATCTAGGTAAAATTCACCTCAGATTGCTCAACGAATCCAAGAAATATGAATTTATAGGATTTCACGATACAGATAAAGATCACGCCTTAAAAGTTGAAGAGGAATTTGGTTACCAGTATTTCGAGAATTATGAAGATTTACTTAAAGAGGTAGATGTTATCGACATCGTTACACCAACAACCTACCACTATAAAACTGCAAAACAAGCCATAAAAGCTGGAGTTCACTTATTTGTTGAAAAACCCGTAACCTCTACTGTTCAAGAAGCAGAAGATTTAATAGACCTGGCCAAAAACTACAACGTTAAAGGACAAGTAGGCCACGTTGAGCGGTTCAATCCAGCCTTCAGAGCGGCGATTGATAAAATTGACAATCCGATGTTTATCGAGGCTCATCGTTTGGCGGAGTTCAACCCTCGAGGAACCGACGTCCCTGTGGTTTTAGATTTAATGATCCACGACATTGACGCTATTTTAAGCGTAGTCAAGTCAAAAGTCAAACATATCAATGCTAGTGGCGTGTCGGTCATCTCTGAAACTCCAGATATTGCTAATGCTAGAATTCAGTTTGAAAATGGCTGTGTTGCCAACTTAACGGCTAGTAGAATCTCGTTAAAGAACATGCGTAAATCTCGCTTTTTCCAAAGAGATGCCTATGTGTCGGTTGACTTTTTAGAAAAAGTAACAGAAGTGGTAAAAATGAAAGACGCGCCGGAACATCCAGATGATTTTGCCATGATACTTCAAAATGCAGAAGGCGTGAAAAAGCAAATCTACTTCGACAATCCTGAGATACAAACCAATAATGCCATTTTGGACGAGTTGGAGACTTTTGCAGAAGCAATTGAAAATAATACTACTCCGATAGTTACTTTAGAGCAAGGTACAGAAGCTTTGAGAGTAGCTATGCAAATCATAAAAGCTTTCGATAACTAATAATTGTAAAATATACAAAAATGAAAAATATCTCAATAATAGGAGCTGGAACCATGGGAAACGGTATTGCGCATACTTTCGCCCAATTTGACTATAAAGTAAATTTAATCGATGTTTCTAAAGACAGCTTAGACAAGGGAATAGCGACCATCACTAGAAATCTGGACCGCATGGTGAGCAAAGAAAAAATAAGTGAAGATGACAAAAAAAGAACATTGGCCAACCTTACTACCTTTACGAATCTAGCTGATGGAGCCAAAACCGCTGACTTGGTGGTGGAAGCGGCGACAGAAAATGAAAAAATTAAATTAGACATCTTTAGAGAACTGGACAAGATTTGCCCGCCTGAAGCTATCTTAGCTACCAATACAAGCTCTATTCCAATCACTAAAATTGCTGCAGTCACAGGCAGACCAAAACAAGTGATTGGAATGCATTTTATGAATCCTGTACCAATTATGAAATTGGTAGAAATCATAAGAGGTTATAATACCAGTGATGACATCACCAATACAGTGGTAGAATTGGCAAAAAATCTCGGTAAAGTCCCTACTGAAGTCAATGATTATCCAGGCTTTGTGGCAAATCGCATATTGATGCCGATGATCAACGAAGCGGTTGAAACGCTATATAACAATGTAGCTGGTGTGGAAGAAATTGATACGGTGATGAAACTCGGAATGGCTCACCCAATGGGACCACTACAACTCGCTGACTTTATTGGATTGGACGTGTGTCTATCTATTCTTGAAGTGATGTATGACGGATTCAAAAACCCAAAATACGCTCCCTGTCCCTTGCTGGTTAATATGGTAAGAGCAGGAAAATTAGGTGTGAAATCTGGTGAAGGTTTCTACGATTATAGCGAAAGCAAAAAGGCAGAAAAAGTATCCTCACAATTCGCCTCTTAATCATGCCCGTTGTAAAACCTTTTCAAGCTACTAGACCTACTCGAGATAAAGTAGGTCTAATAGCTTCAAAGCCCTACGATACTTACACCAAAGCTCAAATAGAAGCGCGCTTGGATAACAATCCTTTTTCTTTTTTACACATTGTAAATCCTGGTTACAAATACAACAAGGAAATATCTGGTAAAGAACGTTTTGGTCTTGTCAAAAATAGATTTGAAGAATTTAAAGAAGACGGAAGCTTTTTTCAGGAAGAAAAACCTTGCTACTATTTACACAAAATCATCTACCGAAATGAAATTCAGTTTGTTGGTTTTGTAGGGGCAGCGAGTACAGAAGATTACGAAAGCAATATTATTCGGAAACACGAAGACACCCTAAAAGAAAAAGTAGATGTTTTTACAGAATATTTAAAAACGGTTAGATTTAATGCAGATCCTGTGCTACTCACCTATCCCGATAATGAAGTTTTAGAAGGTATCTCTCAGAAATTGATGAAGGAACGACCAGAATATGAGTTTACCACGACCTCTAGAGAGACCCATCACTTTTGGGTGATTGGAGAAGAACAACTTCAGAGGCAAATTGAAGCTGAATTTAAAGCCATGCAACATATTTATATTGCAGATGGACACCACCGAAGTTTATCCTCTATTGATCTAAAGAAAAAACTTCAAGCTGAAAACGATGCGCATACAGGAACTGAAGCTTATAATTTTTTTATGGGCTTTTTTATTCCTGAAAGTCATTTGAGGATTCATGAATTCAACAGACTTGTAAAGGATTTAAACGGCTTAAGCAAAGACGAATTTTTAATCAAACTTGATGAACAATTTAAGATTGAAAATCTAAAACAGAATTACTACAAGCCTTCCAAACCACATCATTTTAGTATGTATCTGGATGGTGATTTTTACGAATTGAATTTAAGATTCAGGAATTACGATTTTCATGACGCCCTATCAAAGCTAGATGCACAGATTTTATACAGCACCATTTTAAAGCCGATTCTTGGTATTGACGACTTGAGAAACAATTCCAGATTGATGTATAGCCAGGGCCAAAAAGACATGGCCTATGTCAAAGGTTTAATTGATACCGGTGAGTTTAAAGTTGGCTTTGGGATGTATCCAGCCAAAATTGAAGAGATGAAAACCATCGCCGATGAAGGCATGAAAATGCCACCTAAAACCACTTTTATTGAACCAAGATTAAGAAGCGGAATTACGATTTATGAATTTTAAAAAAGGAACTTATGCAAGGATCTATAAAGGAACATATCAAAGCGTTTACTGAAGAATTAGGCGAAAGCATTGACTTAGTTGCAGTTTCTAAAACCAAACCCAATCAGGATTTAATGGAGGCTTATGAGGCTGGACAACGCATTTTCGGAGAAAACAAGGTACAGGAAATGACGGATAAATGGGAATCGCTTCCCAAAGACATCCAGTGGCATATGGTGGGACACGTCCAAACCAACAAGGTTAAATACATGGCTCCTTACGTTGATTTGATCCATGCAGTACACAAAATGAAATTGCTCAAAGAAATCAATAAGAGAGCAAAAGAAAACGATCGGGTTATTAACTGTCTATTACAAGTCAAAATTGCTGAAGAAGATTCTAAATACGGAATGTCTCCAGATGAATTGAGAGCCTTTTTAAAAGATGAAAAACTTTCGGAATTGAAGAATGTCAAGTTGAAGGGCTTAATGGCCATGGCAACCTTCACTGAGGATGAGGATCAAATCCACAGAGAGTTCCAGGTGCTGGAAGATCTTTATGAAGAGACTTCTAAAACGCAACCGGATTTCAGTATTCTATCCATGGGCATGAGTGGTGATTATAAAATCGCTATGGAGCACGGAACAAACATGGTAAGAATTGGAAGTTCAATTTTTGGGGCTAGGCATTAAAGTAGAGATACACCTGGGACAAAAGCATTAATTCTTTATAAATTTTTCACTGCGGAGGCACGGAGAACGCAGAGATTATTATTGAAAAGTCACATTGTATGCAAAAGATTTCAAAGGATAAGGATAATAAGGCTATGTTTTTGAGGGCTCTGCCCTCAAATCTTAATAACTCGACCTACTTCAATTAAAGTGAAGGGGGCAGCGCCCTGTTATCTGCTAACTCCTTTTAGAAAACCATCGGTTTCATACCTTTTACTATTCACCACAAAGTCACGGAGGCCCCGGAGATTAATTATTTTGAGTAGAATCTAACTATTGTTCTGATACGTTTAGCCCTCATCTTAAATAATTTTAAGTAAGGACAACTAATTTATATGCTATTTGTTATTAGATCCTTCATTCCGCTTTGCTAAATTTCAGGATGACAAGTAGGTCCTAAAAAAAAGACCCTGAAACAAGTTCAGGTTCTTTAAAAATTTGACTAATTCTAATTTGCCCAAATCAATTACTTGATTGCAATTTGTTTAGCTGGTTTAGGCTTTGCTTCTTCGCGTTTTGGAATATCAACATGTAGAACTCCATCTTTATAATGCGCCGAGATTTTATCGCCATCTACAGTATTGGGTAAGGTAAACGATCGTCTAAACGACTGATAGCTAAATTCCCTACGAGTATAGCGCTCTCCTTCCTGTTCTTGATTTTCTTCTTTTTTTTCTGATGAAATTATTAACTCGTTGTTGTTCAATTCGATATTAAAATCTTTCTTATTGAAACCTGGGACCGCTACTTCTACCCCAAACTTATCTTCGTTTTCTTTGATGTTCACCGAAGGTAAAGTGGTGTTTGTTTCAGAGAAATCTCTGTTGAACATGTCGTTGTTAAAAAGTCTGTCAAATAGACTTACATCTTGGTTGATAAATCGTGTTGGTAACATAATTATTAATTTTAAAAGGTTAATATCATAGTTTATATAAAGTCTATCTTCAAATTAAATACCAATTCAAATTTTGACATCAATCCTATAGATTTTAGCTGAGTTATGGATATAATTTGAAAATCAAGACTCAATAGACGCCATAATGTCGTATAAAACATAATTTTATATGCCACTTTGTCACTTATAGCAATTTCAGAACCATCAATTTTCAGAATATTAAAAACCACCTATCTAGTGTAATGCTTAAACTTTTTCCTATAAAGCTTTGAAACAGAATTATATCTTTATTTTTGTGCCTTATTCAAGATAATTTACGAGCACAGATTGTACGCTATAATAGACATAGAATCCACAGGTGGAAAATATAATGAAGAAGGGATCACGGAGATTGCTATTTATAAGTTTGATGGACATCAGATCGTAGACCAGTTCATCTCTTTGGTGAACCCAGAACGAAAAATCCAGTCTTTTGTAGTAGGCTTGACGGGAATCAATAATGAAATGCTTCATCATGCACCCAAGTTTTATGAAGTCGCAAAACGAATTGTTGAAATCACAGAAGGCTGTATTATAGTCGCCCACAATGCCAAATTTGACTATAGAATGCTTCGACTTGAGTTTGACAGATTGGGCTATGATTTTGAACGTAAGACTTTATGTACGGTCAAGTTATCTAAGAAACTTTTACCTGGTTTTGAATCCTATAGCCTTGGCAAGCTGGTTAAACAACTTGGTATCCCTATCACCGATAGACACCGCGCTAATGGTGATGCGCTAGCTACCGTGAAACTGTTCAAACTTTTGTTGGAAAAAGACGTAGACAAAGAAATCATAAGTTCCAACTTAAAACTCAACTCCATAAGTAGTGTTGACCAAAAGTTGATTCGGTTGATCGATGGCTTACCAAATACTGTAGGCGTCTACTATTTTTCTGACAGTGAAGGGGATATCATTTACGTAGGGAAAAGCAAGGATATCAAAAAAAGAGCAAACCAGCATTTTACAAGTGATGCTCCAAAATCAAAAGAGATACAAGAACACGTTGCTTCCATTGATTTTGAAAAAACAGGCAATGAGCTTTTAGCTTTACTCAAAGAAAATCAATCTATTAAAAAATTAAAACCAAAATTTAATTCAGCGCTTAAGAAAGATTTATTTACTCACGGTTTATACGCCTTTACAGACCACGACGGCTACATTAATCTTTGTGTTTCCAAGATCAACCCCAAAGAAAATTATATCACAAGCTTTACCAATTACCAGCAGGGCAAGGCTTTTATGGAGCGAGCATTAGAAACTTATAAGCTTTGCCAAAAATTGACTGGGCTACACAAAACGAAAGGCGCGTGTTTCAATTATACCATTAAGCAATGTCAGGGAGCATGCATAGGAGAAGAAACTCCAGAAGACTACAATGAGAGAGTTAAGCAACTCATTGACTTTTATAATTACCAAAACAAAAATATGATCATACAAGATCGTGGTAGACATCCAGGTGAAAAAAGTGTGGTGTTAATAGAAAATGGTGAGCTTGCCGGAGCTGGATACACTGAACTCAACTTTCAGATTGAAAATATTTCTATCCTTAAAAATATCATCAACCCAATGCAAAACGACAGAGATGCCCAGCATATCATTCAAAGTTACCTGAGAAAAACTCATAAAACGATGAAAATTATCAATTACTAATAGAAGCTATGAGCTGGAAAGAAAAAATTCACGAGGTCATCTACGAAGCCGACACCAAAGCTGGAAAAATCTTTGATGTTGCGCTTTTGATTGTCATCCTCGCTAGTCTAGCACTTGTTGTCCTCGATTCTGTAAATCACATCAGCCTGGAATACCATTCCTTATTCATCACTTTAGAATGGATTATCACTATTTTTTTTACTATAGAATATGCTTTAAGGATTATAAGCATAAAACAACCCAAAAAATATATTTTTAGCTTTTATGGTATTGTAGACTTTCTGTCTACCATCCCCTTATACCTATCTCTGGTATTTGCAGGCTCAGGTGCATTGTTATCCTTGAGAGCTTTAAGGTTATTGAGGGTGTTTAGAGTCTTCAAACTGGTAAGGTATTCTGGAGCAGGATCCAGAGTGGCAGTTGCTCTAAAAAAAAGCACTCCAAAGATTTTAATTTTTCTTTACAGCGTCATTATCATCTCATTCATTGCGGGGACTATTATGTATCTGGTTGAAGGACCAGAACATGGCTTCACCTCCATTCCCACAGGAATTTACTGGACCATTGTTACCCTTACTACGGTTGGTTTCGGAGACATTCATCCCGTGACGCCTTTAGGTCAACTTGTTGCAACGGTTATCATGCTCTTAGGGTATGGAATTATAGCGGTACCTACCGGTATAGTAACTGCCGAAATAGCTAAAGAAAGCATGAGAAAAAACACTCAAGTTTGTTTTAACTGTGGAAAAAGCGACCATCCAGATGACGCACAGTTTTGCCACAATTGCGGTTATGACCTGAACAACCAAAAAAATGAAGAGGAGATAAAATCTGGTGAAAATGAAGATTGATCGGCCTGTATTGATTGGTATTGTTGGTCCTACCGCCATAGGTAAAACCTCACTCAGCCTTAAGCTTGCAAATTTTTTTTCTACTGAAATTATATCAGCAGACTCCAGACAGTTTTATAAAGAAATGTCCATTGGAACCGCTGTACCCTCAGCAGAAGAGCGCTCTCAAGCTAAGCATCATTTCATACAGCACATTTCTATTGAAGACGAATATAATGTGGGGAAATTTGAAAAAGAGGCTATCGCTGCCCTGGAAGAGCTATTTAAATCAAATTCAAAAGCCATTTTGGTTGGCGGAAGTGGACTTTATCAAAAAGCAATTACGGAAGGTCTAGATTCCTTTCCAGCTATCCAACCCGAAGTAAGGCAAAAATACATTCAACTCCTGAAAGATGAAGGTCTTGAAAAATTACAAACTTTGCTCAAAGAGAAAGATCCGAAAACTTACAATACAATTGAAATTTCAAACCCTAGGCGATTGACCAGGGCTCTGGAAGTAATAGAAACCTCTGGCAAATCTTTTACTGTTTTTCAAAATCAATCCAAAAGAAAAAGAGACTTTGATGTTGTGAAAATTGGTCTGGATGCTCCACGAGAAGTCATATATGAAAGAATTGAAAAGCGAGTAGATCTAATGATCGAGCAAGGGCTGGCAGAAGAAGCTAAGAAACTTTATCCGTATAAACACCTCAATGCTTTACAAACTGTGGGATATAAAGAGCTGTTCGCCTATTTCGATAAACAACTCAGCTTTGAAGAAGCGATTTCAGAAATTAAGAAAAACACGAGAAGGTTTGCAAAAAGACAATTGACCTGGTTCAAAAAAGATACAGATATTCATTGGTTTCATTTTGAATCACCTTTAGAAGAGATTTTGTTCACCATAGAAAATAAAAAGGCTAATCGTTGATTACGATTAACCTTTTATATAAAATTGGAACTGAAAAAAGTGTACTTAAATCGTATTAAGCACCTTTTCCGTCAGAGCCTTTTACAACAAGTCGGAAACCTTCACCGTGAATATTCAATATTTCTACAGTGTCATCTTTTTTCAGATATTTTCTCAATTTGGCGATGTAAACATCCATACTTCTTGATGTAAAGTAATTATCATCCCTCCAAATTTTAGTCAATGCCAGTTCTCTAGGCATTAAATCATTCTCATACAATGCAAGTAAACGCAACAATTCATTCTCTTTTGGAGAAAGCTTTATTGGCTCCTCATCTTTGTAAGTTAAGAATCTCAATTTGGAGTTGAGATGGAAATTACCCACACTAAATTCAAATTGCTTGCTATCGGCAAGCGTATCAGAATTTTTACGTTGCATGATGGCTTTTATTTTCATCAAAAGCACCTCACTATCAAATGGTTTGTTCAGATAATCATCTGCTCCCACTTTGTATCCTTTCAATACATCGTCTTTCATCGCTTTAGCGGTAAGAAAAATAATAGGTATATCTTCGTTCTTAGCTCGAATCTCTTTAGCTAAGGTAAAACCATCTTTATAAGGCATCATGACGTCTAAAATACAAAGGTCATAATTCCCTTTTTTGAATTTCTCGAAGCCTTCCATACCGTTTTTAGCATGAGTCACTTCGTAGTTATTCATGGACAAATAGTCCTTCAATACGATTCCAAAATTTGGATCGTCTTCTACTAATAAAATTTTCTTGTTTTCAGTTTCCATATATTTATGATATTAATGGTAATTTAATTATAAATGAACTTCCTTTTCCTTTTTCACTTTTTACTGAGATTTCACCATGATGATCATCGATGATTCTTTTCACATAAGCCAACCCTAATCCATGACCTTTAACATTATGGACATCACCGGTGTGTTCTCTGTAAAACTTGTCGAATATTTTCTTTTGAACTTGTTTTGACATTCCATTTCCATGATCGGAAATTATAAGAACGATGTAATTATTTACATTTTCAGTAGTTACTTGTATAACTGGAGCATCGGTCGAATATTTAACTGCATTGTCCAAAATATTAACGATCACATTGGAGAAATGAGAATCGTTTGCCAATATCGTGTCTCTTTTTGCTTTTAAGTCAGTTTCAATTTGACCTTCTCTATCCTCAACGATTAAGCTAATATGACTTATAGAATCTTCTATAATTTCGTGAAGATTCAACTTTTCTTTTTCTATATCAAGCTCATTTTTCTCGAGTTTAGAAATTCTCAAAACATTTTCAACCTGGGCATGCATTCTTTTATTCTCTTCCCTGATCATATTCATGTATCTGTCTACTGCTTCAGGATTTTTGGAAATCATTGGATTTTTTACTGAGTCTAAAGCAAGATTGATAGTTGCTATAGGGGTTTTGAACTCATGAGTCATATTGTTTATAAAATCCGTTTTGATCTGAGAAATCTGACGCTGTCTTATCAGTTGTCCGATCGCTGAAGAAAAAGCTAATACAATTACGAGTGTAAACATCACAGACAGCCCTCCCATCAAAGCGATAGAAGATAAAATCTGTTGATTTTTATCTTTAAAGTTGATAAATAATTGATAGTCTGAAAATTCATCATTATAACTATAAACAGGAACACCATAAGTCGATGGTGAATTCAATTCAAAACTTGCTGTTCTTACCTTAGTTGATAGAGCATTGCTGTAAATACCAAAATCGTAATCCGATTTTAGATTGCGTTTTTGCATCTGCTCGTCAATCAGTTTTTTAATTTCTAAAGTATCTACTCGTTTGTGTATTGGTATTTTTGAGGCCATTTCTTTGATAGCATCCAGCCACAAATACTTCTGCTCTTCCTCAAGGTTATTAATTCTTTCAAAACGCTCGAAGGCATTGGTCTCGTTTCCATCAATACCGTCTCTTCTCATCACTGCAGTCACTTTCTTATTGATCAATTTCTTGAACTCAATAGAATCTTGGTTTTCTGCAAGAAAGGGTGAGGCTACTTTATAATCCTCTTGAAATAAACGATTAGAATACGTAAAGTATTCTGTTGAAATAATACCATCTTCTGGGAGTTGAAATATTTCACTAAGCTGAGAACTTACAGGGGTTTCAGAATCAGCTATGGAGGCAAATTTAAAATAGTATTTGTCGACTTCTTCTTTTTCTAGCTGCTGGACAACATTTATCAGAATCTGCTTGGCTCCCATAGAAAACTGTTCCTCGTTACTTTCCACTGTATTTTTAATCCAGTAGCCTTGAACGAAGATGATTCCTATTAAGGAAACACTCATCAGTATAATTATGAATGTAAATATGCGTTGATTCATTTCGCCAAAATTACAGTTTTAACAAAACGCTTTCTCTTTGTTTAACCGAAAGTTAACAGGACAACCTGCCTATTTATCTGAAATATTTGAAAACTTCTCATGAAGTTCCTTAACCTGTTGCTTAGTTTCTATTAAATTGATGTTTTCAATTATGAAATCGGCTAATTTTTCTTTTTTAGATTCTGGCCATTGCGTTTTCATCCTTGCCTTTACATCGCTTAAAGACACTTTATCTCTTTGCATCACACGCTCAATTCTTATATCTTCTGGTGCAGTCACTAGGATTGTATAATCAAAATCTGAAGCTCTGCCTTTTTCAAAAATAATGGCAGCTTCATAAATAAGATAAACCCCATCTTGCTTTTGGGTCCAGTCCTTAAATTCCTGGTGAACTTTTGGGTGAATAATTGAATTTAGTTTATTGAGCGCCGTTGCGTCGTTAAAAACGATCGCTGCCAAATCTGGTTTATGGATTAAACCATCTGCGGTCAAATTAAGGTTAAACGATTCTGCAACCTCAGAAGCAACTTCGGGTTGATCCAAAATTTTTTTGGCTTCGGTGTCTGCAATAAATACAGGAATGTTAAGGTCCTTGAACAGCTTCGCTACTGTACTTTTACCACTTCCTATTCCTCCTGTAAGACCAACTTTTATCATTACTATTTTTTAATCAAATAATCTACTTTGTAATTTTCTAAGGAAACATTTTTTACAAGTTTCGGCTGCTTTACCAGTTCGAGTAACATAAAATCTTCGGACGGATTGTATTTAGCTATGACTTTAAAACCAGATTCGTCAATACGTTCATAGTTAGAAAGGCTGGTTTTAAAGTTGACGTTGACAGTTTTTGGAAAAATAACCAATTCTCCATCAAAATCAGCCTCCTCAAGACTTATCGGAATTTCAAAAGATCCCTCGGTGAATTTTGTAACGGGTAATGAATATGTGATGGATTCTACTAAATAATTTATAGAAACACTGTCTATCTTCTGAATCTCTACAGTTCCAGAAATGGTATCTGAAACATCTTTCAAGACCTTTTCTTGAGTTGAAATAAATTCCAGAGATTTTAAGATGGAATCTTTTCCTGAAACTTCTATAAAGCTAGGCTCGAACTGAAAGCTTTGTATGGAATCATAACCCTTGCCAAAACTGATTTGAAAATTCGGTTTGATTTTTAGTTTTTTTGTTGAAAGTTTATAATGATTAAACTTAAGACTATCCTCATTAATTTCGAATTCATCGGAAGATAGCTTCAGAGATTTTGCAATTTTAGCTTCATTTTTTTGGATATCATAGCTGTAGTAATTCTGCGATGAATCAAGTTCGGTGAAATTTAAAGCTATATTGGAATTGAAAAGGTTAATCGATAAGATTTTAAAACCGGTTTGTTTGACTTGAGCAAATAAGGTTTGAGTGTTATTTTCGATGACTATATCCTGGGGAATCTCTTTTAAACTAAAGGTAATTTCAACATCGTGCTCGTAGGTTTTAGACATTTGAACAAAAGACCAAATAAAAAGAGTGAAGATGATAAAAAATAAAAAAGCCTTGTAATTTCTCTTCCTGAAGTTGGTTTTTATCTTATCAATTTGATTGAATTTGCTCATTTAGTAAAAAATAATTTTGGAAATGTTTGTTCTGGAATTTGACCTAAGATATGAATTTTGAAATAACTCAAAGCAAAGCCAACACCATAACTGATAAATTGAATGTTGGTCGCTATAACACTCATCACTGCAATTTTCAAATTTTTATAGTCCATATAGGAATCTACAAAAATCAAGACATTGTAAAGAGAAAAAAAATAGAGGATAAAGTGCAATTCAAAAATTAGCAAAACAAATCCAAAAGCCAATAAAAAGGTATAAACTGATGGGAACCAATAAGTGGTTTTCGAACTATCGGGATACCTTGAGATAAGAATTGGTCGTACTAGACCAAACTTATAGATTTGAGAAGCAAATTGAACCAAATCTGTTCTTCGTTTGTGATAAACATGAGCGCCATCGATGTATCCAACATTAAAATTTAGTTTTTTTAAACGAATAGAAAGGTCAGGATCCTCTCCTGGATGTATTCTTCCAAAACCTTTTGATTCTATAAAGGCTGATTTTGAAATACCCATATTAAAACTTCTGGGTTCATATGATCTGGAAATTTTTGATCTCACATTGCCTCTTATACCACCAGTGGTTAAAAGTGAAGTCATGGCATAATCAATAGCTTTTTGAGTACTTGTAAACGTATCTAAAGCCTTATCCCCTCCTCCATAACAATCCAGGTACTTTTCAGATAATTGCTTACTCACTATTTCCAAATAGTCTGAAGGCACAATAACATCACTGTCCAAAATGATATAATAATTTCCATTTGCTTTTTGCATCCCGAAATTTCTAGAATCTCCTGGACCAGAATTTTCTTTGAAGTAATATGAACTATTCAAATGTGATTTGAAGTCATCGACGACCTTTTCACAAGTTTCCTCAGAACCATCCTCTACAATCACCACCTCAAATGAACCTTTAACTTTCACAAGGCTTTCCAAAAGCTCCTTAACCTCATGAGGACGATTGTAAACAGGGATTATAAATGAAAAATGAAGCTCTACCATGCGGTAAAGATATTACAAATAAAAAATCCCGAAGCTTTGCTTCGGGATTGATTAGTAATAAAAAATGATGTTATTGCTTTATGACTCTAAAGGTTTCCACACGTCCATCTACTTCCAGAGAAACTAAGTAAACTCCTGAATTGAAATCACTTAAGTTAATTTGTGGATTTGCAGATTGAGGCGCAGTTTCTTTCACCATTTGTCCCAGCATGTTATATACCTTAATATTCTCAACAGTAGAAGCTGTTGTAATAGAAAGTATGTCCTTAACTGGGTTAGGATAGAAAGAGAAATCTAAGGTGTCAAAACCATTACTAGATAATGTACCTACGCTTACTGTGTAGTCCTCAGCTTGTCCAAATCCAGTACCTGCACATGGGTCCAAATAATTGGTTGTACCAAATATTTTCTTAACTCTCATTCTGTAGAGACCATCTGCAGTTCCAGATGGAATTTCTAAAGATTGAATAGCTTGTTGACCATCGGCACCAGTTGAATTGGTGATAGTTTGTGTAATCTCATAGACTTCGTTCGGTCCATCAAATAGGAAATCCTGATTCCAATCTATAAACACAGCAAATCTATTAGTAAAATCACCTCCTGTATTACCTTCTAAAATGATATCGTAAGATTCTCCAGCTGTTACATCAGCAGTCAAAGCTGTAAAATCTTCGTGCGAAGGGCTTCCATTAACGGTTGGATCTGAAGCATTAGCAAGATTTGAAAATTCTACATTGGAAATTGGTTCCACACCAACATTAAAATCAAGTGGTCCACAGTAGAAGCCTGGGAAACCTGGATCTGTACCTTGTGTAGGTAATTCTACAAGAGGGCCACCACTAGCTAAAGATACCCAAAGTCCAAAAGCTGGACCATTTTGATTTGCAGAAGGGTCTAAAAATCCGGAGGCAAATACGGTAACAGCAGCATCTTGTAAACCAAAAGTGGAAAGCAATGCCAAATAACTTTCTACTACTGTAGAGTTATCTGCTGTAGTTACATCTAAAAAATAATTTCCAGTAGGTAATTCTAAGTAACCCTGGAATTCTGGAAAACTTATATCGTCTACCAATACACCTCCGTCGGCTTGATTGACTACATCAACTGTTGGAGCATCCGGAGATCCATGGTGCACCAAAACATCTGTATTACCTGAGGCAGAAGCAGCTTCTCTAGCACCAGCAAATACTTGCAAAGCAAAATCAATAGTATTAACAGAATCATCGAATTGAGAAGGATCTAATACTCCGTCTGCAACCACTATATATGTTTCGTCTGCAGCTAACGTCACATCTACACTATATAAAGCCTCAGAAACATCTGTACTTGTTCCTGGCGCCACACTTAAAGTGATTTCTTGATTAGCAGGTACATCTACAAAAGGAGTTGCTGTTCTAAATTCAAAATCATCCAATAGTAATGTAGATCCTAAATAAACATCTACTACACTTGCTCCAGGATCTGGAGAATTATGAACTACCTGAGCTCTTGCTATAGGAACAGTGACGTTTAAAGTATAATCTTCTGCTTGACCGAAACTAGTTCCTTGGCAAGGATCTAAATAATTGGTGGTTCCAAATATTTTTTTAACTCTCATTCGTGTTTCACCTTCTAAAGCATCAATAGGAACATCCAAGGTTTGAACAACCTGTTGTCCATCATTACCATTAGAATTTACGAGTGTTGTTGTGATTTCGTAAACTTCACCAGCATCATCTAAAACGTCATTTTGATTCCAATCTATAAAAACTGCAAATCGATTCGTAAAGTCACCGGCCGTGTTTCCTTCCAAGACAATGTCGTAAGATTCTCCAGCCAATACATCGCCGCTAACGCTTGTAAAATCTTCGTGTGCAGGGGAACCATCCACTGCTGGATCAGATGCATTAGCAATACCAGCAAATTCTACATTAGAGATAGGCTCAACTCCAGAATTAAACTCTAAAGGACCACAATAAGGTAACGGAAACTCTAATGAAGGCTCACCTTCAATGATAAAGGCTGTACTTTGAAAATCTGTTATACCTAAACCAGAGAATGGCGTCCAATCTGTAAAACCTCCACCAAAGGCATTGGTAGGATCAATAAGATGAGCTGAAAAATTTCCAAACGGACCAGATCCAGCAGCAAACCAGTTCCACCTTACGGTGTTACCAAATCCAGGAATGTCCTGGGAAGGTGCTACTACCAACCAATAATCTCCGGCTGGTAATGAGATGCTACTACCAAGAGCAGCTTCCACATCGACAGTAATATCAAAATTTGAGGCCGTTGGATTTGCAATTGAAACAGCAGGACCATTTGGATCTATGTCAACAAGTTCCAATAAACCAGAACCTGGTTGTGTAGGATCTCCATCTGGAGTGTTAGTTGCTGAGTTTGCGTAAATGTATACATTTATACCTGTTACCGTTGACAAAAATGTTCCGTCGTTATTGAAACCAAAAGCAGTAATGGACTGAATGTCAAAAGCTTCATCTAAGGTAAAATCATCGGTAGCGTATGCGCCTGCACCAGTGTTGTTAACAACAGAAACTATTCCACTTGTTGAAGTACCATCGGGCGACTGATCAACCAATACGGCTTTGGAAACTTCTCGAGCCGTCGCAGGCTCAGGTGATTGTGTTGATAAATCCTGAGCATTTGTTGAAAATGCTAAAACAAGACCTATCAGAGTCATTGTAATTCTTTTCATAATTAATTATTTTAAGTTCATAACTAATATAGTTAAATAAATACCAAATGTGAGAGCTATGATCATTATATTTAACGATATATTTAGATAAAAATGTTAAATTTATATATTAATGCTAAAATTTATTAATTATTGTTCATTAAAAAACCCTCCAAAGGAGGGTTTTTTAATGATACTGTAAATGAAAAAGTTCTAGTCTTCCATCGCTTCCATAATCTCTTGACTAACACCCATATTAGAAAAACCTCCATCGTGGAAAAGGTTCTGTAGTGTTACTTTTTTTGTTAAATCGGAAAATAATGTCAAGGTATAATCCGCGCATTCTAAAGCTGTAGCATTTCCCAATGGTGACATTTTCTCGGCATAATTCATAAAACCTGTAAATCCTTTGACCCCTTGTCCTGCAGAAGTTGGCGTTGGAGACTGAGAAATGGTATTGACTCTCACCTTTTTGTCTTTTCCAAAGAAATAACCAAAACTTCGGGCAATAGATTCTAAATAAGCCTTATTGTCTGCCATATCGTTATAATCTGGGAATACACGTTGTGCGGCCATGTAAGTAAGTGCAACTATACTCCCCCATTCATTCATAGCTTCTTTTTTGTACAAGGTCTGCATCAATTTATGAAAAGACATCGCAGACACGTCTAAGCCCTTATGCGTCCAATCGTAATTTTGATCGGTATAGTGTTTCCCTTTTCTTACATTTATTGACATTCCTATAGAGTGCAATACAAAATCCAATTTCCCTCCAAGAATTTCCTGAGACTTTTCGATAAGGTTTTCCAGGTCTTCAACATTGGTTGCATCCGCTGGAATGACTTCAGAATTTGTTTTTTCTGCTAAGGTATTGATAGTCCCCATTCTCAAAGCTACAGGAGCATTGGTTAAAACAAAAGATGCTCCTTCCTCATGCGCACGTTCTGCTGTTTTCCATGCAATTGAGTTTTCATCTAAAGCTCCAAAGATAATTCCGCGTTTTCCTTTTAATAAATTATATGCCATAATCTTATTTTTGTTTTGATAGTGTAAAGTTAATCATTTTAACAAAGACTGAGCGTGAGCTAAGGCAGATTCAGAGGTTTTATCTCCCCCAAGCATTTCAGCAAGCTCCACCACCCTTTGCTCGTCATTTAATACTTTAATATTGGATTGAGTGGTGTTATTTTCTGTGGTTTTATAAACTTTGAAATGCTGCTTTCCCATTCCTGCAATCTGGGGTAAATGTGTGATAGAAATGACCTGCAGAGAACTAGACATCTTTTTCATAATCACTCCCATTTTAGTCGCCACATCTCCAGATACACCTGTATCTATTTCATCAAAAATAATACTTGGTAAATTTTCATATTGAGCTAGTAAACTTTTGATTGATAAAGTGATTCTGGATAATTCACCACCAGAGGCAACACGCTTGATATCTTGAGGTTCACTCCCCTTATTGGCAGAAAATAACCACTCAAAATGATCTGCTCCTCTGGAATTAAAACTGGAATCCAGCCTTCCTTTTATCTTTAATTTTGCGTGAGGAATACCTAATTCACTCAGCATTTCTTCGACCACTTCACTTATAATCGTAGTCGTTTTTAGCCTACTTTCATAAAGAACTTTGGAGAGTCGGGTTAGCTCTTCTTGCTGCTTAGTTATCTGTAATTCGGCTTCCTTAAGTTCTTTTTCTGCATTTTCTTTCACAGCGACTTGTTGCTCAAGATCTTCTTTTACTTGTAATAAACCTTCTACATCTGCTACATGATGCTTTTTTTCCAGGCTGTAGATGAGCTGTAGCCTTTCGTTTACTTCTTCCAGAGCTTTAGGGTCTGCATCCAAAGACTGAAGTTGATTTTGGGTTTCAGAACTAATATCTTCTGCTTCTATCAACATGCTTTCAATCCTTTGATGAAGTTCATTCAAATTTGGATCTAGCTGAGCTGCTTTCCTTATCTGTAAATTGATTTCACGTAATTGCGCCACTATCCCGATGGATTCTTCATCCAATTGCTGATAAGATTGACCTAACTTTTCCTGAAGCTCTTCGACATGACTCAACTTACTTTGGGTGGATTCCAGCTCTTCCTGTAAACCGATTTTTAGGTTTGCTTCCGTTAATTCTGAAAGTAAAAAAACATTATAATCGTAGGCTTCGTCGGCTTTAATTTGCTTCGACTTTAATTCTTCAAACTGTCTCTTCAGCTTATTCAGTAATTTAAAATTTTGCAGGTATTGTTCTTTGACTTCTGAATTTTGAGCTACTGTATCTAAAACATCGTATTGGTAATCTTGATTTCCAATAGATAAGGTCTCGTGCTGACTATGAATATCGATGAGGTGGACGCCGAGCTCGCTAAGGCTTGAAAGTTTTACTGGTGTATCATTTACAAAAGCTCTGGATTTGCCAGAAGGTAAGATTTCTCTTCTGATGATAGTCTCTTCTTCATAATCTAAATCTAAATCTTCAAATAAAGACTTTAAACCAAATGCACCAATAGAAAATTGACCTTCTATGACACACTTTTTTTCAGAATTTCGAATAGAACCGAGGTCAGCTCTTTTTCCAAGCAATAAAGATAGAGCGCCAAGAATAATGGATTTACCAGCGCCAGTTTCCCCAGTAATAATTGAAAAATTATCGGTAAACTCTAGACTGATGTCTTCAATAAGAGCAAAATTTTTGATCCCCAGGACTCTAAGCACAAATGAAAATTTAAGAGATTAAATCAAAAGCTAATCTACTAAATATTGAGTAATCTCAGACACATTTAGTTATCTATCATTTGCCATTTCCTATTATGCACAGGAGCAACTTGGCTTAAGGTACTTACGGTAGAAGTAATGTCCATTTCTGGTCCGCCATTTAAGATCTGCATGATTTCATCGGATTTTGCATCAAAAAAAATTCTGAATAAGGCCGCATTTGGTCTGCTTTTAGAATTTTCAGAAATTAAATTGATGGCAGTCAAGATGTTTTCTTTTCCTTTTTCAACATTTTTATGCATAAGGTCCAAGCCTTGTCTATGATAAACGTAGAGCGCTTTCCTGTAGTTGGAAAAATTACCCGAAAGCAAATCTCTGTTAATGCCAAATCGACTTTGAGAAGCTCCGGATTCTGTCCACCCGTTACCCCCTCTTTGGCTTGCTGCATTTACAATTTTTCTGGCTTCTTCATAAAATTCATCCCCCCCGCCTTCTACAAAGCTATCGGCGTCATATCCCAAGATTGTATAGACGTAAAAACTTATGGTAGACACCAGATTATTTGTAAAAACATTTGGATTGTAGTTGAGCGGCTCAAACTCTTTGTAGGTAAAATTGAAATCGTTATCCTTAACATTCAGTAGGATGGAATTCATCGAAGAACCAAAAACCGGACGTGAAGACTGCACTTGTAGCGTGGCTTGAAAGTTATCTGAATCATAGCCTTGAATAATCACATTAAAGCTACACTTGATGCGTTCGTGAGGCTTATAGTTGGAATTGGTCCATTGTGTATTATTTATGAATTCAGATAAATCTCTTTCTAAGGTTGAAAAAATAGAGAGTTGATTTCTACCAGTCTGCTGAGCATCCAAAACAACCTCGGCTTCTATGACTTGGGAAGAAGCTAGAATTGGAAACAGTAAAATTAAAACGATGTATTTAAAATTCATGGGGCTATAATTTTCAGAATCTGTTCGAAAATGTCATTTGCAACTTCAGATTTAGGCTTAGTCTCAAAACGAATTGTTTCTGAATTTGTTATGATTTTTATTTTATTAGTATCTTTTTTAAATCCAGCTCCGCTATCCTTTAATGAATTCAAAACAATAAAATCCAACTTCTTTTTTTTCAATTTTGCCTTAGCATTCTCTTCTTCATTAGTGGTTTCAAGTGCAAAACCAATTAAAATTTGACTGGTTTTGATACTTCCAAGGTGTTTTAAAATATCCTGAGTTGGCTCCAAATCTATCTGCATAGAATTTTCGCTTTTCTTGAGTTTTTGATCAAATTGTTGTCTGGGTTTATAATCAGAAACCGCCGCAGCAGCGATAACTACGTTTGAAGTTTCAAAACATGAGGTAGTAGCTTCAAACATATCTTGGGCACAAACTACATCCACTCTGTTCAAATTACTATGCTCAAGCTTCAAATGGGTAGGTCCCGTAATTAAATTTACAAATGCTCCTAGATTCAAAGCTTGCTGAGCGAGTTCAAACCCCATTTTTCCACTAGAATGGTTGCCAATAAAACGAACAGGGTCTATCGCTTCGTAAGTAGGACCTGCTGTAATAGTGACTGTTTTTCCAAACAGTGGCAGCTGCGAAAGGATGTCTTGTTCAATAAATCTGATTATATTTTCTGGCTCTGCCATGCGTCCTTCACCCACAAGACCACTGGCCAGTGGGCCTGACTCTGGCTGAATAAACTTATTACCGAAACCGATAAGCTTTTCTATACTCGCTCTAGAAGACTGATGTTTATACATGTCCAGATCCATTGCAGGAGCAAAGTAAACAGGACATTTAGCCGAAAGGTATGTAGTGATTAAAATATTATCTGCAGAACCAGATGCCATTTTGGACAAAGTGTTGGCTGTAGCAGGAGCAATCAACATAAGATCTGCCCATAAACCAAGGTCCACATGGTTGTTCCAATTTTTCTCTTCGTCGGTAAAGGATGAAACTACTGGATTTTCTGAAAGTGTTGAAAGGGTAAGCGGCGTTACAAATTGCTCAGACTCTGGAGTCATAACCACTTTAACATCGGCCCCTGCTTTCTTGAAAAGTCTTACCAAAAAAGCAGATTTATAAGCGGCAATACCACCCGTAATTCCTAATAGGATATGCTTGCCGCTTAAAATACTCATTAGCAATACGTATTACTCTTCCGTATTTTCTTTAGTATTTCTGTAGTAGATTTTGTCGTCCAGCCACTCGTCCATTGCTATAGAATGAGGCTTTGGAAGTCTTTCGTAATATTTAGAAACCTCAATTTGCTCTTTGTTTTCAAAAACCTCATCCAGGTTTTCGTTATATGTAGCAAACTCATCTAATTTTTCCAATAGCTCTTTTTTCATCTCCACATTGATTTGGTTGGAACGTTTAGAAATAATTGAAATTGCTTCATAAATGTTTCCTGTTGCAGCATCAACCTTGTTCTTATTGATTGTTGTTGTGCTTATTGGAGCATTGGTGTGTTTGATATTTGAATTCATAATTCTATTTGGGTATTTGTACGTTCTTCTATGTCTTGTGCGTAAATCTTGGCTTGTTCAGAGAGTTCACTTTCTGAATCACTGTAATACTTAATATAATCTTCATAGTATACTTTAGCCTCAGCTAGACGCTCAGGAACCAGTGAAGATATACTATTTATTGCTAAAATGTATGCCGATTCAAATTTGTAATAAAAAGCTTGCTCTCTAAATTTAGAACCAGGGAATCTCAAATTGAAATTATCAAAGGATTGTATGGCGGCTTTGTAGCGTTCTGTATGATGGTATTGTTTAGAAATTTCATAAAACTTTTTTTCAATTTTAAGACTCAACTCCTGGATGATGGCGTTGGAAGTTTCAAAAAACTCACCATCTGGATAAGTGTTGATGTAAAATTGAAATTTAGCTATAGCCTTATTGGTGTCTTCTTGATCCTTGCTATAAATTGGCGATACCTCATAGTAACTTTTAGCACTTTTGAAAAAAGCCTCTTCTACTTTTTCACTATTCGGATAAGATTTGGTGAAACGCTCAAACATATAGCCCGATAAAAAATAGTCACCGATAAGGTAGTGAGCATTGGCATTCATATAAGTCACGGTCTCTCCGGAAGGCTTTCCTTTGTATTGAGGCAAAATCTGATCAAACAAACGAATAGCTTTTCTATGGTATTTACTCTTACCAGTCTCTACTCCTTTATCGTAAAGGTTCTTCGCCATCTCATACTTTGGTAATATTTCCTTGTCTTTCAATACTTTTTGGTATTCACTACAAGAGGTAAATCCAAGAACTATTACCAAGAGAACTACAATTCGTTTCATAAACTTAAATATCGTGCAAAATTAGGGATAAATCTTCGATAATAAAAACGCTATAATTACCTGATTATTTTAACTGACTTATGAAAACGCTCAAAGCTGATTTCAATTCCGGACTTGCTTTCATAAGCGGTAACCTTACGTTGCTTCCAGCTAATTTTTTTAATTCGAAAACCGACTTAATACCAGCGGGATTTCCTTCTTTAAAAATAAGATCAATGCCATCCATCAACTGAAACTGTATAGCATAGGCCTCGTCTACTTTTTTCTGAAGTCCAAAATTTACCATCTGAGAAAATTCTGAAGGAAAACCCTGAGCCATTACAGATATGACTCCAGCACCACCTGCCAAGACCATAGGTAAAGTAATCATATCATCGCCAGAAATGACAAGAAAATCGGAAGGAGTATCCCTTATCATCTGCATAGCTTGTACCATATCTCCAGCTGCTTCTTTTATGCCAATAATATTATCAAAGTCATTTGCCAAACGCGTAACCGTTAAGGGGAGCATGTTGGAGCTTGTTCGTCCTGGAACATTATAAAGTATAATTGGTAGTGGAGAAGCTTTAGCAACAGCAGCAAAATGCTGATAAATTCCTTCTTGCGTGGGTTTGTTGTAATAAGGAGAAACCGATAATATGGCATCAAATCCGTTAAGATTTTCTGTCGCCAGATCCTCTACTACTTGCGCGGTGTTGTTTCCTCCTACCCCAAGTATAAGCGGTAATTTACCGTCGTTTTCCTTTTTTATAGTAGTTTTTACTAGCTCCTTTTCAACTTTGCTTAATGTAGCATTTTCTGCTGTGGTTCCCATGACCACAATATAATCTACACCATTTTTAATTTGAAATTGAACCAAGCGTCTTAACGCATTTTCATCTACTTCATTTTCACTAGTAAAAGGGGTTGCCAGCGCAACTCCAGTGCCCAAAAAATTTGTCATTTGTTATTTAAATTATTTGTTTAATGTATTTTGAACTTTCTTTGAAAAAATCCAGATTTCTAGAATCTAAAGCGAATGAAAGATCATTGATTTTCTGGTTAGATTCATTCAATCCGACTTTCAATTTAGCTTTGGTAAATTGAGCAACAATCTCAAGACACAATTCATCTTTACCGAAAAAATTGAATAGCAACTTGTAGTCATGACTCATAAATTCAGAAATCACTTCAGATTTGGGTTGACCAAACATAGAAAAATCTTTCTTTATAAAGACAAAATCTGGCTTTTCAACTCTATCGTACCGGTGCCTGCTGAAACCCAAAAAATGAATTTCAGTAGATTTTACATCAAAATTTTTCTCAATTAGCTGCTGAAGCTGGTATTTATCCGAAACATCATCATTGAATAAAATACCAATTTTAGTTCCCGTCATTTCTGCTGAATATGCAGATTTACGGGAATCTAATTTCTTTTTCAAAAAATAACTTCGTAAAGAATTGATCACCTTTAGATTTTTGATTCAAATATAGGAGATTATTAAACTCATTAACCAAAAAATTAGCTTTTGAATCTAGCCCGTCTTATTTGAATTGAATATCGTTCACAAATGCTGTCTTCCCCTCAATACAACAGGAAGGTTTGGTCATGCTTTCAGTTGTTTTTAAAACCCTCTTCTGCAAAAACCATCTGAAAATAGTACCGAGTCACCAGGAACATAACTATCAAAAAGATTTGAATCTTAAGATAAGTTGTGATTCGATCTCAGAAACAATCTATCCTCTTCAAATACTTTGTGTTTTCCAGTAAACTACGTATTTATAATTTCGCACAACAAAAAAATCAAAACTTAATCACTTTGTTGAGTGCGTTTATATCTCTGGAAGCTCCAAAAATATAAACTAAATCATCAATTTCAATTTTAGTGCTTGGTTGAATATCTGAAATGTATTTTCTACCCCGCTTGATAGCTAAAACGGTGACATTGTAATTTTTACCAATTCCAGATTCACCTATAGTTGCGCCAGCAATATTATTATTTCCATGTTGCACATGAAGCGTAGCCACTTCCTTGTTTGGAATATTCAGTTGTTGGAATACAGCGTTGGTCGAGGTTGGTTTGATGCTCGTCAACATTTCATAATCCGATGACCTAATGCTGGTTACTATATTTTCAATATCACCTTGAGTGACCATGTATTGTCTGAGAACTCGGGTAAAAATCTCAATAGAGGTTTCAAACTCTTCTGGAATAACCTCATCTGCGCCAACTTTCATGTTTTCATCAATCTCTTTAACGTAGCGTGTTCTCACGATAATATAAACGGTTTGAGAAAACAATCTAACCGAAGAAATAATTTTTTTGGTGGCATTGGGATCAGAAATAGCAATAACCACTACCCTAGCCTTTTGAATATTGATATGCTTTAATATTTCTGGATCTGAAGCATCTCCAAAAACAATCGGCTGATTTTTCTCTTTTGCCATTTTAATGGCGTCATAATCCATATCCACAATCACATAAGGAATATCAATTTGAGAAGTCACTCTGGAGATGTTCTGACCGTTAATCCCGTAACCCACGATCACAACATGATCCTTCCAATCGTGATCCTGATCGCTTTCCTGACTGCTGTTGTCTATTTTTATTTTGTTCATCCGTTTTCTCACCCGCTTAGGAATGGCAGCTCTCAAAAGAAATTCTGACATGCTGTGAGATTTCTGTAAAACAAAAGGAGTCAAGGCCATAGTGATAATGGAGACCGCTAGAAAATACTGATACAACTCATTGGGTAGCAAATCATTTTGTAAACCTACAGTAGAAAGCAAAAGTGAAAATTCACCAACCTGAAAAATACTAAAGGCCGACAAAAAAACTGTTCTAGGCTGGTTTTTGAGAAAGAAGGTCACTAACCCAACGATAAACATTTTTATAACCAGTACGGAAAGAACAAACAACAATATATAAATCAGGTTGTTGACAAAGAATTTTATATCCAAAAGAGAGCCTACAGAGATAAAAAAGAAACTTATAAATATCTCCCTGAAGGGAAGAACGTTGGCAGTTGCCTGATGGCTATATTCTGATTCTGAAATAATTAAACCTGCAAAAAAGGCGCCGAGCGCTAGCGAAAGTCCAACTGAAGATGTCAACCAGGCTACTGAAAAACAAAATACTATGGTCGTTAAAATAAATAACTCCCTGTTTTTGGATTTAACAACCAGTTTAAATATAAAAGGCACAATATATTTCTGAAGGACAAACACCACTAAGCCTACTCCTATAAGTTTTGCCAAGAGGATAAGCAGGGTTTCTCCAATGTTATCTGCTTTTCCTGCAAGAAGAGGTGTCAACAACATCATAGGCACAACAATGATGTCCTGAAAAATTAAAATTCCAAGTGCTATCCTACCGTGAGGTGATTTGATTTCTCCTTTCTCTTGAAGCATTTTTAAAACGATAGCTGTACTACTAAGAGAAATCAAGAACCCAATAAAAACTGCTGTACTTACCTCAATACCAAGAGCCATAGCAACCAAAGCGGTCACTAAGATCGTTCCACCCACTTGCAATCCACCGCCGATAAAAACCGTTTTTTTGATTTTCATCAATCCGCTAAAGGACAACTCAATACCGATGATGAACAAAAGGAAAATAATGCCTATTTCTGAGAGTAATTCCACTTCATGAGTGGAACTCAACAGATTAAACGCACTTGGCCCAACGATGATTCCTGCAAATAAAAACCCAAGAATTGACGGCACTTTAAGCTTTTGAAAAGCCAAAATGATGACTATAGAAATGCCTAAAACGACAACAATCTCTTTAAGTAGTGGGATTTCCATAAGTTAGGTTAACAGAATTGCAAAAATACCAAAATATCATTCGTAAAGTGTTTTGGAAACTATAAATAAAAAACCAATTAGTCAACTCTATCACCCAATAAAATAAGCAGAACCAATTATATTTACATCAAAATTATTTTTAATGAAAAAGCTTTACATATTTCTTTTGAGTATAGTCTTTTGGTCTTGTGCAGATACTCCACAACAACTTAAAAAAGTGGAAGGAAAACAGGTTCAGATGTCAGATTCTATTAAAAAGAATCAGGAGTTGGAAGCATTCATCTCTCCTTACAGAAATCGGATCCAGGCAGAGATGGAAGGTGTTCTTGCCTTTACTCCTAAAGCGATGAATAAGTCGGATTTCAAATTAAATACACCAATAGGTAACATGATGGCAGATGCTGTCCTGGAGATGGCATCCCCTATTTATGAAGAAAGGACTGGAAACAAAATTGATATCGTAATTTTGAATTATGGCGGAATTCGTTCTGGAATCAACGCTGGTGATGTAACCACAAGAACGGCTTACAACATCATGCCCTTTGAAAATGAGGTAGCTGTTGCTGAATTGACTTCAGGTGAACTTAAAGCGCTGATAGACTACCTCATCAAAAATAAAGTAGCACATCCCATCTCAGGGCTTCAAGTGATTTTGGATAGTGAAGGTAATTTAAGTGAGGCTAAAGTAAATGGGCAGGAAATTCAGAAGAAATCTTACTATGTAGCCACCTCAGATTATTTGATTAAAGGAGGCGATGATATGGACTTTTTTTTGAGAGCTAAAGACGTAAAAAGCTTGAACTACAAGTTGAGAAATTTGTTTATTGACTACTTCAAAAAGAAAGACACCATAGCACCAGAAAGAGATCAACGCTTTATTCAACTTCAAAATTAAACTCATGAATCGATTAAAATTTATAAAAACAACTGGTGCAGCAACTGGTTTTCTAGCAGCTGGAGGTTTAGGAGTTTTGAATGTGTTTCAACCCAAAATTTTTTCAAAACATATCACTATCCTACATACCAATGATGTGCATAGCCATATCGATCCCTTTCCTGCAAACGATAGTAAATTCCCGAATCTTGGAGGGGTTTCCAGAAGATACAGTTATATCCAGCAGGTGCAATCCGAAAATCCAAACACATTGGTTCTAGATGCCGGAGACGCTTTCCAGGGCACACCGTATTTTAATTTCTATGGGGGTGAACTGGAATATAAATTGATGAGCAAAATGGGTTACCATGCCTCCACTATAGGAAATCATGAATTTGATAATGGAATAGATAATATTGCTGCTCAGTTGCAGCATGCGGAATTTGATCTCCTAAATTCTAACTATAATCTATCCAATACGAGCTTGGATGGTTTGGTAAAACCTCATCAAGTTTATGAAGTCAATGGCCTCCAGGTTGGTGTGTTTGGTTTAGGAATACAACTAGAGGGCCTGGTTTCCAAAGAACTCTACAAAGAAGCAGAATATATAAATCCAGTTGAGATGGCTCAAGACCAGGTAAAACGTCTAAAGGACGAATTGAAATGTGATTTGGTCATTTGCCTGTCACATCTTGGATACAACTACAACTCCGATAAAATTGATGACTTAAAATTGGCAGCGCAAACCAAAGACATCGATTTGATTATTGGCGGTCATACCCATACATTTCTGGAAAAGCCTAGTGTCGTGGACAATGCGGAAGGCAAGAAAGTTCTTGTAAATCAAGTAGGCTGGGCAGGCGTCAATGTAGGACGAATCGATTTTTATTTTGATGAAGAAGGAGTTAACGATAATAAAAGCCTAGTGATTGAAGTTTAGTCAAGCATTTTTAAAAACTCGTCTTCAGTGATGATCTTGACCCCTAAATTTTCAGCTTTAGTCCTCTTACTTGGGCCCATGTTTTCACCAGCTACCAGATAATCTGTCTTTTTGGAAATGGAACTTGTATTTTTACCTCCGTTTGTTTCAATCAGATTTTGAAGTTCTTTTCTGGAAACTTTTTCAAAAACACCTGAAATCACCAGGGTTAAATCTGCTAACTTCTGACTTTGATTTTCCATCTCCTCCTCAGAAATTTCCAGATTCAGACCATATTTTTGAAGTCTACTAATGCGAGTTTTATTGGTTTCATCTTGAAAGAAATCAACTACACTTTGAGCTATACGCTCTCCAATTTCATCAACTGCCATAAGGTTTTCCAAACTTGCAGCTGCAAGCACATCTATACTTTTAAATGCTTTTACTAGCTTTTTCGCGACTGTCTCCCCTACATAGCGAATCCCCAAACCAAAGAGTACTCGCTCAAAAGGAACGTTTTTGGAAGCTTCGATACCTTGTATTAAATTTTCAGCAGATTTTTCTGCCATACGTTCTAAGGGAAGAACATCTTCTTTTTTTAATGTATAAAGGTCGGCATAATCCTCAATTAAATTTTCTCTCACAAGCAAGGCCACTGTTTCTCCGCCCAGACCTTCAATATCCATTGCTTTTCTGGAAATGAAATGCTGGATACGCCCCATGATTTGAGGAGGACAACCTTCAGTATTTGGACAGAAATGCAAAGCTTCACCTTCCTTTCGTTGTAGAGTTGTTCCACATTCCGGGCAGTCTCTAATATAAGTTGTAGGTTTTGAATCTGGATCGCGTTGTTTAAAATCTACTCCTATAATTTTTGGAATGATTTCACCTCCTTTCTCAACAAAAACCACATCTCCTTCTCTAATGTCAAGTTTTTCAATTTGATCTGCATTATGCAAAGACGCTCGTTTTACCGTAGTTCCCGCTAGCTGAACGGGGTTCAGATTTGCTACGGGCGTGATAGCTCCTGTACGACCAACTTGATAAGTAATAGTATTCAAAGTTGTAGACACCTGCTCCGCCTTAAACTTATAAGCCATCGCCCAGCGAGGTGATTTTGCGGTGTACCCCAACTCATCTTGATGCTGAAGACTATTCACTTTAATGACAACACCATCCGTTTCATAAGGCAAGTCTCGTCTGTGTTCGTCCCAGTAATTGATATAGGCAAAAACCTCTTCGATAGATTTTGCTAGTTTAGCCTCTTTTGGTACGTTGAAACCCCATTTCCTAGCTTTATCCAAGCTTTCCATTTGAGTCTTCACTCCAAGATTTTCTCCAGTTAAATTATACAGCAAACATAATAAAGGCCTTTTGGCCACCTCAGCACTGTCCTGAAGTTTCAAACTTCCCGATGCCGTATTTCTTGGGTTGGCGTAAGGCTCTTCACCTTGTTCTACTCGCTCCGCATTTAGTTGGGCAAAGCCCTCGTAAGGAAGCACAATTTCTCCGCGAATATCAAATCGTTTGGGAAAATCATCCCCTTTCAGTTTAAGTGGGACCGATTTTATGGTTTTAACGTTATGAGTAACTTCATCGCCCTGGGTCCCATCACCTCGAGTAACAGCTCTTAAAAATTCACCGTTCTCGTAAGTAAGACTTATGGAAGCTCCATCATATTTCAGCTCACAGGTATACTCAACAGGTTCTTCTATAATTTTTTCAATTCGCACTTGCCAATCATCCAAATCTTCTTTAGAATACGAATTTGACAAAGAATACATCGGGAAATCATGAACGATGGTGTTGAAGTTCTTGGTGACTTCACCTCCAACTCGCATGGTGGGAGAGTTGGGATCATAAAATTCTGGATTTTTTTCCTCAAGCGACTGTAATTCCTTTAATTTCATATCAAAATCATAGTCAGAAATCTCTGGATTATCTAATACATAATACTTGTAATTATGTTCGTGAAGCTCCGATCTTAACTGCTCTATCTTTTGTTTTGTATTCATGAAACCTTTTAAATTAATGGAATTATTTTGATTTAAATCTAAACTAAATTCTATAAAAATTACCACTTTAAATTAGCAATCGACCAAGTTTAATAGGCTTTTAGCATTCTATCATTCCCTCGGAAATCTTTCTTAATTTCAACGTGCTGAAATCCAAATTCCTTGAACAATGCTCGGGTTTCTTTTGCTAAATATTGACTGATTTCTACATAAACCAGTGGTCTATTTTTAGCTTTCAAAGCCAAATCTGCGATTTTCCTATAAAACAAGAGGGGATCATCGTCTTCAACAAACAAAGCCAAATGAGGCTCATTTTTCAAGACATTATCCTTCATTTTTAGCTTTTCATTATAAGTCACATAAGGTGGATTTGAAACCACAATGTCCACTACGGGAAGTGCATCGAGTTTTAATACATTTTCCCTCACAAATTCTACATATGTTCTATTTTCCTCTGAAGTTTGCTTAAGGCACGCCAACTGATTGGATCTTGCAAGCTCTAAAGCTTCTGCAGAAATATCTAAAGCTTTAATTTTTGCTTGGGGCATATGCTTAGCTAAGGCGATAGGAATGCAGCCACTACCAGTCCCTAAATCTATAATCGACAACTGAAGACCTGAAGACTGGTGATCATCGAGAATCCACTGCACAAGTTCTTCAGTTTCTGGACGCGGAATCAACACGTGAGGATTGACTTTCAATGTTAATCCAAAAAACTCAGTGTAGCCTAAAATATATTGAATTGGCTCTTGCCTTTTTAGTCTCGCTTTTGCCTCTTCAAATTTCAAAAGTAGATTGTTTTCCAACTCGACTTGAGTGTTGAGCAATAAATCATGAGTTTTCAGATGGAGTAAATCTTCTGCAAGCCATGAAAATAGAGTTGAAGCTTCATCTCTATCGTAAACAGGCGAAAGCTCCTCAATAAATTCTTCCTTAAGGTGTTTCAGGTGGGTCATTCTTTTTCTGACTTATATTCGCTGGAAACTTCAAAACCGAAAACGGCTTCAAATTTCTGGTAGATGTTTTTAAATTCCTTTTTTCTCACCCCAATTTTAAAATGACAATCCAACTTCAAATCTTGCTCTATAATTTCCAAATCGTATTCTTTCACCAGCCTCATTACTAAATTCATTTTATCATACTCGCAGGTCACATCAAAACTAAGATCAATGGTTTTGGAAATAATTTTACTGCTTTCCAGTGCCATTTTTGCAGCAGTTTTATAGGCAGAAATTAAGCCACCAACACCAAGTTTAGTTCCTCCAAAATACCTGACAATCACTACCAAAATATTGGTCACTTCAAAATTTTGCAATTGTCCAAGAATAGGCATTCCTGCAGAATTGGAAGGTTCGCCATCATCGTTCACCCGAAAGTGTTCGTAATCTTCACCGATCTGCCATGCATAACAGAAATGCCCCGCTTTATTGTGTTTAGATTTTAAATCAGCTAAAGCCAATTCAACGTCGTCTTCAGATATAACAGGAAATGCATAACCAAAAAATTTGCTTGCTTTTTCTTTAAAGAGAATCTCAGAACCTGGCCGATTTATAGTTTTATAAGCGTCTTTTTCCAATAAAAATAAGATTTAACAAGAACATCCAGACCTTAACCTTGAATAATGAAAATAGCAGGTCTTTTATGCAAATCTATGGAAGTTTTCTTCCATTCTGCAGCAGTTTGAGTTTTTATAAATTCTGTAGACAAGGTGAGGTCTACAGCAACGCTTATTCGTGTAGAAGCCTGTAAAGTAGAAACAAGACTTATCAATAGTTTATTATTACGATAAGGCGTTTCAATAAAAATCTGAGCCTGATCATTTTCTATAGAAGCGCGCTCTATTTTTTTCACAAAATGCTTTCTCTCCTGATTATCAATAGGCAAATATCCATGAAAGGTAAAGCTTTGTCCATTAAGTCCGCTAGACATGAGTGCCAGCAAAATAGACGATGGCCCCACTAATGGAACAACCTGAATATTCTTTTGATGAGCCAAAGCTACTACTTGAGCACCAGGGTCTGCAACTCCAGGGCAACCAGCATCAGACAATAAACCCATATGAATTCCACGATCGCAGGCGTCTAAAAAATTTGGAATCTCAAGGTCTGAAGTGAATTTATTGAGAAGTTTGAAATCTAAACTAGGTTGGGATTTGGAAGGCACTATTTTTTTGATAAAATGTCTCGCTACTTTCTCATTTTCTACGATGTAGTGGTCAATTTCACTAATGACTTTACGTATAGAAAGAGGAAGGACTTCCAAAGGCGGTAAATCTCCAAGTCGATTTGGAATGAGATAAAGTTTACCTTTTTTCTGAACTTTTTCCATTTCTAGTTTTAATACTTAGACTAAATTAAGACTTATCTAGTTCTTTTGCTATTACACTACAAGATTCTTCTAGCATTTCATAAACTTGATTGAAACCATCTATAGCATTATGATAGGGATCTGGAACGCTTTCATGATCTCCGGGAAAAATTTTATCCAAAATCAAGCTGACCTTACCTCTTTCCTTATCGGTTTCTGCCAATTCCAAAACGTCTTCATAATTGGAAGTGTCCATCACAAAAATGTGATCAAAAATTTTAAAATCTTCTTTTGTAAATTTTTTGCTGCGCTGGTCTGTGATATCCAATCCATTCCTTCTGGCAACCTCTACAGAGCGTTGATCTGGTAATGATCCTTCATGATAACCTGAGGTTCCTGCAGAATCCACTTTAAATTTTGAAGAGTCAAGTTTAGATTTCAAAATACCTTCTGCTAACGGAGAACGACAGATATTTCCTAAACACACCATCAAAATTTTGGTCATAACTGCTTAAATTTGATTTCCAAATCTTGAATAAATTTACGGAATTGCTTGTCGGACTCCTGTAAATTGGAGACTATTTTGCAAGAATGCAGAACAGTGGAATGATCTCTTTGACCAATATGTCTACCAATGTTGGTTAGTGATGTTTTGGTGATCTCTTTTGCGAAATACATAGCGATTTGTCTAGCCTGAACCACATTGCGCTTTCTGCTTTTGGATTGTAATTCTTCAATCTCAATATGAAAATAATCACTAACTACATTTTGAATATCATCAAGTGAAATTGGTTTCTTATTATTCTTGACGTAGTTTTTAACGATCTGCTCTGCAAGATCAATAGTAATCTCAGTTTTGCTAAACGAGGAATGTGCAATTAATGAAATAATTGCTCCTTCCAACTCTCTAATGTTGGTTGTAATTCTTGAAGCGACGTAATCCAAAATCTCATCGGCCATCTCTACACCGTCATTGTAAAGTTTGTTCTTGATGATTTTGATGCGCGTATTATAATCTGGTTGTTCTAGCTCTGCCGAAAGCCCCCATTTAAATCTAGATAAGAGTCGTTGCTGGATATCCTGCATATCCACGGGTGCTTTGTCACTAGTTAAAATGACTTGCTTACCATTTTGATGCAGGTGATTGAAAATGTGGAAAAACACGTCTTGAGTTCCTTTTTTTCCTGATATCAGTTGGATATCATCAACAATGAGAACATCTATAATCTGATAGAAATGAATAAAATCATTTCTGTTATTTTTTGAAACGGCATCAATATGCTGTTGGGTAAATTTATCTGCAGAAATATAAAGAACCGTCTTATCTGGAAATTTATCCTTGACTTGCAAGCCGATAGCGTGAGCCAAGTGAGTTTTTCCTAAACCAACACCCCCAAAAATTAGGAGGGGATTAAAAGAGGTTCCTCCAGGTTTATTGGCAACCGCTAAACTGGCAGACCTAGCTAATCTATTTGATGTGCCCTCTAAAAAATTATCAAAACTATAGTTTGAATTTAACTGAGAGTCAATTTTCAAATTTCTTATGCCTGGGATCACGAAAGGGTTTCTCAATTCTGGATTTTTTTGCCTTGCAGGAAAATCTACAGATTGAGAATGCACATTAGACCGTTGTGTACTTGGAATTTTTTCGGTAAACGGCTGCTTATTGCCTTCTGCATTCTCCATACGGATCACATAAACCAATTTTGCCCCCTTACCAAGTTCTTTGGTCAGGGAAACTTTTAAGAGGTCTACATAATGCTCTTCTAGCCACTCGTAAAAGAATTTTGAAGGGACTTGGATACTAAGTGCATTGTCATTGAGTTTAACAGCATTTATCGGTTGGAACCAGGTTTTATAGGCTTGATCTGAGATATTGTCCTTGATAAAGTTAAGGCAGTTATCCCATACCGAAGTTGCTGTTTTTGACATAGTTAGGCTTAAAGTTTTCGTGTTAAAAATTCAATTCTGATGAAGTTATTTGACCTCAATCGGATGACAAATATGTGAACAAACTTTTTAATAAAAAAATTAAATTCGGGTTGAAATTCTCGTTTTTTCTGCCTATACTTAAAGAGATGTTAAAATATAAATTTTGAGCAAAAATTATAAAGAAATAAGACCGATTTCCACCGCTTCAACTATCGAAGTAAGGTATGCTGAAACCGACCAGATGGGGGTTGTTCACCATGCTGTATATCCCATATATTTTGAACAAGCTAGAGTAGATTGGTTAAGAATTGTGGGGATGCATTATCAAAAAATGGAAGATAGCGGAGTGATGTTGCCCCTAAGTAGATTAACAGTAGATTACAAAAAACCTGCAAAATTTGGCGACATTTTAAGGATTGAGACCAGTCTGCATTTTCTACCCAGCGCTTCGATCACCTTCGATTATAAAATTAAAAACCAAAACGATGAATTGCTCACTCTTGGACAAACGGTCCTGGTATTTGTAAATCAATCTACCAAAAGACCAATGCGTTGTCCCGAAAACATTATGAAGTTGATTTTGGAAGCTATCCCAGAAGATTAATTATCAAAAAAAGCATTCAATAATAATTGAGCAGTAGCAGGGTTGGTAGCAATAGGGATGTTATGCACATCACAAATTCTCATCAACATTTGAACATCAGGCTCATGAGGGTGCTTACCCAACGGATCTCTAAAAAATAAAATCATAGCCAACTGTTTCTCTGCCGCTAAAGCTGCGATTTGAGCATCACCTCCAATGGGTCCCGAAAGTTTTTTTTCAACCCTAAGGCCAGTATTTTCAACATGAGTCCCTGTTGTTCCTGTAGTTACAAGTTCTACTTTCTTAAGTAAGTCCAGATTTTTATTGATGAAGTTAACCATTTCTGGTTTCTTACCATCGTGGGCTATAATCGCTATTTTTTTCATATTTAGTTTAATTTCTTTTTCATGAATACAGTACACGAATAATGTCCTGTATCTCCCATCCTATTCTCAATATAATTGAATCCTGATTTTTGATATAATTTTTGAGCAGCTAGCATGGTTGGTAAGGTCTCGATGTAGCAAACTTTAAACCCCTGACTTTTAGCAAAGTCTAAGCATACTTGCATCATTCGACTTCCTAAACCTCTGCCTCTAGCTTTTGGGTCGAAATACATTTTTTGGAGTTCACAGACGTCTTCAGCTCCGTTTTCTAAGGGTGAAATTCCTGCACTTCCTACTATTTTATCGTCTTCCAGCAAAACAAAATAATGAGAGCGGTTTTTCTGGTAGGTTTCAAAAAGCTCATCCAAAGCCTTGTCTTCATAGGCTGTGCCAACTTTTGGCGCTCCTTGCTCTAGCAGCACGTGACGAATCATCTTAGCAACTTCTGAATTATCTTTTTCTTGAATAGGGCGTAATGTAATTGTAGTCATTTCAGGCTTTAGTTAAACGATCTTATGAATTTAAATCTTAAGGTTTTTAGTTGACTCAAAAAAAACCACAGGCTAAATTAAATGATTTTAAGAGCATCAAACGTAACTATCTCGAAAAATTCAATATAATCGTATCTACATCAGAAAAACATCCCAAAACAAAATTTTTAAATGCACTTAAAATATGGGTTGAAAACTTAAGCCTTTTTCTATTTTTACGCTGTGAATACAAATGAAGTTTACATAAAAAGATGTCTTGAATTGGCTAGACATGGACTGGGAACTACCTACCCAAATCCACTTGTTGGCTGTGTGATTGTGCATGATGGTAAAATAATTGGCGAAGGTTGGCACAAAAAAGCAGGCGAGGCTCACGCCGAAGTACGCGCTATAGAGTCTGTAAAAGATCATGCACTACTCAAACATTCTACAATTTATGTGTCATTGGAGCCTTGTAGCCATTTTGGAAAAACCCCGCCATGCAGTGACCTCATCATCGCCAAAAAAATTCCAAAAATTGTGATAGGCACTGTAGATCCTTTTGCAAAAGTTGCTGGTATGGGCATCAAGAAACTTCTTGCTGCTGGCAGAAATGTGACCGTTGGTATCTGTGAAGAGGAATGCGAGAATTTAAACAAACGCTTTTTTACCTTTCATAGAAAAAAAAGACCTTATATCATTTTAAAATGGGCAGAGACCAAAGGTGGTTTCATTGCCCCAGTCGATCAAAGAAAAGATGACATCTTCTGGATCACCAATTCTTATGCTCAACAACTCGTGCATAAGTGGAGAAGCGAAGAACAAGCAATTTTGGTAGGAACACAAACAGCTTTAAAGGATAATCCAAAACTAAATGTAAGACACTGGAAAGGAAAAAATCCAACTCGTGTAGTGATTGATAAATCCTTGAAACTCTCTACAAATAATTCATTACTAGACCAGTCTCAACCTACTGTAGTGTTTCACGAAAAGAACATAACTGAAAAAAGTAAGAAAAATCTGACTTATGTTGGCTTGGATTTCGATCGTGAAGTTTTGCCTCAAATCTTAGAAAATTTATACAACCTTGAACTTCAATCTATCATCATTGAGGGAGGCAGCAAAACACTCCAGGGTTTTATAGATTCAAATTTGTGGGATGAGGCCCGGGTGTTTACTGGTCAAAATGATATTGATGAAGGTATAAAAGGGCCTACTCTAGATATGAAAGCTACTCGAACCGAAGATGTCGAAGGGAATCAACTCAATTATATCTACAATGATTAAAACTATCATTTTTGATTTCGGTGATGTGTTTCTCACTTTAGACAAATCTGCTACCGATAAGCATTTGAAAGCACATGGCATTTCTGAACTTGACGAAAAGCTGATCAGCATCAATAAATCTTATGAAAAAGGATTGATCTCTTCAGAGGAATTTATTCAATACTATACACAGCGATTTAAGGGTCTTTCTGAAGAAGATTTCAAGACTGCCTGGAACTCCATTTTAATTGAATTCCCGAATGACCGGCTTGAGTTTTTAAAACAACTTAAAGCAACAGGTTCTTACCAATTGATTTTGCTTAGCAACACCAATGAATTGCACATCAACTGGGTGAAAGAACATATCAAGATTTTCGAAGAGTTCCGGTCTTGTTTTGACCAGTTTTACTTGTCGCATGAGATCCACTTGAGAAAACCTAATGCTGATATTTTCAATTTTGTTTTGAAAGAGAATAACTTGAATCCTAAAGAGACACTTTTTGTGGATGACACCTTAGAACATACGCTTTCAGCCAAAAAACTAGGAATACAAACTTGGCATCTCATTCCTGAAAAAGAAGAAGTCTCTGAATTGTTTTCCATGAAATCAGATGTATTTTGATAGCGCTATTGTTTAGTATTTTATCATCGAGTACTATTTACATAGTGTTCAAACTTTTTGGCAAATACAAAGTCACAACGCTCAATGCGCTCATCATCAATTATTTCACCGCATTTATTTTGGGATTAATTTTTCAAGGGAACTTCTCTACCAAATCCATTTTAGAGGTGGCCTCCAAAGATTGGTTTTACGGCTCTATTGCATTGGGAGCTATGTTTATCCTGGTGTTTTCACTCATGGTTATTACTACCCAGAAAGGCGGAATGTCTGTAGTTTCTGTTGCCAGTAAAATGAGTGTAGCGATCCCGGTAGTCTTTGTAATCGTTTATTATAACGAATCAATTGGTCTGTTCAAAATCCTAGGTATTATACTTGCCTTGATTTCCGTCTACTTGGTTTCTGTCAAAAAACACGGTGCTTTAACTATCGACATGAAATACTTCATCTTTCCTCTGATGGTATTCCTAGGAAGTGGAATTATAGAAAGTAGTATCAAGTTTTTAGAAAACACGTATGTCCCAAACGATGAAATTTCACTCTTTTCTGCCTCCACTTTTTTCTTTGCTGGAATAACCGGAGTTCTATTTTTTGGAATTAATAAACTAAGGGTAAATACAAGTTTCAGGAGGAAAGATATTCTAGGAGGTTTTCTCTTAGGGATTCCTAACTATTTTTCAATTTACTTTTTTATCCTAGCGCTTAGAATAGATGGACTAGAAAGCTCTAGCATATTTATCATCAATAATGTGAGTATTGTTTTGCTTTCTACTCTTCTGGGAATCATTTTCTTTAAAGAAAAAATCATGTTCAAAAACTGGATAGGCATCGCAGTTGCTGTGTTAAGTATTATTATGATTACTTACACTCAGTAGTCTTGAAATTGAAATAAAGTAAAGTTTTGAGAATAAAATTCCCAATATACTTCCTACAAAAGCACCAACAATTATGTCACTTGGAAAGTGAACCCCAACAAATATTCTACTTAAAGAAAATAAAATAGGCCAGATAAAAATCCACTTGAGATGCTTAAAGTTATTTTTCAAGACTAAGAAAATAAAAACAGTTGCTGCAAAAGAGGTGGACGCATGGCCAGAAAAAAAACTAAAATTTGAAGGCTCATACAGGATTTTTAAAGAGCCCATGATTTCATCAGTCACGTTTGGCCTATCTCTTGCAATCAGCGACTTGGTAAGTTCTGTAAGAAAATGAGCTGCTCCAACGCATAACAGAAGGCAGGAAACTCCAAATAAACTTTTTTTTATTTCAGTTTTAAAGAAAAACAGGAGAACAAGGAAAATATAAAATGGAATCCAATACACACTGTGAGTAATAAAAGCCCAAAATGAATCTAAACCATCGGGGCTCAGATTATTCAAATACACCATCAATTCCCAATCCCATCGAGACGGATCAAACTTCATTAAAATCTTCTTTTGATAGGTCCAATGGCGTCTTCAACCTCATCTTTGAGTTTAGAAGTTTTGGATTCTATAGATTTTGTGTGGTCCTCGACTTCTTTTTTGAGGTCAAAATCCAAATGATGCTCTTTTTTTTGCTTGGTTATTTCAGTCTTGATTTCATCTGTAGCGTGACGAAACGACTTCATTGTTTTTCCAAAAAACCTAGCAATTTCAGGAATTTTATCAGCACCAAATACCATTATCAAGACAAATAAGATAAAGGCGATTTCTGCACCACTAATAAAAAGAGGTAGATTTATCATAAGGCAAATATACTGGTCTAGGACTAGACAGCGAAATATTACATTTAAAACTTAGATAAGTTTATCAAAAAATCGATACTCCTGTCAAAGTGGTCAATTCTTCTAAAACCTTCATTCCCAAGGCAGAATTTCCTTTTTTATTGAGCATTGGACTCCATACCGCAACTGAATATTGCTTAGGATGAATAGCAACGATACCACCTCCTACTCCACTTTTTCCAGGCAAACCTACCCTGTAGCTAAATTCTCCTGCTTCATCGTAAAATCCACAGGTCTGCATGATTGCATTGATACGCTTTACACTTTGCTGATCTATTACTTTTTCTTGAGTTTGAAAATGTTTCCCCTCATTTGCAAATAGCATAAAGGCTTTAGAGAGCTGCTCACACGTCATTGCAATAGAACATTGGTAAAAGTAAAAGTCCAAAACCTTTTCGGTATCATTGGTTATATTACCCAAAGATTTCATGTAGTTGACTAAGGCTTTATTTCTGTAGCCGTTTTTCTTTTCGCTTCTGGCAACAGACTCATCGAAATGCACACTGTTGTCACCACAAAGCTTACGCACAAATTTTAGCAAATCATCTTTGGGATGATCCAATACGGTTAAGAGCGCATCAGCAACCACTATAGAACCAGCATTTATAAAAGGATTACGAGGGATGCCTTTGTCTCTTTCTAATTCTGAAAGTGAATTGAACGCGGTACCGGAAGGCTCCACATCAACTCTTTTCCAGAGTTCTTTGCCTAGCAATTCTTTAGCAATCGTAAGGGTAAAAACTTTAGAGATACTTTGAATGGAAAAGGTTTCCTGGCTATCCCCAAATTGAAAAGAAGATCCGTCGTGACAATAAAGGTAAATTCCAAACTTAAAAGGGTCTACTTTCGATAATTCAGGAATATAGCTTGCCACTTTTCCCATTCCTTCCTTAGGCGTAAATTCCTTCTGAATCACATTTAAGATCGCTTGATAATCCATCGCTTAAAAGTTAATATGACTATTTGGACTCAATTCATAAGCTTGCTTACCTGGTTCGAATATTAGAGCTGGCAAATTCCCTTCTAAGGTGATAGCCGAGCCTTGCATTTTAATCCAGCTTCCTTCTCGAAGTCCAACCACTATAACTGAATTGAGGTTTTGAAATTCTTTGATTCTGGTTTCACGGGTCTCACCTTTATGAGTCGAAGAAGGATCGGGGTCTTGATAATGTGGGTTGATATTGAAATTGAGTAAACCCAGGGTTTCAAAGGATGGTGGATAAACTATGGGCATATCATTGGTGGTTTGCATAGAAAGACCACAAATATTGCTTCCAGCACTTGTCCCTAGATATTTTGCACCGCTCTGTATGCTTTTCTTAAGGGTTTGCATTACACCCAATTCGTGTAATTGCTTAACCAATAAAAACGTATTTCCTCCACCTACAAAGATTGCTTTTGCTGAGGAAATTGCTTCTTTCATGTCTTCACACTCGTGCAGCCCTTTTACATTCCCAACAATAGATTGTAAACCTTCCCTAGCTTTTTGTGTATATTCCTGATGTGAGATCCCTCCGGGTCTTGCAAACGGAATAAATAAAACCTCGTTAATCTCTTTAAAATGAGCACTTAAAGCTGGCTTTAAATACTCCAAATAGGAACTTCCATGAATGGTGGAGGTACTCGCAATTATGGCTTGCATACTCGATCTGACTTTAATTCAACTTAATTGACTTAACATAAATTTAGTAGCAAAATTAGGATTGCATATCTGAATTTTTAAGTAGATTGTACAAAAAATAACATATGCGACTAATCTCTACTATTATCATCCTTTTTTTTATACAAAGCTTAACTGCTCAAATCGACAATCGTGTGTTTGTAGCTGGTGAAGTCATAGTTCCACTAGATGGAGAAGCTTCTCAAATAGAGATTATCAACCAAAATTCCAAAGAAGGAACGGTAACCAACCAATATGGTCAATTTGGTATTTCTGTAAAAGAAGGAGATAGACTAAGGTTTGAAGCGATTCAATACCAAAATTTCATAGTGGTTATTGATGAAAATATTGTCAAAAACAAAAAATTCACTATCAAAATTAATGACAAGATCAATACTCTGGATGAAGTAATCGTCACACCATACGACCTTGAAGGAAATATTGAAGTGGATGCGAAAAAGGTGAAAACAAATTTTTATCAAGCCCCAGAATCTGAAGCAGTCATTAATGAATATGAAGGAGAACAACCTACCATAAGGTCCCAAACCCTTACAGAAAATTACACTACAGAACAGCGTTTTATTAAAAACGGACTCAACATTGCCAATATTTTCAGAGAAATTCTTTCTTCAAGAGAGGTCAAAGAAGATAACGCTTTGCCTAAAAATGTAGACGTGATGGTGAGAAAGATGTATAAAGACTCGTTTTTTAAAGAAAACCTTGATATTGATGAAGAGAATATCAATGAATTCATTTTTTACGTTGAGGATAAAGGATTGACAAAAAACATGTTACAAAAAGGCAACGAATTGGATCTGATAGAATTCCTAATCAAGAGATCTGAAGAGTTTAAAGCAAAAGATTAATTTGAAAAAGCTCATCTTCTTAATTTTAATTTTACCTTTTACTCTATCAGCACAAGAGACATTCCTGAGAGGTAAAATCTATGCCGATTCTATTAGTGATTATCAGGTTAATATTATCAATATCGACCAACAAATTGGTAGTGTCTCCAATACTAAAGGAGAGTATGAAATAAGAGCCAGGCTTGGCGATTCCATTTTATTCACTTCACTTCAGCATAGAACATATACCCTTGTCGTTGAGGAAAATAATTTAAAAACAACCACATCTATTTTTTTAGAGATGCAAGTGAACGAGCTTCCGGAAGTTACCTTAAATCAATATCATCTTTCCGGAGATTTAACTAAAGATATCAACCAAGTTAAAGTTGATTTTATAGATCAACGCCAATTTGGATTTGGTGTGCCTCGAGAATTAGACAAAATCGATAGAGAAATATATGCGTCTGGCTCAGGAGGATTTTTATCTGTAGGTGCGCTTATTAACACATTTACTGGATATGCAGAACAGCTTAAAAAGCGCAAAGCAAATGCAGTTGTCACTTCAAACAAAAATAGAATCTTAAGAAATGTTTCTTCAAATCTTATCACCAAAGACTTAAAAGTACCAAAGCTGTATATTGAAGATTTTGCATATTATTGTGCTGAAGACGAACATACGATTTCAATAATGGACAAAAATGATCCGCTCGCTTTGATCGACGAATTAAAACTTAAAGCTATCGCTTACCTCAAATTAAAAGAAATTTCGGAATGAAGTTTTTGATAGCTACACTTTTTTGGTTGTCTTTTTCAACGTCTACGACTTCCTATCATGAATTCTACCTCAGCGTGACAGATATCAACTATATCCAGGAAAAAAAGAGTCTTCAAATTATTTCCAGAGTGTTTACCGATGACTTTGAGAATGTGATTAACACGAGATACCAAAAAGATTTTAAACTTATTCCAAGATTGGAAGTCGAAGAAATAGATGTTTATATCGAAAAATACATTCGAACTAAATTTAGTTTAGAAACCAATAGAGGTCAATTGTCTTTCAAGTATTTGGGTAGAAAATATGAAGATGATATGGTATATTTGTTCTTGGAAGTTGAAAATATTGAAGCTTTTGAATACCTGTCTGTCGAAAATTCAATCTTAACAGATTTATTTGAGGACCAAAAAAACATGATACATTTTACATCAAATGATTTTAAAAAGAGTTTCATTTTAGAGAAGGAACTATCAAAAAGAACCATAAACTATACTACTAAATAATCCACCACTTATGAATTTGTTTAAATACACAAGTCTTTTATTGTCCATATTAGTATTATCTGTTACGGGATATGCACAAGAAGACGAAAAGGAAGAAAAGCAATCCGGACATACCAATCAAAATAAGTTTAGACAACTTTATGATGAATTTGCCACTCCAAATGTTTACAGGACAGCTTCTGGAGCTCCCGGACATCAGTATTATCAAAACACAGCTGATTATGAAATGGACATTAGGCTTGATGATGAAAACACAAGACTATACGGTAAAGAAACCATTACTTATACCAACAACTCTCCAGATGCTTTAGAATATCTATGGGTGCAGTTGGATCAAAACATCAGAGCCAAAGACAGCCCTGCTAAAGATAAAAATAGCGGCGAATTCGCTCCTGTCACTCCTGCTGGAAGTTTTGTAAATTCTCATATGAAAGCTGACTTCGATGGTGGATTCAATATTCAAAAAGTTCATCAAGATGGCAAAGACCTTCCTCATGCCATCAATTATACAATGATGCGGGTTGACATGGATAAGCCTTTAATGCCAGGAGAATCTTTTGAATTTTCTATTGAATGGGATTATCTCATCAATAACCATACAGTAAACGGCGGGCGTTCTGGTTATGAGTATTTTGAAGAAGACGATAACAGAGCCTATGTCATAGCCCAATTTTTTCCTAGAATGGCTGTCTACAATGACAAAGAAGGATGGCAAAACTATCAGTTTTGGGGAAGCGGAGAGTTCGCTTTACCTTTTGGAAACTATGATGTAAAAATCACAGTACCAGAAGACCACATTCTGGATGCTACTGGTAAATTACAAAACAGGGATCAGGTATTTAGCAAAGTAATGCTGGAACGTTTTGAAAAAGCTAAAACCTCTTATGATGAGCCAGTTGTAATTGTAACAGAAGAAGAAGCTATTGCCAACGAAAAAATAAACGCTACCAAAACTAAAACCTGGGAATTTAAAGCTGAGATGGTTAGAGACTTTGGATTTGCCACCTCCAGAAAATTCATATGGGATATGATGGCCGTTAAGGTTGGTGAAAAAGATGTTATGGCTGTTTCACTATATCCTAAAGAAGGAAATCCATTATGGGAAGACTGGTCTACCAGAGCTGTAGCCAGTACGCTTGAAACTTACAGTAGCTTCACCTTCAACTACCCTTATCACAAAGCTATCTCGGTTCACGCCAGAAGCCAAGGGATGGAATACCCAATGATTTGCTGGAACTACGGAAGACCTGATGAAAATGGGTTTGTGTCTGATCGAACAAAATTCGGAATGATGAGTGTAATCATTCATGAAATTGGTCACAACTTCTTCCCAATGATAGTCAACAGTGATGAAAGACAATGGGGGTGGATGGATGAAGGTCTTAACACCTTTATGCAATACTTATCTGAACAAGAATTTGCTAAAAAACACCCTGAAATTCTAGAAGGTAACGAAGAGACTTATACAAAATACCCTTCGAGACGTGGAGAACCTTCAAAAATTGTAAATTATATGAAGGGAAACCAAGAGTATATTTCTCCCATCATGACCAATCCTGAGCAAGTCTACCAACTTGGTAACAATGCTTATGGAAAACCTGCCACCGCTTTAAATATCTTGAGAGAAACAGTAATGGGTGAAGATTTATTTGATTACTCTTTCAAAACTTTTGCACAACGTTGGATGTTTAAGCATCCTACACCAGAAGATTTCTTTAGAACCATGGAAGATGCTTCCGCAGTAGATCTTGACTGGTACTGGAGAGGATGGTTTTACACTACAGACTATGTTGATATTGGTATCGAAGATGTGAAAAACTATTTTATCACCAGCAATCCTACTGCAGAAGGAAAAGCACTTTTGGCGAGATATGGTATCGATGATCCTACCACAGATCCTCGTACCAAAGATGCAGTTTATCTATTAACTGAGGACAGCGAAAGCTTTGAAGCCTCTATGAAAGAAGGTGACCCTTTAGAAAACGCACCGAAACTACGTGAGTACCTCATGGATAATTTCACTCAGTCTGAAATTGATAACATGAAGCAACCTAAGCATATTTATGAAATCACCTTTAATAAACCAGGTGGACTGGTTATGCCAATTATACTTGAATTTCAGTATGCAGATGGTACCTCAGAGACCGTAAGATATCCTGTTCAAATTTGGAGAAAAAACGATTCTGAAGTTAAGAAAGCTATCTTTTCTGAGAAAGAGATTGTAAAAATGGTTGTAGATCCTCAACAGGAAACTGCAGATGTAGACACGTCTAATAATACGTGGCCAAGAGAAAAGACAAAAAGTGAATTTGATTCTTTTAAAGAGGGAAAATAAATCAATATTCACCGAGATTCAAAACGCCAGTTTTAATTGACTGGCGTTTTTTTATTGAATAAAAGTCAGAGATTTTGGCAGTACTTTTATGCTGAGCTCAGAAAACTTTTCAATGACTTCACCATCAATTTGAAATAACCTGGGTTCTTTGAATTTAATTTTAGCAGATTTTGCTTGAATGGTTTCAAGGTTTTCAATGGTATAATCTTCGTCAAACTTTGATAAAGCAGCTTTTAATAAATCTGAAAAATCCATAGCTTTTACCACTACAAATTCAAAAATACCATCGTCCATTTTACCTATTGTATTAAGGGGAATACCCGTACCGAACCTCCTACCATTACAAATGGCCAGCATTACTCCTTTTCTTTGGTACTCCATCTGATCGGTTTCAATTTCAAACTCAAAACTTTTAGGGTTTTGAAATTCTGACCAAAAATGCTTAGCGTAAGTTAACATTCCGCGTGATCCGTCCTTTTCATAATTGTGCACAAGATTTGCATTTGCACCAACATCACCTAGGTGAAGCAGCAGATGTGTATCATTAATAAAGAGCATATCTAAAGCTTTGGTCTTTTCAGATTTTAAAAATTTCTGAAATAAAGCTTTAGGAGTCTCTGTTAAGTTGAGTTCTACAGCCATTCCATTGGCAGAGCCCATAGGTACAAATCCAACTTTTATCTTATGATCCAAAATGGGTTTCAAAAACATGTTTAAAGTGCCATCCCCACCAACAATAATTACTTTTTCTGGTGAATATGAACCTATAATCTTATCGAATTTACTGCAATCATCTTTACCAGAGGTGGTGTATATATGATAGTCCATATTCGATGCTTTCATCAATTTTTCAGCAAAATCAATAAAATCCTTTTTATTTTTGCCCCCGGATATAGGGTTGATGACTAGTAGGATATCCATTAGTAAAGATTGAGTAACTGTTTAAGTTCTTCGATTTCGAGGTCACTATCATCATCATCTTGAAAATACATGCAATCTACTCCTGTTTGCTGTAAAGCTTTCCATTTCTCTTTTTGAGTTTCATCAACATAAAAACTGGTTTGTCTAATGTACACTTTAGTGATTTGATCTTTATAGGTATTTACAATTTCTGTGTAAATATCCATGTCTTTTTGGGTATCATCACCAATCAGTACAAATTGCTTTTCAGGGAGATTCAAAATAATTTGATGAAGAAAATCTAACTTATGTTCCCCTTTCTTAGGTTGAAACAAGGATTTAAATTTGAGGTAGGGCGTCAAGAATAAAGGACCAACAGGTATTTCGTTATATCTAAAGATGGCTGTGATAAGTCCGAATAAATTACTTTCACTTTTTGATAAGTAGGCTATCCTGAATTTATTTTCGTCAAAAAAATCAAGTATAGAATTACTAAATAATACTTTTTTCCTTCGTTTTGGTCGTCTGAACAATATGGTGAAAATACGCTTTAAAGCAGAAGCTGTATGCGAATGAATCACTGTATCGTCAATATCTGAAATCACTTCAACAGAAGTAGGTAAATCTCGAAAATAATGTGGGTGAGTTTGATGAATGAAAAGTTGATTGTGGTTTTCATCATAAATTTTAAAATCTTCAACATTTTTTAGAGGAAGGATTTCAAAAAAATAACCTTTCTTACTGGTAACAATGCTGTAATTTTGATTTTGTGTCTCAATCAGGATCTCTTTGCGCTTATATGTTTTTTTACGATAAGAACTCAATACATTCCAGGCGTTGCCCAAAATAGAGCTTGGAGATTTATCAATGTGAGTTTGGTTTTTCAGAGCCGTACCGGTCACCAAAACTTTATCTTTAAGTTCGAGAGCTGTAAGATGCCAAAGAAAAGCCATAGTCTTAAGTTTTGGTTTTTGCTTTCAATCTAAAAAGTAAGAAAATACCTCCTATAAAAAATAAAATTAAAAAAAGTATAGCATTTCTTATACTGCCTGTGATCTGAGCGATGAATCCGTAGAGGAACATCCCGATAACTATACCTACTTTTTCAGTCACTTCATAAAAGCTAAAAAAAGAAGCCGTGTCTTTCTCTTCTTCGGGTATATATTTAGAATAAGTAGATCTGGACAACGATTGTATGGCTCCCATCACCAGTCCAACAAAGAAAGCAGTGATATAAAATTGCATTGGTTGAGTGATAAAAAATGCAAAAACACAGATCCCTATCCATATGAAATTGATCACTATCAGAATGGAGATATTACCGTATTTCTCTGTGAGTTTCGATGCTAAATTAGCTCCAGCAATAGCGACAAGCTGAATCACAAGAATACTTACAATTAGTCCGGTTGTCGCCTCTCCTTCGGGCCATTGTATTTCGCCCACTCCAAAATAAGTAGCGATTAACATGATGGTTTGCACCGCCATACTGTAAACAAAAAAGGCTTGCAAATAAGGTTCAAATCCAAAAGAAGATTTAATTTTTTTGTAGGTGATTTTCAATTCCCGGAAACCGTTCCATATCAAATCTTTAGTTTTTGCTTCACCTTTTCGGTTGCCCTTCGGCAAATAAGAATAGGTATACTGACTGAAGGCTATCCACCAAATCCCGGTCAAAATGAAAGAAATCCTCGTGGGTAAAGACTCACTTTCAAATCCAAATGTGTCGTAAAACAAAATTAAAACCAAACAGAAAATTAATAAAATGACACTTCCTATATAACCTAAGGAAAATCCCTTAGCAGAAGCCTTATCTTGTTGATCTCTGTAAGCTACGTCGGGTAAATATGAATTATAAAAAACAATACTTCCCCAAAATCCTATCAATCCTAGAAAATAACAAATGAGTCCAAACCATAGGTTTTCTAATGAAAACCAGTATAAACCAATGCAGGCAGAAGCTCCCAAATAATTAAAAAACTTCATGAAGTTTTTCTTATTCCCAATGTAATCTGCCATTCCTCCCAGAAGCGGACTCATCAATGAAATAACTACAAAAGCTAAACCAGTAACATAACTTATTAATGCATCATTATTGATATTGAAACCCAAAAACTGTACGGTATCCTTAATGACAAGTCCCTGATCATTTTTCACGATTGTAAGCGCACCATAATATATCGGAAATATTGCAGAACTTATCACTAGCGGATAAACCGAGTTGGCCCAGTCGTAAAAAGCCCAGGCATTAATGAGTTTTTTATGGCCTTTGGGAAGTGATTTTTTATCCAAAATTTAGTTTTGAAAAGAAGTCACACCATATTTTGCGGCTTCTTTTTTGGCTTCATCTACTAAGCTTCTAAGATTTTGAATCCTAGATTCGTTGGAAGGGTGCGTACTCAAAAATGTAGGAGGACCTCCTCCACCTGAGTTTTCCTTCATACGTTCCCATAATTTTGCAGCCTCTTCAGGATTATATCCTGCAATAGCCATCAGTTTAATTCCAATTTCATCGGCTTCAGTTTCATGGTTTCTACTGAAAGGAAGCATTACACCAACCTGAGAGCCTAAACCGTAAGCTGTTGCAAATATTTGCTGGCTTTGCTGGTCATCGCCGAGAGCTATAGTTCCTACTGCACCAACTGCTTGTTGAATGGTTCCTGCACTCATACGCTGCTGTCCGTGATTAGCAAGGGCATGCGCAACCTCGTGACCCATTATAGCAGCTACTCCAGCTTCATTTTTGGCAATTGGCAAAATCCCTGTATAAAATGCGATTTTACCTCCAGGCATCGCCCAAGCATTCACTTGCTCATCATCTATCAGATTAAATTCCCATTTATAGTCATCGGTATAGTTTGGATATCCATTATCTGCTAACCAACGTTCAGAAGCATTTGCAATTTTTAACCCGACTCTTTCAATCATTTGAGCTTGATCTCCTTCTTTTATCACTTTACTTTCTTCAAGAACTTGATTGTACTGCTGAAAAGACATCGGTAAAATTTGTGAGTTTGGAACCAAGGCTAGTGTACTTTTTCCAGTAAATGGATTGGTCCCGCAACCTACAAAAATGAAGGCTATTAGAAAACTGGCACAAAGTTTGAATTTAGTCATGACATTAATTTTTATCAAAACTAATCATAAAATTGATTCCTGAATGTGATTGATTTGTGAAAGTTAATAGTTACTACTTAATTAAGTTTTAATTTTAAATAAAAAACAATAATGAAAAAATTATCAATATTACTATTGTTTACCCTTCTGGTATCTTGCAAGTCTGAAGCACAGCAAAATGAAAAGAGCGAAGACTTTAAAGTTCAGAAAACTGAAAGCGAATGGAAAGCAGAGCTTTCTAGTGAAGAATACGAAATTTTAAGAAAAGCAGGGACAGAAAGACCTTACTCAAGTCCTCTTAATGATGTGAAAGAACCGGGAGTATTTGTTTGCGCCGCGTGTGGAAATGAGCTTTACGAAACCAAACACAAATTTGATAGCGGAACAGGATGGCCAAGTTTCGATAGAGCTATAGACAACAGCTTAGCGTATAGTTCTGATAGAAAATTAGGATACGAACGTTCCGAATTACTTTGCGGTGACTGCGGAGGACATTTGGGTCATATTTTTGACGATGGACCTAGAGAAACCACAGGCAAAAGACACTGTATTAACGGTGTGGCTTTGAAATTTATACCAAAAGAAAAATCATAATGAAGTCAGATCCAACAAAGATGACAGAGCAAGAGTGGAGGCAAAAACTTTCTGAAGAAGAGTTTCATGTGTTGAGAGAAAAAGGCACAGAACCTCCACATTCAGGTAAGTATAATGCCCACTTTGAAGACGGAAAATACCATTGTAATGGATGTGGAGCACTACTATTCGACAGTGCCTCCAAATTCGAAAGCAATTGTGGATGGCCTAGCTTTGATAGTTCGGTTGAAGGAGCAATTGAATATAAAAAGGATCATACCTTTGGTATGATTAGAATCGAAATCTTATGCTCGAACTGCGGCGGACATATAGGTCATATTTTTGATGATGGTCCTACCGAAACTGGAAAACGGTACTGTGTAAATTCGCTAAGTATTAACTTTGAAAACCAAAACCCATGAAAAAAATAAGCTTTTTATTAGTATTAGCACTCATCCTTGCGAGTTGTGAAGGTGACCGCGGACCACAAGGTCCTCCTGGATTAGATGGAGGAATTGAAAGAGGGACAATTCTCGAAGTAACAAATGATTTCACTCCACAAAATGACTATTCTTTCTTATATGAGTTTCCAAACACAGTAGAAGTTTTTGAGGATGACGTTGTCCAGGTTTATTTATTAGAAGAAGTTGTTGATGATATCAATGGTCCAGCCGATGTCTGGACCCCATTAGCTACGAGTTTTTTCTTTGAAGATGGCAGTCAATTGGTTTATAATTATAACCATACTTACTTTAATGTTTTATTTTTTCTTGGAGGAAATGTTGATTTAAATACAGTCTCTAATGATTTGTTACTCAATCAGACTTTTAGGATTGCTATAATTCCTGCGGAATTTGCTGAAAGTAATCCTAACTTGAATAGTCTTGAGTCGGTAATGCAGGCCATGCCGAATGCTCAGATCATTAAGTTGGATTAATACCATAACCAAACATAAAAAAGACCTTCTTATAAGGTCTTTTTTAGGTTTGGTTATCATCAAATAAGAGTTACGTTAATACTCTTCAAATTATAGGTTTCCTTTAGGAATATAATTTTAATTTTACATTTCAAAAAATAACAACATGAGCGAAAAGTCAGGAAAAGTTCAAGATCTTATAGATAAAAAATTTTTAGAGCAAAGAAAAATTTTTCTTAATGGTCAAGTAGATGGTAAAAGTGCAAAACATATCATCGATAGATTGATGTATCTGGATATGGAGAGCAATGATGAAATTCAATTTTACATCAACAGTCCGGGGGGTTACGTCACAGATGGATTTGCTATCTATGATACCATGAAATCACTCAAAAGTCCTGTGTCCACCATATGCAGTGGACTGGCAGCATCTATGGGTTCTATATTAATGTCTGGAGGCGAAAAGGGAAAACGTTTTATCCAGCCACATGCTAAGATCATGATTCACCAACCTATGGGTGGTGCTCAGGGTCAGGCTTCAAATATTGAGATTCAAGCACAAGAAATACTCAAGATCAAAGAACTGAGTGCTAAAATCCTAGCCGAGAACTGCGGTCAAGATTTTGATAAAGTAATGAAGGATTTCAAACGCGATTACTGGATGAATGCACAAGAATCTTTAGACTACGGCATAGTGGACGGTATTTTATCATAAACGTGACTATACAGATTTCATATATTACTCCCGAGCAAACCATAGATTTAAGACATTTGGTTTTAAGACAAGGAAGACCCAGAATTTCAAGTCATATGGAAGGAGATGATTCAAAAAGCACCAAGCATATTGGTGCTTTTATTGATTCTAAATGCGTTGGGGTTTTGAGTTTATTCCAAACTAAAACTAGAGAGTTAACAGAAGAAAATCAATATCAATTGAGAGGCATGGCTGTTGCCCCAGAATTTCAAGGGCTTCAGATCGGTAAAAAATTAGTACTTTTTTCTGAAAATGAACTCAAAAAAATGAATGTGGGACTGTTGTGGTGTAACGCCAGAGAAACAGCTGTCCAATTTTACAAAAAACTTCAATTTGAAGTCATTTCCGATGTGTTTCATATTCCTGATGTGGGACCCCACTATAGAATGTCAAAAAAACTCATTTAAAATGAATCGGAAAAGGTTTATTAAAGCTTTAGCTTTAGCTGGAATTGGAATACAGCTTCCATATTCATCTCAAATTCTCAAGGCTTTGACCATTGATGATATCGAGATTAAACATCTTTTAGGCTTAAGTCAATCCCATTTAAAATCAAAATCGATTTTACTTGAAGAATCGACTTATGAGGCATTCTCTACTATGAAATCAGCAGCTTTAAAAGACCAAATCGATTTACAAATCGTTTCGGGCTACAGGAGTTTTGAACGCCAAAAATTAATTTGGGAACGAAAGTTCAAACGCCTATCTAAAACCAAAAAACCAACAAAAGTCATTTCAGAAATTATCACCTATTCCTCTATTCCTGGCACATCTCGTCATCATTGGGGCACAGATATAGATATCATAGATGGAGCCGTTCAACCTCCTACCGGCGGGCTACTCCTGGAGAGTAATTATCATGGAAAAGCTGCCTTTTCTAAAATGAAATCCTGGATGGATCTTTACAGTAAAGACTTTGGTTTTGAATTGGTGTATACCCAAAATGAAAAAAGAACAGGTTTCAACTATGAACCCTGGCATTATTCTTACGCTCCTGTTTCAAAAGCATACCTCAAATTACAAACAGGCAGGAGCTACAAAACGGCCTGGTATGATTTAGAATTTGAGGGAAAATCTGATATGTCTCAAGCTTTTGTAGACTCTTATTTCAAAAACTACGGGATGGGGATAAACCCAAGTTTAATGCCTTCTTAAACACAATGGAGTATCTGCTAATAATTCTTATTTTAGCAAAAAAATCACCTTATGGGCAAAAAAGTCATTTTAACTATACTAGATGGTTGGGGAATTTCACCTTCCAAAGAAATTTCTGCTGTAGATAAAGCCAACACCCCATTTATGGATAGTCTTTATAAAAAGTATCCTCACGCGACTTTGAGAACAGATGGATTGAATGTAGGATTACCTGAGGGACAAATGGGTAATTCTGAAGTTGGGCATATGAACCTTGGTGCTGGAAGAATTGTTTACCAAGATCTCGTAAAAATTAATATGGCTGTAGAAAAAAATACACTCAAAAACGAACCAGCTCTTGAGCAAGCTTTTGATTATGCAAAGAATAATGATAAAGCTGTTCACTTTTTAGGGCTTGTAAGCGATGGTGGAGTTCATTCTCATATCAACCACCTGAAAGGTCTAGCCTCAGCCGCTCAGGATTATGGCATCTCCAAAAAGTATGTCCATGCTTTTACAGATGGTAGAGATGTAGATCCGCATTCTGGTAAGGGATTTATTGAAGAGCTTCTGCCCCACTTTGAAAAGACAGAAACAAAACTCGCAAGTATCGTAGGAAGATACTATGCGATGGACAGAGATAAACGCTGGGAAAGAGTTGAGAAAGCCTATGATCTCATCGTAAAAGGTGAGGCTGAAACCTACACAGAGAATCCTTTGGAAGCTTTGCAACATAGTTATGATGAAGGAATTTCTGATGAATTTGTTAAACCCATTTCTGTAACTTCTAATGGAAGCCCCGCAGCCAAAATAGCTGAGGGCGATGTGGTGATCTTCTTCAATTTTAGAACAGACAGAGGTCGGCAATTGACCCAAGCGTTGAGCCAAGAAGATTTCCCTCAATATGACATGAAAACGCTACCATTATATTTTGTCACAATGACCAAGTATGATGACACCTTTAAAAACATCAATGTTATATACAAAAAGGACAATATCAAAGCTACACTGGGAGAGGTACTTGAGTATACTGGCAAATCTCAAATAAGAGCGGCGGAGACCGAAAAGTATCCACATGTTACTTTCTTTTTCTCTGGTGGCCGTGAAGAGCCTTTTAGAGATGAAAAACGCATCATGGTAAATTCCCCAAAAGTCGCTACCTATGATCTACAACCCGAAATGAGTGCTTTTGAACTCAAAGATAAAGTCGTGCATGAAATCTCTGATAAAAGCGCAGATTTTATCTGCTTAAACTTTGCCAATCCTGATATGGTAGGACATACAGGAGATTTTGACGCAGCAGTAAAAGCTTGTGAAACCGTAGATGCCTGTTTAAAAGAGGTGGTTACAGAAGCAGAAAAACAAGACTATTCTGTCATAGTTATTGCAGACCATGGTAATAGTGAAACCATGATCAATCCTGATGGTTCTCCAAACACCGCTCACACTACCAATCCTGTTCCATTTATTTTAGTAGATAAGGATGTTAAATCGATTAAAGATGGAATTTTAGGAGATATAGCTCCTACTATTTTAGATTTAATGGAAATTGAAAAACCCGAGTTAATGACTCAGAACTCATTACTAGCATGAAAAGAATAGCATCACTAATCATTTTATTAACATCAAGCCTTGGATTATTGAGTTTTATGAGCTGTAATATTACTACCGACAGTAATAAAAACAGCCTCCAGGAAAATGAACTCATCCTAGGTGAATTCAAGCTTAAAGACTTCAAGGCTACGAATAATAAAAAGTGGTTTGAAGATCGGTATGAAGCATACTCATTAAAGCCTGAAGTTGTTAAGGAAATAGCTTCCATGACAGAGGATGAAGACTTCAAAATTACTGTCTACATGGGAACATGGTGCGAAGATAGTCAGCGAGAATTTCCAGTATTTATCAAGCTTCTGGATCAAATCGAATTCAATTTCAACAACTTAACTCTTGTAGGAGTAGATGAAGATAAAATTGTACCAAACCTATCTGAGAAAGAAAGAGAAAAACTCAACGTGTTTAATGTACCGACCATTATTGTTTATGATAAAAACGGTAAAGAAGTAAATCGTTTTGTGGAATTTCCACAGCAAACTCTTGAGGAAGATTTACTCAAAATATTCTCAGGTGAAGATTATAAACACGTTTATGATTTTTAATTAGAAGTGCATGATTTCAACAAAAAGACCCATATTGGCCATTGATTTTGATGGAACCATAGTCGATAACAAATATCCAGCTATTGGCAAGCCTAAGCTATTTGCTTTTGAAACTCTAAAAAAACTTCAAAAGAAAGGGTTTATACTTATTTTATGGACCTACAGAGACGGAAGAAGTTTAGAAGAGGCCGTAGAGTTTTGCAGAAAACAGGGGATTGAATTTTATGCAGTGAACAAAAGTTATCCTGAAGAAGTCTACACTGAAGAGATGAGCAGGAAAATAAATGCCGATATTTTTATAGATGATAGGAATATTGGCGGTTTCTTAGGTTGGGGGAAAATTTACAGAGAATTGCTTGGAGATGACGAGGAACTAAAGCAACTAAAATCAAAGAAAAAAGGATTTTTTGCATCCATTTTTAAATAGAATTAAATGATAATTACAAAGTCTAGAGAAGAACTAAAACTCATGTACGAAAGTGCACAAATTGTTTCGAAAACTCTTGGTATGGTTGCCAAAGAAGTAAAACCTGGGGTCACTACTCTTCACCTCGATAAACTAGCTGAAGAATTTATTAGAGATCATGGAGCTATACCGGGATTTCTTGGTTTATATGATTTTCCCAATACGCTATGCGTCAGTCCTAATGCTCAGGTTGTTCATGGTATTCCAAATAATAAACCTTTGGAGGAAGGAGACATAGTCTCTGTAGACTGTGGCGCAATAAAGAACGAATATTACGGTGATCATGCCTATACTTTTGAAGTTGGTGAAGTAGATGAAGAGGTGAAAAAATTGATCAGGATTACAAAAGAGTCTTTATACAAAGGAATTGCACAATTTGTTGAAGGCAATCGGGTTGGAGATGTGGGTTATGCCATACAAAAGCATACTGAACAACACGGCTATGGAGTGGTGAGAGAACTTGTAGGTCATGGTCTTGGAAAAACCATGCATGAAGATCCGCAAATGCCCAATTACGGCAAGAGAGGACGCGGTAAAAAATTTGTGGAAGGTATGACCGTTGCCATAGAACCTATGATCAATATGGGAACCAAACGCATCAAACAATTGCCAGACGGCTGGACTATTTTAACCTCAGACGGTAAGCCTAGTATTCATTTTGAACACGATGTAGCTCTAGTAGATGGACAACCAAAACTCCTGTCGACTTTTGATTATGTTTATGAAGCTTTAGGCATTCAGTCTGACGAAGAAGACCCTTACAGACTTGATATTTCAAAGCTTTAAAATAATCTATCGATACCTAAACAGTCCACAATTCCCAAAAATATTTAGAGTTTATTGAAGTATGAAATTTATTTAGCAATGAATTTGTTTAAGTTTTAACTTCATTTTTTAAACAAAGTATGATAATAATCTATATTTTTGACTATTGTTATACAAAGTCATGGGAAACATTAAACAAAATTTCAGTATTAAAGATTTAGAATCGTTGAGCGGTATTAAAGCACATACCATACGTATGTGGGAAAAGCGATACGGAGTTTTAGAACCAGAACGCACAGAAACCAATATCAGAAATTACGGAGTTTCAGGACTTCAAAAGATATTGAACATTGCGTTTTTAAATGAAAATGGGTATAAAATTTCAAGAATTTCCAAGATGGAAGATCCTGAAATTTCAGAGCTTGTCCAAAGCATTACAACCAGCAAAAGCAATTCTAATCGGGCTCTAAAATCTATGAAAGTGGCGATGATGAATTTTGATCAGCCATTATTTTTGAGAACTTACGAGAATCTGCTTATCAACAAGACCTTTTCTGAAATTTACAATGAGGTATTTATTCCATTGATGATTGAAATTGGAACCCTGTGGCAGGCTGGAACTATCACACCTGCACATGAGCAATTCATTTCAAATCTTATCAAACAAAAGCTATTTATCAATATTGAAAAGCTGCAAAAAGAGCAAGCTTCAAAAACAGATAAAGTTTTTGTCCTTTTTCTTCCAGACGAAGAAATACATGACATAGGCTTATATTATACCAACTATGAAATTTTATCACATGGTTATAAAGTAATATTCTTAGGTCAAAGCCTTCCAATGAAAGATTTGACGTATCTTTCAACTTTATTTGACAATACGGTCTTTATAAGTTATCTGACTGTAAAACCCGACAACTTAGAACAATATTTAAAAGATTTTAAAGAACATATTTGTCCAGATGGTCTTTGTGAATATTGGCTATTAGGAAGAAAATCTATTGAACTGATTGATAATAATACGAAATTACCTGAAGGCATAAGGGCATTTAGAGATATTTCAGAATTGACATTAAATTTGTAGTATGAGTAAATCGATTGCAGTAATTGGCTCTGGCTTTTCTTCATTAGCCGCAGCATGTTACTTAGCCCAAAATGGCAATACCGTTGAAATTTTTGAAAAAAATAATAGCCTGGGCGGGAGAGCAAGACGCTTCAAAGAACAAGGATTTACTTTTGACATGGGTCCCTCTTGGTACTGGATGCCAGATGTATTCGAGAGATTTTTTGCCGATTTTGGAAAAAAACCTTCCGATTACTACGAATTAGATAAGCTAGATCCTGGCTATCAGGTTATTTTCGAAGGTGGTGAAACCATAGAAATTGGAGATAGCCTCGATAAAATCTATAAGATTTTTGACCAGGAAGAAGAAAACGGTGCTCAAAAGCTGAAAAAGTTTATCGATAATGCCAGAAATAATTACGACATCGCTATAAAAGACTTGGTTTACAAACCTGGAGTATCCCCACTAGAATTGGTCACACCCAAGACAGTCCTCAAACTTGGTGAATTTTTTAGTACTGTAGATAAGGATGTAGAGAAAGCTTTCAAAAGTGATAAATTAAAGCAAATACTTAAATTTCCTGTTTTATTCTTAGGTGCCAAACCCAGCGAAACGCCATCCTTTTATAATTTTATGAATTATGCAGATTTTGGCCTTGGAACCTGGCATCCAAAAGGTGGTTTTCATGAAGTAATTGCTGCCATGGTCAAACTAGCTGAATCTCTTGGTGTAAAAATTAATACCAATTCCAATATTGATAAAATTATAGTTGAAGGCAAGACAGCAAAAGCACTGAAAGTAAATGGTGAAGTAAGGCATTTTGACGTTATTTTGTCTGGTGCAGATTATCATCATACAGAGACCTTGCTAGACCAGAGCCATCGTCAATATACAGAGGACTATTGGAGTAAAAAGGTCTTTGCCCCCTCCTCTTTATTATTTTATATAGGTTTTGATAAAAAACTTCATAATGTAAAGCATCACAATTTATTTTTCGATGTTGATTTTAATGAGCACGCTAAAGATATTTATACAACTCCAAAGTGGCCAAAAGAACCTTTGTTTTACGCCAATTTTACCTCCAAAACAGATCCAAGCACAGCACCAGAAGGTCATGAAAACGGATTCTTTTTAGTACCAATTGCTCCTGGAATCGAAGACACCAAAGAGTTGAGAGATGAATATTTTAACAAAATCATGACAAGGTTTGAATCTTTAACTGGACAAGAAGTCCAGAAAAATATTATATTTAAAAAGTCCTTTTGTGTGAATGATTTTGTTGAAGATTACAATTCCTATAAAGGTAATGCTTATGGAATGGCGAATACCTTATTACAAACAGCCTTTTTAAGGCCTAAGTTAAAAAGTAAAAAGGTGAAAAATTTATTTTTTACAGGTCAGCTTACAGTGCCTGGCCCTGGCGTTCCACCAGCATTAATTTCAGGTAAATTAGTATCTGAATTAATTGAAAAAAATTAACCTAATGAAGTCATTATTTGATACAGTTTCCAGAGATTGCAGTAAGTTGGTGACCAACTCTTACAGCACCTCTTTCTCTATAGCTACAAAATTACTTGCCCCATCCATAAGGCAGGATATTTATAATATTTATGGATTCGTAAGGTTTGCAGATGAGATTGTGGATACTTTTCATGACTTCGACAAAGCAAAATTATTCAAAAGCTTCCAAAAAGATATGTACGAAGCTTTGGAAAATAAGATAAGTCTAAATCCTATTTTGAATAGCTTTCAAGAAACGGTTCATAAATATGATATTGATGCTCATTTATATGAGTCATTTATGGATAGTATGGAAAAAGATTTGCACAAGTCGAATTACCTTACACAAGAGGAATACGAAGCTTACATCTATGGAAGTGCGGATGTAGTAGGATTGATGTGTTTAAAAGTATTTGTAAAAGGAGATAAAGAAGCTTACGAAAATTTGAAAGACGATGCAATGAGATTAGGCTCTGCATTTCAAAAGGTAAACTTTTTGAGGGATTTAAAAGCAGACTGTGAAGAATTGGAGAGATCTTATTTCCCAAATGCAGACTTAAGTTGCCTTGATGAGGTTACTAAAACCGCAATTATTTCTGAAATTGATTCAGATTTTCAAGCGGGGTTAAGAGGTATTGGAAAATTACCGGTCGAAGCAAAATTAGGGGTGTATACCGCCTATATTTATTATTCAAAATTACTTCAGAAATTAAAAAATACGCCCTCACTCGAAATTAAAAATAGACGAATAAGAGTACCCAATTACCAAAAAGCCAGTCTACTTGCAAAATCTTACATTTCATGTAGATTTAATTTAGTTTAAGATGATGGATATATTGATTTGGATAGTTGTATTTATCGCAACTTTTTTAGGAATGGAATTTATGGCGTGGTTCACGCACAAGTATGTAATGCATGGATTTTTATGGGTTCTTCATAAAGATCACCACCTTAAGGATCACAAAAGCTGGTGGGAACGCAATGATTTATTCTTTGTGTTTTATGCCGTAGTCAGCATGTATTTTTTTATGGTAGCAGAGTTTCAATTTGCAGTCGCCATTGGAGCTGGAATTGCTGGATATGGATTAGCTTACTTTCTCGTTCATGACATATTTATACACCAACGTTTTAAATTGTTTCGAAAAGCAGAACATTGGTATGCCAAGGGGATTAGACGGGCTCATAAAATACATCATAAGCATTTAGGCAAAGAAGACAGTGAATGTTTTGGGATGCTTATACCACCTTTGAGATTCCTCAAAAATAGAAAATAGATGACACAAAAAGCTGCAGTTGTTGGTTCTGGCATTGCTGGAATAGCTTCAGCATTAAGACTTCGAGCCAAGGGCTACGAAGTAGATGTTTTTGAACAAAATAGCTACACAGGAGGAAAACTCCACAGTTTTCGTAGAGGCCCCTATAGATTTGATTACGGTCCTTCCCTATTCACTATGCCTCATCTAGTCGATGAGTTATTCAGTCTATTTGATCTAAATCCACAAACTTATTTCCAATACAAAAAGAAAGATGTCATTTGTAATTATTTTTGGGAAGATGGCCTTCAGTTCCAGGTCAAAGCCGATAAAAAAGATTTTATAAAGGAAGCTTCAGAAACCTTCAATGAAGTAGAAAAACACCTCAGGGATTATCTGGAAAGTACTCAGACTAAATATGACCTCACTTCCAGATTATTCCTAGAAAAATCCCTCCATAAATTTAGCACCTATCTTTCAACAGATACGTTAAAAGCAATATTCAACTTGAGTAAGCTTCATTTGGACAGCAACCTAAATGAGGTCAATGAAAAGTATTTTGATCATCCTAAGCTTGTCCAGCTTTTCAACAGGTTTGCCACTTATAATGGATCTTCGCCCTACAAAACACCTGGAATCATGTCTATGATTCCACATTTAGAAATGAATTATGGGGCTTTTATCCCTAAGCATGGTATGCATGACATTTCTAAGAGTCTGACGCAATTGGCTAAAGATGTTGGAATTAAAATACATCTCAATCAAAAAGTAGATGAAATTCTCTATGAAAATGAAAAGATTATAGGCTTAAAGATCAACCAAGAGAAACAAATCTTTGATGTGGTAGTCTGTAATATGGACGTTTATTCCGCTTATAATTCTTTGTTGAAAAAAGCAACGCCACCCAAAAAAACATTAGATCAAGAACGTTCAAGTTCAGCTCTCATATTCTACTGGGGTGTTAATAAAAGTTTCAATGAACTTGATCTACATAATATTCTGTTTTCGGAAGATTATAAAACAGAATTCGATCATCTGTTTAACAAAAAATACTTTGCAGAAGATCCCACGGTTTATATTAACATCACTTCAAAGGAAGTTGCTGAAGATGCACCTGAAGGATCTGAAAATTGGTTTGTTATGGTAAATGCTCCCACCAACTGTGGACAAAATTGGATAGAGCAAACCACTTACATAAGAGAAAAAGTCATCGCAAAAATCAATAAATGTCTGGGAACTCAAATTCAAAATCACATAGAAATTGAGCACGTGGAGACCCCAGAAACGATTGAAGCGGCTACCTCATCCTTTCAAGGCTCGCTTTATGGAACTTCTAGCAACAATAAATTTGCAGCTTTTTTAAGACATCCGAACTTTAGTTCTAAAATAAAAAACCTCTACTTTTGTGGAGGAAGCGTTCACCCTGGCGGCGGTATTCCTTTGTGTTTACTCTCTGCCAAAATCGTTTCAGACTTAGTCCCAAAAGCCTAACCTCAACTAATGAAAAGCCTGTATAGCGAGAAGAAATATATTTTAATTGCAATTGGTGTTTTGTGGCTATTCCACATTTCTGGAATTATTGGAATAAGCCTTGGATTTCAAGACTGGTTTGCGAGTAGAACTGCTCTCAATTTATTGATCATGTTCCTCGTTTTGATATTTTTCTACCCCTTAGATGCTATCAAAAAATGGGGACTATTTTTTCTGTTCGGTATCTTAGGGATTTTCGCAGAATACTTAGGGGTAACATTTGGATTGTTTTTTGGCGAATATGCTTACGGCGAAAATTTTGGTCCTAAAATTTTTGAAGTTCCTATTCTTATTGGTGTCAATTGGGCGATGCTCACTTTTATATGTGGAGCAGTCGCTAATAAATTAGCAGATCATATTTTTCTAAAATCCTTACTAGGTACCTTTATGATGCTCTTTCTGGATTTATTTATGGAAAAAGTGGCTCCAATTTTCGACTTCTGGGAGTTTAGCGGCGGGTACGCTCCCATCGATAATTATATTGCCTGGGGAGTTATCTCTTTTATATTTCACCTTATTTTTCATTTGGCCAAAATTAAGGGCAAGTTTTTGATTTCGTTGCATTTATACCTGGTTCAACTCGCATTTTTTATCTATTTCTATGTCTACTTATAATTACGACTATATCATCGTGGGTGCAGGTGCAGCTGGATTAAATCTAGCTCTAGCCATGAATGCTGATGCTTTTTTTAAAAATAAAAGCATTCTGATTTTAGATAAGGATGAAAAAAATAAAAACGATAGAACCTGGAGTTTTTGGGAGAAAGGAAAAGGCAAATGGGATGAATTGGTCTCCAAGACCTGGAACAAAGGACTTGTAAAAGCAAACGGCGAAATCATCAATTTAGATTTAAAAAAGTACAATTACAAAATGCTTAGATCAGTAGATTTTTATGCTTTTGCTAAAAAATCACTGCTTGAACCTAAGTTTAGCTGGAAAACAGACCGGGTTCAAAAAATTATTCAATCAGAAAACGGCGCTACTGTAAGTACAGAACACAGTAACTATACAGCTAAATATGTTTTTGACAGTAGAATTCCAGATAGCTATTCTTTAAAGGATAGCAACTATCTAAATATCGCTCAGCATTTTAAAGGCTGGGTCATTGAAACTGAAACTCCTGTTTTTGACGATTCCAGATTTACCATGATGGATTACGATCTCAAAGACGGAGAAAGTACAAGTTTCACCTACATCTTACCTTTAACAGCAACTCAGGCACTTGTTGAATTTACATATTTCAGTCCAGATCTTGTGAGTGAGTCTACCTATGATGAGTATTTAAAAAAATACATCTCTAATCAACTTCAAATTGAAAACTTTAAAATTCTTGAAACTGAAATGGGAATTATTCCTATGACCAATTTTCCTTTTGAAGATTTTAATCAGCAGTTTATCATAAAAATCGGAACAGCCGGAGGATGGGTGAAAGCTTCATCGGGGTATTCCTTCAAGAATAGTGAGAGAAAGAGTCAAAATATCTTAAAGTTCCTGAAATCAAAGCGAGAATTTTACAACGACTCGACTCCAAAAAAATACAAACATTACGATAAAATTTTTCTAGAGGTTCTTACCAAAGAAAATCACTTCGGCGAAGAATTGTTTTACAGAATGTACAAGAATAATTCCATCCAAACTATTTTTAGATTTTTGGATGAAAAATCTTCTTTTCAGGAAGATTTAAAAATCATTTTGAATTTGAGTTCTTCTCCATTTATCAAAGGCTTTCTAAGACATCTTAAAAGTGGTTTAAATACTTAAACGCCTTTCAAAATAACCTTTTCCTGAAGCCGAAATCTTGAGAAGAGTTCTTCACTATACCAATCTAGTTGCCTGGTTTTTTGAATGGCTTTGATGTGTTCATGACTTCGATAAGCATAGTCCTGCAGGCTATCCATATTCTCCCAAATGCTAAACGTTGCCATTTCTACGAAAGGCAATTCCCCAAAACCTTTGGTATAAAGTAAACCTCCTGCATTTTCAAGAGGTTTTTGAGATTCCGGCACATACTTCCAGAACTTCAAAAGCATTTTAGCCTTAATACTTGCCCTGGTAATTACAGCAATTTGATCGGATTCATCAATATCCTTTGCCTTTACAGTGGATTCAAAAGGATTTTTACCATTCCACTCCCCTCTTGCCTGAATGCTTTCCAGGTAAATGACCTCCATTGTTTCTGTATGCTTTTGATAGAGTTGACTCAGCTTATGATTTTCAAAAAACTCTTGGGCAAAAGATTTACCCTCCCACACTTGAAGAACTGCATACACCTTCCAATCTGGTAACGGATTGAAATTATCCTTGCCGCTTCCCATCAATTTATAGAAGCTTAGACCTTTCACAGAACTCATATACTTATGGCCAAACTGCATCATAGATAAAGCCCAGAATTTATTGGCAAATCCTTTGTAGTTCAAAACAGTAAGGCTAGTGATTTGTGACATAAGATTTAAAAAAGATAAAGGTGAAAACTAAAAGGCTCTCGCCCCAGCTTTCACCTTAATTTTATTAATTATTAAACAAATAATGATTCTCTATCCCCCATCTGTAACGCTTTTCGGTTCAAATTCAGAATATATCTGTTATACCAATTCTACTTTTTAAATTTATCAAACCAGCCCGTGATGTAGCCTACTTTTCTGAAAAGATTACTGGGCTTGCCCGCTATGCCGTGACCAGAACCAGCAATACGAACCATCACCGCATCTATACCTTGCAGTTTTAATGCAGAATAGTACTGTTCGGTTTCGCTCATAGGTGTTCTATAATCCTGCTGACCTGTAAGAAGCATTGTTGGGGTTTTTACATTTCCTACCAGGGAAATCGGTGAAAATTTCAAGTAGTCCTCTGGAGATTCCCAAGGTTTGTCTTTAAACCAATATTTCGAAAAGAATGGGGAAGCATCTGCCGTAAGCACAAAACTATACCAGTTGATAACTGGTTTTGCTACCACAGAGGCTTTAAAACGATCTGTTTTACCAATAGACCAAGCGGTAAGCACTCCACCACCACTACCACCAGTGATAAATAAATTTTCTTTGTCAACATAACCTTGATCGATCACATAGTCTGTGGCATCCATCAAATCATTGTAATCTTCGCTGGGATAATTATGATTGATGTAAGCCGCAAAATCTTCTCCATAACTGGTACTCCCTCTTGGATTGGTATAAACCACCACATAACCTCGACTCGCCATAAATTGCAATTCTGGAGAAAAGCGAGATCCGTAGTTGGTATAGGGTCCCCCGTGAATTTCCAAAATCATCGGATAGGTTTTGCTCGGATCAAAGTTTGGAGGCGTAAGAATCCACCCTTGAATCTTAAAATCGTCCACAGAGGAATTGACCCAAAACTCCTCAACCTTCCCTGTCTTTTTTGACTTAAGGAGGTTCTCATTTAAACTGGTTAAAAGTTTAGGTTGTGAATTTGATTTTCTACTCACTACTGCCAATTCTGAAGGCGTTGAAGTTGTCACGTGGGAAAAGGCAATATTTCCTTTATCTGAGACAGTATAGCTTCCCCCGCCATATGGTCTACCAATACTCGGTGAACCCAGATGTTCTGCAACTGTGGTAGTATTTCCTTTTAAATCTATTTTTCCTACTTTACTGTTGCCCTCTTCATCAAATCTGAAATAAATGGACTTACTATCCTTAGACCATTGGATGGAGGAGACATCTAGCGGAAAGTCTTTAGACAACTCCTCAACATTCTCTCCGTCTCTATTCATAAGGTAAAGCTTGGTCAATTGATAACCCACAAATTTATCTTCGAAGCCTGTGTAAGCAATATATTTTCCGTCAGGAGAAATTTTAGGGGAATAAAAAGGTCCACGCTTACTGGTAAGCTGTTGAACTTCTCCAGTTTCAATGTTATGTTGAAAAATTTGTTCGTTATTGGGATCCAATTCTGCATCCTCAGATTTATTTACAGTGTACAGAATATGCTTCCCATCTGGAGCCCAGGAAGGAGAATCGTATTGATGAGAACCCGAAGTCAGTTGACGCGCAGTTCCACCTTCAGCAGAAATGACAAAGAGATGGCGATAACCATCCTGAACATAACCACCACCATCACGTCTGTAAACAGCCCTGTCTATCACATCCGCAGCTTTTTCCCATTGGGCACCCGTTGGAGGCGTTGGGAGTTTTGCATTAATTGCACTCGAAGCTTCCGGTACAAACTTGCTAAACAAAAGCTGCGACCCATCTGGTGACCAGCTTATATTTGACGGACTTTCCGTAAAATTGGTAAGTGCAGCCGTAGTTTTGGAGTCTACCCAGTACACATAAAGTTGGTTGGAACCATCTTGATTGGAGGTGAAAGCAAACTTATCGCCCTGTGGAGACCAGGTTACATTTCCATGATATTTGGTTCCCGAAGTTATAGGGTAATGATTTTTACCATCAAATGAAATTTGCCAAAGATTGACCAATCTGCTATCTGTCATCACATCAAATTGATGTCTTTCATAGATGATGGTAGTCCCATCTGGAGAAATTTTAGGATTGGAGACCATTTGTAGGTCAAACAAATCCATATAATCGAAGTGGTCGTCGGCAACCTGGGCTTGTAATTGAACACTAAAACACAGGAAAAGACTGAAAAGACTAAAACGTATTAAATTCATGGAATATCTATTTAATTAAGGTATAATTTTGGTGATTTTCTAAGTCTGGAGGCTTCTTCATAAAGCTTGGAAAAGCTGAAGATTTTGGGTTCTGAGTAAGGTTTCGCAATAAAAGTAAGCCCCTTAGGCTCCCCATCTACAGTATATCCCATCGGAACCGTGAGTGCCGGATATTTGGCAGCTGCA
>CAZOAD010000004.1:80240-83879 GCA_964577705.1 uncultured Mesohalobacter sp.
CTGACCAGCATTATAATTATTAATGGATAAGACAGCATCTAGATTATTCTTCTGCATTGGCTCTTCAAAATATGCTATTCCAGAAAGCAGTAATTTCTTTCTGAGGTTTACTAAGTCTTCTTCGGTTAACTCCAGCTCGCCCATACCTTCAAATCTGGCTTGACCGTAAGGAATTCTAATCATTGAATCTTCAAGGTTGAACTTCATCACATCGTCAACCGTTTCAACTTCAACAGCTTCGGAAGCATGTGCGTTGAGGTACTTTTTGAGATCAATTTTCATATCACCACTCAGCAATTCAAGAAATCCGTCAAAACTCATAGCCTCGGGTTCAATTTCAATAATTTCGGCCCCTAAATTTTCCAAATCCTGAACAGCATTTTGATATAATGGATCCTCCAGATAGGACACATAAGCGCCTAAGCGTATGCCTTCCAGATCAGTTAGACTTTCTATTTCCCAAGGCACTTTAGAACCAGACGTCATGCCTTGCTTTGGCGATGCCAAAGCTGAAAAAAGTATGGAATTGTCATTCAGATTTTTAGTGATAGGCCCAGGAGTGTCCAATGTACTGGAAATAGGGACAATACCCTCCTGGCTTAAAATGCCAATTGTGGGTTTTAGTCCAACTACCGATTGTTGACTCGATGGTGATAAAATGGAACCTGAAGTTTCCGATCCAACGGCAGCAACTGCATAATTTGCAGCAACTACTACAGCACTTCCAGAACTTGAGCCACCAGTGTCGAATTGTCTGGCCCCATATGGATTTAAGGTTTGTCCACCAATAGCACTATATCCATTTGGACAACCATCACAAAGGAAATTGGCCCATTCACTTAAGTTGGCTTTCCCTAAAACCAAACCCCCATGAGATTTCAAATTTGAAACAATTTCAGCATCGTTTTCGGGTTGGTTGTCTTTCAAAACAGCAGCACCTGCCGTAGTCGGCATGTTGCTCGTATTAATATTATCCTTCAAAATTATTGGCATTCCATAAATAGGATGACTACCGCCTTTAGATTCCTCATCAAGCGCTTCTGCTTGAGCAACCACTTTAGGGTTGATAGAAATCATGGCATTAAGAGCCAAATCTTGATTACTTTCATAGTAAGCAATCCTGTACAAATACCATTGCGTCAACTCTTTATAAGAAAATACTCCTTCTGAAATATGGTTCTGCAGTGTGGATATATCCTGATCTAAGATATATACAGACAGTTCGTTATACCTATCCCTGGAAAAATCCTCAAGCTGAAGAGTAATAGTTTCAAGTAGATCATTACGATCTGAAACTTTGGACTGTAAAAGCTTATAACGGAGTCTTTCGGACTCGTTTTCAGCACTAGACTTTATCAATCCTGTCTCATCGTAAGGAATCCAGGTTTCAAATTCTGGAATATTCTTCTCTTTACAGGAAGAAAAAGCTAAAACAGAAATTAACAGCAGAGTAACCAATCTATTGGTAAGCATAAGACAGTGAGGATTTAAATTTTTATACGACAGGCTGAAAATACAAATTATTCACTAGTTGACTTGTTAAGTGATTGACTAAAATTGAAAAAGAATTTTGATAATTGGAATAAATATGTTTAGATTTATCCAGTTTTTAAAATGCCATCATCCTGAAATAGACTGCATTATATTTAAAACCCTATTATGAAGCGTATTAACCTGATTGAAAACTACAGATTAAAGTACAAAAAATTAATCCATCCTGATCTCATCTACCTTGGTTTACTTCAAACCTCTAAAGAAGTATTTCTCGAAAAAATAATGGATTCTGAACCAGAACTCATTATTCAACACAATCTTGAAAGTGTTCTTGACAAAGATTTGGAGCCATTTTTACCTTTTATCAACGCCTCCCTCTTCAACCCTTTGTTGGACATAAATGACAATGCCACCAGGTTTTTAGTCAATATGGACCCGTTGAGTATTGCATTGAATTTTACTGGTATTTTTTCTGAAAAAGCGACTGAAGAGCTGTTGGATTGTATTTAATCTCTTCCCTTACTTACTACCTGATGGCGTTGTAGATTTTATCTTAAGAAGAACTGAGCTAAAACAACTCTTTTCTTAATTAATTTGAGACCTATTTATTCCAGGCTTATAGATTCTTAACATGAACCCTTTGGGCCTTCTTACTTATATAATCCTCTTGATTTAGATAGTACAGACAACTAAGCTTCATCTATGGGCAGCCCTCACTTGCCAGCAGACAGAGTCAACTGCAGTATCCAAGTCTTCCTAACGCTCCTCATCATTTTCCCATCCTATGTCATCAAACTCAAGAGCAACATCAGTTCACTTCCAGATGCGGTAATTTTCCAAAGACTCAGCAAAACATCTGTGACTCATAGATCAAGACCTCACCAACAAACTTTAGCATCCCATGGAAACACATAAAATTTTAGCTATTCATAAATAAAATTAATATTAATCATTAATATGTTTATAAATAGAGTGAATTGTCTCTAATAATTTACAAATAATACTTAAATTCTGATAATTTAATAATTATGGTATATGTATTGCTATTTGTTTTAAAAACACACATCATGAAAACAACAACTATTTTAAGCATGGGCTTAGCAGTAATCTTCTTTAGCAGCTGCGCAGTAATCAGACCAGGAGAAGCTGGAGTAAGGCAAAATCTGGGAGAACTTTCTGACGAGGTAATTACCCAGGGAACGGTCATTTACAATCCTTTTACCAGTAAAGTTATTAAAGAATCCACTCAAACCAAAAACATCAAGCTTTTTTTGAGTTTACCTAGTAAAGAAGGTTTAAGTGTCAATTCTGAGATTTCCATTCTGTACCGTTTAGAGCAAAACAAGATTCCATCGGTATTGATTAACCTGGGACAGGAATACGAATCGGTCATCACCAGTGTATTTAGATCGGCCTCCTCAGACATTTGTGCTCAGTTTTATGCCAAAGACATGCACTCCGGAATGCGAGCACAAATAGAATCGCAAATTAAGGCCAAAATGGACGAAATTTTAATCACCCAAGCCGATGGCATACAGCTCATTGCTGTGTTGATGAAAAGCATTCAATTACCAGTTGGACTTGCTAGTTCTATAGAACGCAAGCTACAGGCTGAGCAGGATGCCATGCGAATGGAATTTATCTTACAACAGGAAAAACTGGAAGCGGAACGTAAAATCATAAATGCAAAAGGAGAACGCGATGCCCAGATGATCCTAGCTGAAGGATTGACCGACAAAATCATCAAAACCAGGAGCATTGAAGCCTTTACGAAACTTTCTCAATCTCCTAACACTAAAATCATCATCACCGATGGTAAAACACCGATGTTGATCAATGCGAATGAAGAGTAGATAAAAACGTCATCTGTAATTGAGTTAGTTGGCAGGAAAAGAACTGCTGCAAATCAAAAGCCATATCTAATAAACATTAAATATGGCTTTTGTAGTTTAAAAATACACTAGTTAAGGACTGCTTGATCTTAAGTTAAACCCCATATACTTAAATTTATCCTACTGTACTTAAAATCAGTAGTTTAAGGTTGGCGGTTCGTTTGATCTTTAATAGATCTCACGAAACAGGAGTCGCTTCGCGCATCCTGACAAAGCTCCGCTTTGAAAATACTAATCACAAAAAAAGGACATC
>CAZOAD010000005.1:0-2443 GCA_964577705.1 uncultured Mesohalobacter sp.
AAATCAAGTATTTTTAAATTTTTTGGATTTCAAAAGTCTGGTTTCAATTCAAATTTCGCTTTTGGATAAAAAACGTCTTAAGTAATTTGGAGGCTTCTTCTTGAAGAATTCCAGAGTCTACTTTGGTTTTGGGATGCAGCTTCGTATTCATGGCTCTGTAACCACGCACGTCATCTTCGGCAGCGAAGACCAGCCGCGACAACTGACTCCAGTACAAAGCCCCGGCACACATCTGGCAGGGTTCCAAAGTCACGTACATGGTGCAATCTCTTAAGTATTTACCCCCGATAAAGTTGGCTGCCGCTGTAATCGCCTGCATTTCGGCGTGAGCAGTGACATCGACCAGGATTTCAGTCAGGTTATGACTTCTGGCTATAATTTGATTCTTATGGGTGATAATCGCTCCCACAGGCACTTCTCCCTTGTCAAAAGCCTGATAAGCTTCTTCCAAAGCTTTTTTCATAAAGTAGGTATCATCGAAAGGCGTAAGCATTTTTCAAAAATAGAATTTCTTAGTCAAAACTATTCCGTTTTCAAAAAAATAACCACAAAGCCACGGACATCACAAAAAGAAAACTCTACTAATTTTAGTCCTCTGCAATTAGTGATCAGATATTTATTTTCATACTTCTATTAAGTAACTTCATATATTTTACCATTTACCGCCAAGGCGCTAAGGACGCAGAGCCTTTTTAGAAGAAAGCGATTAAATAAACCTCTCTACAACCTACTACCTAACTCCTATGGCCTTATACCTTATCGACTACTCACTCGAAAACTAAAAAACTAAAAAACTATTAACTCAAAGACTATTGGTAACTTTGTGTCATGAGTAACACTTTACTTTCAACGATTAACTCACCTGCAGATCTTAGACAATTGAATCGAGATCAGTTGACTCAGGTCGCTCAGGAACTCAGATCATTTATTATTGATGTTGTCGCCACCAAAGAAGGACATTTGGGAGCGAGTCTGGGCGTAGTAGAATTGACCATTGCCTTGCACTACTGTTTTGACACACCAGAAGATCTTTTGGTTTGGGACGTGGGGCATCAGGCCTATGGTCATAAAATACTTACCGGTCGTCGTGATATCTTTGAAACTAACCGAAAACTCAACGGCATTTCGGGCTTCCCTAAACGGGAGGAGAGCCCATACGACACCTTTGGGGTTGGACATAGTTCCACCTCCATTTCCGCCGCTTTGGGTATGGCGATTTCCTCCCAGTTAAAGGGCGACCATGAAAAACAACACGTTGCGGTGATCGGTGATGCCTCCATTGCTTCAGGAATGGCCTTTGAAGGCTTAAATCATGCCGGAGTGACCAAAGCTAATTTGTTGATCATTCTCAACGACAATGCCATCGGCATCGACCCCAGTGTAGGGGCTTTGAAAAGCTATTTGACTAAAGCCAAAATCGGTCAAAAACCACCAAACGACAATATTATTGAAGCCCTCAATTTTTATTACGAAGGGCCAGTTGACGGCCATGACTTGCCAGAACTTTTAAAGGCTTTTGAAAAGCTGAGAAGCATCAAAGGCCCCAAACTTCTGCACGTCATCACCAAAAAAGGAAAAGGCCTAAAGCAGGCGGAAGAAGACCAGGTGAAGTACCATGCCCCAGGAAAATTTGATAAAACCACAGGGGAAGTATTACCTAAAAATAATGAAGGCCTGCCCCCAAAATTTCAGGATGTATTTGGTTTAACGCTTTTGGAATTGGCAGAACAGGACGAGTCTATCGTCGGTATTACCCCGGCTATGCCCACAGGAAGCTCTTTAAAATACATGATGCAAGCCTTTCCAGATCGGGCGTTTGATGTGGGCATTGCCGAACAGCATGCGGTGACCCTTGCTGCTGGTATGGCCACGAAAGGCCATAAAGTATTTTGTGCAATCTACTCTACCTTCTTACAGCGGGCTTACGATCAGGTGATTCACGATGTGGCTCTGCAAAACTTGCCTGTCATCTTTTGTATAGATAGAGCTGGATTGGTTGGCAATGACGGCGCTACTCATCATGGGGTTTTCGATTTGGCCTATTTACGCTGTATCCCCAATTTGATCATCGCTGCTCCAGCAGATGCGATTGAGCTAAGACAGCTGCTATATACCGCTACACAAAATTTAAAACAGCCCATGGCGATTCGCTATCCGAGAGGACGAGGTGAAATTTTGGACTGGAAGGCCGATTTTAAAGCTTTAGACATAGGAATGGGCAGATGTCTACAAGAAGGCTCAGAACTGGCTGTTTTAAGCTTAGGAAGCATAGCAAGCCATGTCTCTCAAAGCATTAAAGCTATCGGTGGCAAGTTCAGCATTGCACATTACGATTTGCGCTTTTTGAAACCTCTGGATAAAGAGCTACTTGAATCTGTTTTTGAAAAGTTTCCATACCTTATCACCATAGAAGATGGTACTGTAAAAGGTGGGTTTGGAGATG
>CAZOAD010000005.1:2453-83704 GCA_964577705.1 uncultured Mesohalobacter sp.
TCATTTAAGACGCATAACATCTATTTTATATCTTAATAACCAATATTAGGACAACTCTTAGAATTTTCGGATATTTATAAATTAAACAAGAGATTATGGCAACAGTGGACAATATTAGAAACGGATTGATTGATAAAATCCTGAAAATAAAAAATAAAGATTTTTTGCAAGCTCTAGATAAGTTAATAGCATCAAGCTCTTCAACTTCTGAGTTGGTTGAATTAACCAAAGAGCAAAAAATTATGCTGGAATTGAGCGAGAAAGATATTGAGGATGGTAAACTTATTTCTCAAGATGCCATGAACAAAAGAAATCTGGAATGGCTAAATACAATTTAATTTGGACAAAAACTGCTGATTTACAATTTGTTGGAATTTTAGAATATTGGGTTAAAAGAAATAAATCAAGTGCATACTCTATTAAACTTGTAAATTTAGTTTCGGAACGAACAAACCAAATAGCAAAAACACCACTTGCTTATAAATCGACAAACTTCAAAAATGTTAGAGTAGCTTCACTTGGAAACTATAGCATCTATTACAAAGTTTTAGAAAATGACTTAATTATTTCTGCTTTCTGGGACAACCGACAAAATCCAAAAAATTTATTAAAACTATTAGAAAGCAGTATATAATGTTGCCTAACTCAACAAAATAAATTTTTACAATTGACTTAAAATCAATTCTGCGCTACTGGGATGGCATTTTTTTTAAAGTATTCCATAACGTTAAAAATAAATTTGACGATTTTATAATAAAATAAATTGAAAAATTTATTCTTGATTCCTGCCTGATTCATTAGGATATAACTTATACACGGGGTCGCTTTGCCAGTAGGCTTTAGTATCAATATCCAAAATACTTATAGGTCCTCTAAAGGCAGCACCAGTGTCTATATTCCAAACATTGGCCAGATTAACAGGGTCTGTCTTTCCAATTCGTGTGGTCGGAGTGTGTCCGATATAAATTTCATTGAAGAGTTTGAGCCTGGCTGGGTAGGAATCGTCTTCAGGACTCAGCCTTTTGTCCATTGCCAAAGTCATTTCCCAAAGCGTCCTGTCCCAATAGACCGTATTGGCATAAAATTCTGAACTCGGTCCGTGCATATTGGCAAAACCAGCGTGTAAAAACAAACGCTTCTGTTCATCGATATGATAGTTGGTCAGGTTTTCCAAAAATTGTCGGTGAAGATTTTTTAAAGTTGAACTTACGCTTTGGTAAGCTTTAATAGTACTGTCGCCACCATGCTGAAGCCATTTGGGATTAGACTCCCCTGTATGAAACCAGCCTAGAACCAAATCATCATGATTACCTCGTATAAAAATACAGTCTTGTTCTTCCTTCAATTGGATAAGATAGGATAATAATTCTGGTGTTTGGCTCCAGCCATCCACATAATCTCCAAGGAATATCAGTTTATCTTCTGGGGTGACTTCTGCACGTTCCAGGGCTTGCTTCAAAGCCTTAAATCCTCCATGTATATCTCCAATCACGAGTGTTCTGCTCATTCTAATTGTATTTTATTTTCCGTAAAATTCTCATATTATCTTTTAGTCTTTCGTAGGCTTTAGGCTGAATTTTTTTCAGCAAGGGCTTAGCTTCTTCAAGCTTCTCTAAAGAATTCTCAAAGCCGTTAAGGTAGGCAATAAGGTAAATCGTTGACATATTAACTAGTTCGCTTTTTTCTGCTGAACTCAAGTCTAACTTCTTTTTAAGTTTTTTCAACAGACTGTCGTTATGATTCAAATAGTGCCTTAAGGTTTTTTGATCGTATTGAGGAGCTTCAAAAACCAATTGGGACTCAATATCGTAGTGCATATTGTCTCTAAACTGAATAGACACCTTTTCCAAAGGATAATACTGAAACTTGTTCTGGAGTCCTAAATGCACGTATTCCAAAATTTCAAACTTATCCTCATCATACTGTATTTCAACTTCATCCAAATCTGAGTAAAACAATTTAACCTGTTCGTTGATCAATTGAATATTGACTCTTGAATAAAAGGTTTTATCTCCAACAGTTTTGGGTTTTGCCGCCCAGCATAGGACAAAATATTCCTTAAAGACTTTGTATTTTGGATCGTAGTCACGACTTTTTAAAATAAAATCATGAAACCCATCCAGGGTGAGTTCAATATTATTCTGAGAATTTTGCTCTATGGCAGCAACGATTTCAGAATTGATATCCTTGATTTCAATATCGAATACTTTTGGCTTACTAATGCTTCCCTCACGCATAAATACAGTTCCTCCCCAGTACTTCCAAATGTTTTTTCTTAAAGAACATATGCTATTATCCCGTTTAGGACGAATACTCACCAGACCTACGACTTTATCCTCTGGAAGGTGAGGAAACTGAACATTCTCATAAGATACAATAGGCGGATGTTCTAAGTAGGCATTGATCAAATTTTGAATTTTACTATCGTCAAAGAAATCTACGCCAACTATAGCGTTGTTTTCGTCTTCTATACCAATCACGATGTAAGAGTTATTAATAGGGTTGGTGTTGGATAAGGAGCAGACGTGCTTAAGGAACTTAGCTTTGCCTTCACGGGAGCCAATATCTACCCTTAATTTCTTATCGTAGAAACTATTCTCACCATTGTGAGCCAGAAGATTTTTGATAAGGAGGCGCTTGTTAATCATAGACTTGGCTAAAATTACAAGAAAAATCCTGACAATGCTTGCGACAAGTTTGAATACTTTGTAAAAAAAAAACGAGACCCATGATGGGTCTCGTATAAAAAGTATGATGTGATTGAAAGTTAGTTGAAGATATATCTTAAACCAACTTGCATTTGCCATCTGGAAGATAAGATGCCTGAATCATCAAAGTTCTCAACATCAGCTTCTGTTTGGAATTGTTCAGAATTAAAACTAAAAACTGGATCTGGACCACCTTCCTCAACATCAAGGATACCAATAGTACCAGGAATAAATGGTCTACGTCCCCAATCTTTGTTAATCAAATTGGTGAAGTTAAAGATGTCGAAAGACAGTTGAAAAGTATGCTTCTTATCATTCAAGTTAAGACTCACATCCTGCAAGAATTTTAAATCCACAATATGACTCCATGGTCCTCTCTCTCCAAAGCGTTCAGAATATTGTCCTCTTCTTTCTCTTAAATACTCGCTACTTTCGATGTAACTATTGAAGGCTTGCCATTGAGCCTGTTGCTCTTCTGGAGTTCCTGCAAAAGTAATTTCACTAGCGTCTCTCGGGATATAAATCAACGCATTATCTCTTGAGTCGTCGTTAAGGATGTTCGCTTCAGTATTGTTGTAAAGGTATGTGAATGGAGCTCCTTCTTCACCAGCATAAAATAAGGAGATAGTACTTTTTACGTTATCATTCCATTCATACTCATAGCTCATATTGGCTGTTATCCTAGATCCTAAAGAGAATCCTGAACGTTGGATACCTGGATTTGCATTTTTACCATTCACGGTTTCTATGTTTCTCCATTGAGATGAGTTTTGAGAAGACGTACCCTGGAAAATATCGTAAGCATCTCCGTATGTATAAGCGATTTGTCCTGCAAATCCATTTTCAAATGGTTTTGTCAGTTTGAACGTTGCATTATAAGAATAACCCTCACTTGTGTTAGTTCCTAAAAAGATGCTAGAGTAGTTATCGTCAATAAGATCTCCTCTGTCATAAAAAGGTCTGTTGTCTGCACCATTCAAACGTCCAACTGGACCTCTGATGTTTAAATTCTCATAAAACACAGCATTTAAGACATCGTTGTATAGAAACTCTCCAGAAGCAATTAAACCCCATACTGGTAATTTTTGATCAACAGCAATATTATATTTAGCCACTTGTGGAAGTTTGAAATCTGGAGCAAATAAGTCAATTTGTCCACCTGTCGCACCAGTACCTGGTTCTGCGCCTGGCTGTACCGGCTGGTCAAAAGGATCTCCACTAAAGAAAATATCTCCATCAATCGCTCTTTCGTCAACAAATCCAGCTGTTAGACCGTTGTTGTTGTAGGCACCACCTGGCCATACCAAAGGAATTCTTGAGGTAAATACACCTACACCACCTCTTATCTGAGTGGTTCTATTTCCTCCAACATCCCAGGAAAATCCGAGCCTTGGAGAAAAATGAACTTGAGTATCGATACCCTGACCAACTCTAGCGCCTTGCAAGTCTTTTCCGTTAGCTTCAAGAAGTTCTACAGTTCTAGTATTAAAATCATTATTTACTAAACCATCCTCAAAAAATGGCAAGTCTATTCGAAGACCTAAGCTTACTTTAAAATCGTCGGTTAAGTCTACATCGTCTTGTGCATAGAATCCTAGCTGAGAGTAACTGAATTCTGCAGCACCCAAAGAATTATCACCTGTACCTCCTAATAGAGAATACCCTCTGTCAAAAAATCTAACCGGAGCTTCGTTACCATCGATATCATCTAAGTAAGTGTTGAAATCAGATAGGGAATTAAAAGTATACGATCCATAGTTTTGTCTAAAGAATACATTTTTTGAATCAAAGTATTCGAAGTTAGCACCAAAGGTCAACTTATGACGTCCACTATACACTTCAAAGTTATTGGTGATATTCAAAACTTTCTGCTCCAATAGGTTCGCTGTAGAAAAGGCTTCTGAACCAAAGAAAATACTTCCTGGACCGTCAAATATTCTTACAGCTGGAAAGGGACTCCCAGTTGGATTTCTATCGTCTAAGACATCGGTATAAGCAACTATTAAGTTGTTTGACATATTAGAACCATTTGTTGTACTCCACTCTAAGGTAGTCGAGTTAGTTCTAGAAGGGAAGAATACACCCGCGTTGGTATAATTGATACTTCTATCACCACTTTGTCTTGGGTCTGTGTTTTCAGCATTCACGTAAGAATTCCTTAAAGTAATGCTGTTTTTATCGTTTACGTTCCAGTCGATACGAGTAATTAATTTATCACTTACTAAACTTGTTGTATTGTTATCAAATATTCCTGGATCATAGCCATAAGTATTTATAAGGCCTTGTCTTAAGTTTGTAAAAGCTTCTCTATTTCGTGTGTCTCCTTGATAGCGATCAAAAACAAAAGGTTGAGGGGTTTGCTCGTCTTGTCTTTCGTAATTGATAAAGTAAAATAATTTATCTTTTACAATGGCTCCACCAACTCTTGCTCCAAAAAGTTCAGCGGTAAAGTCAGTTAATTTTTCTCTATTATCTTCACTAAGTGCTGTAGGTGTTTTTCCTGCAAGATCCTGGTTTCTTAAGTAGTAATAAGCAGAACCTTCAGTATTGTTAGAACCAGAACGCGTAATCGCATTTATAGATCCACCAGCAAAACCAGATTGTCTTACGTCAAATGGAGAAAGGTTCACCTGGAAAGACTCAATCGCGTCAATAGAAATTGGACTTACTCCAGTTTGACCACCATTGGTTCCTGAACCTGCAAGACCAAAAGCATCGTTGTTCACAGCACCATCAATATAGATCGCATTGTAACGGTTGTTTTGTCCTCCTAAAGAAATACTTCCACCTTCACCAACTTGAGCTTCTGGAGTCGTTCTAATGAAATCTCCAAGAGATCGAGTTGCAGAAGGCAAATTATTAACTTGTCTCTGTGAAATGTTGGTATTGGATCCCGTTTGACCAGAATCGAAAATTCCATTTTTAGAAGCTGAAATGATGACCTCATCTAAAGCATTGTTAGACTCCGCCATTTGTTTACTAATACGTTCAGAATCGCCAAGTCTTAGAAAAACTCCTTCTAATAGAATATCTTCAAAACCTACATAAGTAATAGTTACTGTGTAAGGTCCGCCAACACGCATGTTTGGTATTCTATAGAAACCATCAAAATCGGTTACTACACCATACTGTGTTCCAGTTGGTGTATGCACAGCTATAACGTTTGCTCCAGGTAGAGGCTGATCGTTATTGTCTGTGATCTTACCATTAATAGAGGAAGTAGTTACCCCTTGTGCAAATAAACCTACTCCTATCAATAAGAATAAGCCAAGTAGCAATTTTTTCATTTGAAAATGTTTTTGTTTATATTTTGGTGCAAAGTAAGTTCAGAATAAAAGTTCTAATATTAAGCCAATGTTAAGAAACATTGTTAAAAAGGTAATCTGAAACAAATCTTGATAAGAGAAAAAAGAAGAAAAATAATAACAGAAAAATCAAATGCTAGAGCAGACAAGGACTGACTTAAGCCCTTAAAGCAAAGTTTTAAAAATAGCCGCTATTTTTATAAAATAGATTTATATTCCACCTCGTCAATTTTAACTTTTAAGGGCGCTATAAATTCAAAATAGCTAGGCTTGAGTTCCTCTTTCATCGGTTCAGCATCTGGTAAGTCTTGCTTGTAGGGATCTACCTGCCTTCCATTTACCCAGAAACGATAGCAAACATGAGGACCCGTGGCTAATCCTGTTTGTCCAACATAGCCAATAATTTCACCTTGTTTGACATACTGCCCCACCTTAACCGCTCTTCTGGACATGTGAAGGTATTGGGTAGAATATTTGTTGGTATGTCTCACTTTAACGTAGTTTCCATTACCTCTGGTATAACTCGCTTTTGTAACAACCCCGTCTGCTGTAGACCATATAGGTGTTCCAGTTGCAGCAGCATAATCGGTTCCTTTATGAGCCTTCCATCGTTTTTGAACGGGGTGAAAGCGTCTTCCTGTATATCTGGAAGAGATTCTGCTAAACTTCAAGGGTGCTTTAAGAAAGAAACTCCTTAGGGTTTTTGCATTTTCATCGAAATAGTCTGTGCGTCCAGTTATAGAATCGATTAAAAAATCGAAGGCGTAGAATTCACGGCCTTTGTGTTTTAACACAGCTGCATCAATACTTTCCAGGCCTGCATATATCGTATCGTCTATGTATTTTTCTTTATAAATCAATTTAAACTGATCCCCTTTCTGAAGTTTAAAGAAGTCAACACTCCATTGGTAGATATCCGCAAATCGATTGGTCAACAAATAATCTAATCCCGCTTCATCGATTGCAGCTGAAAGTGAAGAGGATATTACACCAGAAGTCGTCTTTTGTTTAATACTAACTGGCTTTGATTTAGCTTCCCCTTTGACACTGTCCAGACTAATGACTGCGTAATCAATAACAGATTTCTGATAGACAAAATGCTCCACTCGCTGAGTGGTATCCTTGCTTTTTAAGACAACGTAAGGCTTTCCATAGTTGATTCTCCTAAAATTCATTACAGAATCTGGAATACTTTGGGTTAACTGGTAGACTTTACCTGGGCTCACCCCAAAGCTATCCATAATGGTTCCAAAAGTTTCTCCACGTTTTACTGTATCAAATACAACTTCAAAATCGCTAAGGGTAAACCCAAACATCTTAGGTTCGGGAATCTTTTCAACTTCTACCTTTTCTATATCATTTTTTGAAATTTTTTCAACATCGTCGTTACAGGATAAAACGATAAAACCAAGTAAAAGAAGGCTTATACGAACTTGAAAAGATTTGATCATACTTGTTTTAATTACAAACGTCAAAAATACATTTTATTATAAAGACACAGACTATTGTTTGGACTCCTCATAAGTCATTAACGGAAAAAACCTCTTGAGAGAGGTTTTTTCTAATTTATTTAGTGATTAATCATCATAACTAGCTATCTGCCAAAGCTTCGGCGCCAGCAACGATTTCAAGTATTTCATTGGTAATCGATGCTTGTCTTGCTTTGTTGTAAGATAATTTTAGATCATCTCTAAGCTCCGTCGCATTATCGGTAGCTTTATGCATCGCTGTCATCCTTGCTCCATGCTCGGAGGCAACAGAATCTCTTATCGCTTTGAACAGTTGGATCTTTAAAGATTTTGGGATTAAGTCTTCCACAATTTCGGCCTTATTTGGTTCAAAAATATAGTCTGAAGACATGGACACATCTTCATCTTCTTTTTGACTAGCAGGCTCTATCGGTAAAAATTGTTCTTTAGTAATAATTTGGGTAGCTGCGTTTTTAAAACTGTTATACACCAGTTCAATTTTATCGAATTTACCAGACTTAAAATACCCCATCAGTTCGTCAGCTATTTCAGCAACAGCCTCATAGGTTAGATCGTCATAAATAGTATTATAACTTCCTTCTATGTCATACTTCTTTTTCAAAACGTCACCCGCCTTCTTACCAATACTGAGAATTTTTACATTCTTATTGGGGTAAGATTCTTCGGCCAAACTTCTCACCCTTTTGATGATGTTCGTATTAAAAGCACCTGCCAAACCCCGGTTAGAGGAAATAGCCACTATCAATACAGAATCGACTTCACGCTGTTCAGAATATGGACTATTAGTATCGCTGTCTAAAGACGCACTTAAATTTTGTAATAATTCTGTAAGTTTTTCGGCATAAGGACGCATATCCTCAATCGCATTTTGAGCACGATTCAACTTTGCAGCAGATACCATCTTCATAGCACTGGTGATCTGCATCGTTGAAGATACCGAGGTAATCCTACTTCTTAATTCCTTTAAATTAGCCATAAATTAAGCTTTATGCTTTGTATTTTGCTGAGATTTCTTTAGCTGCACTTGCTAACACATCTGTAAGCTCATCGGTATATTTACCAGCTTTCAATTGATCTAAAGTATCTCTATGTTTTGAATTCAAATAAGATAAATAATCTTTTTCAAACTCTTTAATTTTATCAACCGGCACCGATCTCATCAAGTTTTTAGTTCCTGCATAAACAATTGCAATTTGATCTTCAACAGCATAAGGACTTGCTTCAGCTTGTTTTAAGATTTCCACGTTACGCTTACCTTTTTCAATGGTGTTTTGTGTAGAAGCATCTAAGTCTGAACCAAACTTAGCAAAAGCTTCCAGTTCTCTATACTGGGCCTGATCTAGTTTTAATGTACCAGCCACTTTCTTCATCGATTTGATCTGAGCAGAACCACCAACACGAGATACAGAAATACCTACATCAATTGCTGGTCTTACCCCAGAGTTGAACAAATCTGAAGTTAAGAAGATCTGACCATCTGTAATCGAAATCACGTTGGTAGGAATATAAGCAGAAACGTCACCTGCCTGTGTTTCAATAATTGGAAGTGCTGTTAAAGAACCCCCTCCTTTTACTTTACCTTTTAAAGCTTCGGGTAGATCGTTCATTTGTTGAGCAATGCCATCATCGTTGATGATTTTTGCTGAACGCTCCAATAATCTGGAGTGAAGGTAAAACACATCACCCGGATAAGCTTCACGACCTGGAGGTCTTCTCAATAATAAAGACACCTCACGATAGGCTACCGCTTGTTTTGATAAGTCATCATAGATAATAAGAGCTGGTCTTCCAGTATCTCTAAAATATTCTCCAATTGCTGCACCAGCTAAGGGAGCATAGACTTGCATGGCTGCAGGATCTGATGCATTGGCAGCAACTATAGTTGTATAAGCTAAAGCTCCTCTTTCTTCCAAAAGATTGGCAATACCAGCTACCGTCGAAGCCTTTTGTCCAATAGCAACATAAATACAATAGACTGGCTCACCTTTGTCGTAAAATTCTTTTTGGTTCAGGATAGTATCGATACAAACAGAGGTCTTACCGGTCTGTCTATCTCCAATAACCAATTCTCTTTGCCCTCTACCAACTGGCACCATAGCATCTATGGATTTAATACCGGTTTGCATTGGCTCTGTAACTGGCTCTCTGTAGATAACTCCTGGCGCTTTTCTCTCGATTGGCATCAAAAAAGTCTCTCCTTCTATCTCTCCTTTACCATCGATGGTTTCCCCCAATGTATTAACAACACGACCTACAATACCTTCACCAACTTGAATCGATGAAATCTTTTTGGTTCGCTTTACAGTATCCCCTTCATTTATATCGTTGGACTTACCAAGAAGTACAACCCCTACAGTGTCTTCCTCTAGGTTTAGTACCATTCCATTAAGCCCTCCTTCAAATTCTACAAGTTCACCTAGTTGTGCATTGGTTAACCCATAAACATTGGCAATACCATCACCAACTCTAAGAACTGTTCCTACTTCATCCAAAGAGGTTTCAGATTCGAAACCAGAGATTTGTTTTTTTAAGATTGCTGAAACTTCAGCAGAGTTTACTTCAGCCATAATTTATTTAGCATTAAATGGTAAATACATACCGTTTAGTATTATGATAATTGTCTTTTGAATCGATTAAGACTTCCGGAAACACTTGCGTCATATTGAAGGTCTTTCAATCTGAGTATAAATCCACCAAGAATAGATTCATCGACTTGGTTGGTAAGATTTGCAGTGTAACCAGTAATTTCTTTTATTTTATTCTGAATTTTATCTTCGACAGCCTTATTCATTTCAACTGCAGTGATTACAGTAGCAGATTGAATATGATTTATAGCGTTATAAAGGTCGATATATTCTTTTGAAACGTGCTGCAATAATTCAATACGATTGTTGGTAGCAAGAGTTTTAATCAGCTTTTGAACTAGAGATTGAGTAGCACTGAAGATTTCTAGAAGAATAGATTCTTTTTTACTTACCTCAATCAAAGGACTTGAGAGCAATTGCTTCAGGTCTTTGTTATTGGAAATTGTAGAGTGTATAGTACTGAAATTCTCCAGAACCTTATCTACCACCTTCTCTTCTTGGGCCAATTCAATAATGGCTTTAGCATACCGTTTTCCTGCTCTACTTCCCATGAATGATCTTAGTTAAGTTTAACGTCATCTAGCATTTTATCTACTAGCTTCATTTGCTCCTGCTTATCATCCAATTGTTTTTTAACAACCGTCTCCGCAATTTGAACAGATAACTCTGCAACTTGCGACTTGATTTCCGCTAAAGCTTGTTTCTTCTCGCTCTGAATGGTAATTTGTGCCTTTTCCAAAATGCGTTCCGCTTTTTCGTTTGCATCCTCAGTTGCTTCAGATATGATAGATTTTTTCATTTGCTGAGCCTCTTTCAACATTTCATCGCGTTCTGCTCTGGCTTGTTGTAGCATCTTTTCATTGTCTGCCTTCAAATTAGCCATTTCTTCCTTGGCTTTTTCGGCAGAAGCCAAAGCATCATTAATCGAAGCCTCTCTTTCACCAACGGCCTTCATCACCGGCTTCCAGGCAAATTTTGTCAATAAAAAAATAAGTATAACTAAGACAACGACTTGCCAAACAAATAAACCGTATTCAGGAGTAATTAAATCCATATATGATAAGTGTTTTTAATTCTAAAAAATAAAACCCTCATCCAACCAACCGTTGGTAATGAGGGTTTTTCATCATTTTAAGTGGTCAATACACCTAATAGAGCAGCAACAACTCCAAAAAGAGCAACACCCTCTACAAGTGCGGCAGCAATAATCATAGCAGTCTGGATTTTTCCAGAAGCTTCTGGCTGACGTGCGATAGCTTCCATGGCAGAGCCACCGATTTTACCCACACCAATTCCTGCTCCTAGAACAGCCAAACCAGCTCCTAAAGCTGCGATACCAACGTGTAATAATTCCATAGTAAATAAATATTAAAAATTAAAGATTAATGATGTTCATGTTCTTGCACCGCCATACCTATAAATAGAGCTGACAGCATGGTAAATATAAAAGCTTGCAAAAATGCAACTAGTAATTCCAGGACTGTAATAAACAAAGCAAAAGGCACAGAAATCGCTGCAACTCCCGCTGTTTCCAAAATAAATATCAGACCTATTAAGCTCAGTATAATGATGTGACCTGCTGTGATGTTAGCAAACAGACGTATCATAAGCGCTATCGGCTTGATAAAAACCCCTAAGATCTCAACAATGGCTAAAATTGGTTTTACAAAGGTTGGAATACCTGGCATCCACAAGACGTGTTGCCAATAATCCTTGTTGCCATTAACCAAAATTAAAGCTAGGGTGAATAAGCCTAAGGCTATTGTAATGGAGATATTTCCCGTGACATTTGCTGCACCTGGCAGTAATCCCATCAAATTAGAAATCCAAATAAAGAAAAATACGGTTAACAAAAACGGCATAAACTTCATGTACTTCTTTTCACCTATCTGAGGTTTAGCAATTTCATCTCTCACGAAAATTACCAAGGTTTCTAGTATATTTTTGACACCCTTAGGAGCTTTATTGGATTTTTTGTAATGCTTTGCTAAACCAACAAAAAATAAGACTAACAATATTCCAGAAAGGAGCATTGAAGCTACATTTTTAGTTATCGATAAATCAAAGGGTCTATTTGCATTAAGAGCTGAATGAGATGCTTCATCAAACTCTAACGCCTCTTCCCCATCATTAAGGACATAAATTTTCTCGTGATAGTTCACAAACTTCTGTTCTCCAGACTCAACCACATGCTCTCCTTCAACATCATGATGAAATTCACTAGACATAAAGCTAGTTAAACCTTCATCAGTCCAAAGAATTACAGGCAAAGGCAATGTAAACGAATCCTCTCCTTCTCCAAAAAAATGCCATCCGTGAGAGTCACTTATGTGATGCATGATCATTTCTGTAGGATTGAATTTTTCATCAATCACCTCTTCAGTTTCTAACTGTGCAAAAGATGAAAATGAATTCAGGATAAGTAAAAGCATAAAAGCCACTGTAATCTTTGAAGATTTATGTGTTGCCATAGAAAGTTGACTTAATATCAATTCGAAAATTTCGTGCAAATGTAAGTTTTTACTTTCTAATTTTAAATGAAAGCTTCAAAAAAATATTTTTTCAGCAATAAATTATTCGTTTTCGATTTTTTTTTAAATAATTATTCAATTTCTGAGGGTGACTTCGGGTTGATCAATTGGATCACTTGAATAGCCTCAAAAATCAAAAACAAAAAATAGGGCACAAAAAAATTCAAAATATTGGCAAATGTAGGCTGATCCTCGGAGAGAAATCCGGGTAGTAAAAATAAAATTGCTGCAAGCATTTTCAAAAGACTAGTGCCCATAAAGGCAAAACCCGCGTGATCTTTTGACTTCATATAAACCAGCTGAACAATGCCCGCTACAGATAAAGCAGAAACAACGTGAAATAAATAAATTGATAACAGAGAATAATAGGTAATAATCGAGAACACATTATCTAAAACTCCGTGTATGACAATAATTAAGATTGAGAAAAGTAAAATAGAGACATAAGGATTTTTAAAAATCTTCTTCATTTTTTTATTCCTTAAAGTTTTTTAGAGAAATGACAACGTGGGTTAAAGCTACAAAAATACCTAACAAAGAAATTAGGATAGTAAAAACTCTAGACGAATCTGTAAAATTATGATCAAGCCAGCGTCCTAAAAAAACCGAAGCCACAATAATAATGGTCATTTGTAAGGCAATCCCAGAAAAATATAACCAGGGTTTAGGCTGATTGTTCTTTTTTGGCATTACCAGAAATTGATTTAACAGCTCCTTTCATGCTACAAGTGGCATTGAATACAGCGCCTGGCTCTATAGATAGTTTATCTGTAAAGACTTCTCCTTCTATTTTGGAAGTAGCTCTCAAGGTTAAAAGCTTACTTACTTTAAGATCTCCCTTAAACTCGCCTTCAAAATCGGCATTTTCACACTCAATTTCTCCTTCTATGTAACCTGTTTTTCCAACTACGACCTTTCCTGGAGTTTTGATGTTTCCAACAACCTTCCCTTCTATGCGGAAACTTCCTTGAGATTCTATCGAACCTTTAAATACAGTTCCTTGAGCGATTTTGTTTTGTTCTTTAGCTAAATCTGGATTCACGGCTTTATTTTTTTCTGCAAACATGTTAATTAATTTTTTCTAGGTATTCATCTAGATTTTTATGGATCTGGGCAATTTTATAATTCTTCTGTGAAATCACAAAATAAGTGAAACTTTTGTCAATAATCGCATTTTCTATAAACTTTTCTGCTAAACCTTCAGCTCCAAGTTTACTTTTAAGACCATTAATAGTCACAAAAGTTTGATTTTGATTGTAAACATCTTCAGTAATGCTCAACTCTAGCCCTTGTTCGTTTTGTATGGCTGCAGTTAAATTAGATTTTACTTCTTGTACTTTTGCTTCATCTATAGATTGATTATGTAAGTCATACACCAATATATATTCAGCATTTGGATCTGGTTTCATGTCGAATTGAGAAGAGAAGGGTTTCTTTTTCAACTCTTTGTATTGTTCTTGTGCATATTTCCCTTCTTGTGACTGCGGGTAGGTTAATGCAACATAATTAAGCGCTTCAAGGTATGCAGTAGCCCCTTCAAGCTTAGCTAATACTCTGGCTTTGAGAAGTTCTAGTTTTGGTAAAATTGAATTTCCAACAAATACTTTGGTGTAGGTATCAATTTCAGTCAACACTTCTTGATAATTTCCAGATTTATATGAAGTATATAATCTATTGTAGACATTCAGCGGATTGTTGGCGTCGTTTCTGTAAGCTTCTGGATTTATCAATATACTGGCATACCTGGAATCTGGATGCTGATTTAAAATCTCATTTTTCCATTGATCCGCTAATTTTGTATTTCCTGTCTCATCATAAATTTTATAGAGGTAATATTTGGAAGGAAGGATCAGCCTTTCTTCAGGATCGTTATCAAGAAGGGAAGTCAGTTTAGTGATCGCGCGATCGTATTTCCTAAATTTCTCTTTATAGATAATACCAAGCTGATAATAGGCAAAGTTCCTTTCGTCTGAAATACTATCGATCACCGATTCATCGGTAGGAATCTGGGCAATGTAAGTTTGAGGATCATACTCTGGCCTTAACCTATCTTCCGCCACAGCTTCATCCTCTTCGATACCTGTTTTTCTGGACGGACTTCTTCGCCAATCGTCTGCCAATTCAATATTTCCCCAAATCTTTCTAAAAGATTCTTCACCCCTTTGCTTCTGGGTAATGTCGTAAAAATAAAACTTTGTATTACTAGCCTGTCCCCCACCTATTTGGCTTTTTTGAGCTCCAAATCTAGAATTGCCTAACTGAGAGGTGTTTTTGTTTGCAAATACACTTTTCTGCTCCTCTTTGAGTTTTTCTATGTAGGCTTGAAAAATTTTAACTCGCTCTTCCTCTGGAGCACTTACAAGATTCAAAATGCTATCGTTATCTTTTGCGATTCTTTCAAATTTGATAACGTCTTCCAGATTATCGCGCTTTCTTTTTATTTGTCTATACTCCAGGCCATCGTTTGCAAGATTCGAAAGAGTACTATCGTAATATTTTCCAGAAGTCGCGTAAGATGCTTTATCAAAATAAATCTCACCCAGGTTAAAGTAATTTCTGCTTTTCAAATACTTATCCCGTGGCTGCTCTCTTAAGGATTTATTGAATTTTTCTACAGCTAAATCAACTGAATCTTTCGCCAGTCTAAAAACCGCATTATCATAATAAATGAAGTCTAAAAATGGGCGATTCTCACGATTTTCGGCCAGTTCCTGAAAAGCCAATTCGGTTTCATACCAGAGTGCTTCTTCATAACCTTTGAGCCTCAATTTTTCCAATTCTGAATGAATCATGTAGCGCCTTGGTGCATTTCTGTTTAGTTCTATGACCTCATCAAAACTAACACGCGCACTGTCTTTTTCACCTAACAAGGCGTGTAGCTGTCCTTTTATATAAAGCAACCTGCCTTTCTTTTCATCATCTGTTGCGGTTTCAATTGCGGTTCGTAAAGGCGGGATCGCCAATCGTTTTTGATCTTCAAAAATATAAGCCTGTGCAAGTGTTGCAGAAGCTTCGTGTTGTTCTAAAGGAGTTAAGTCTGAAGTATTGATAAGGGTGATCAGATTTCCAATAGCCATATCGAAATACTCTAGCCTTAAGTTGGTTTTTTCTACCCAAATCTTTGCTTGGTTGATGGTGGAGCTTTCTGGATAATGATTCAGAATAAAATTGAAAGCATCTTTTGCAGGAACAAATCTTTGGTCATAATACCTTGCCTTACCCAGCAGAAGGAAAGCTTCGTCCATTTGGGGGTTGTATTCTTTACCACCCATAAACATAGAGTGTTTTTGAATGGACTTGGTTGCTTTTTCTTCGGCGTTTTGAAAAGGAGAATTTTCTTTAGTATTTGAGTCTTTCTTGGAATTTTTCCCGATTGGTTTAGGTCTGTTTTTTTCAATAGCCATACGTTCTATAGGCAGGACCTTCCAGTAATCTTCTACATAAGTGGCTTCCACAAGTTCCTTCCCTTCTTCGAGTGCCAGATTGCCATTGTACACAATGTTATAATAGGTGGTCATCGCATGGAAATTCTTGTTCAGGAATTTGTCCTTTTTTCTTGAGCAGGACGAGATTACTAAAAGTCCAAGAATACCTATGAGAAAAAATTTTATACGCATGAAAAGAAGTCTACTTTTAATAACTTAAAAAAATAAGCAATAGTATATGGTGGTAAATATATAGATTTTATAAAACCCGCAATTATAAATTGTAAATTGAGCGAACTACCTTTCAAAATAAAGCTCTAATTCCTTTAAGGTAGCTTCGCTGGTATAAATATCTTTTACAACTTGTCCTTTATCCAAGACTACAACTCGCTCGCAAACGTCGGTCACATGCATCAAGTCATGGCTAGAGACCAAAACTGTAACGTGTTTTTGAGCCGAAAGGTCTTTGATGATTTTCTTTAATCGAATTTGAGTGGTAGGGTCTAGATTCGCAAACGGTTCATCCAGGATAACCACTTCAGGATTTCCGATAAGAGCTGCAACAATACCAGCTTTTTTCTGATTTCCTTTAGAGAGATCTCTCAGGTATTTTTTCTGATTCAAGATTTCTCCGTGAAAAAAGTCTTCAAATTCGGCCAGAAGTTCATCTACCTCAGCTTTCGACGTGTTGCGTAAGTCTCCAATAAAGTAGAAATATTCTTCAGCAGTAAGGTAGCCAATCAAGAAACTTTCATCTATAAAAGAGGAAGTATAAGGTTTCCAGCCTTCACTTTGGCTTACCACAATCCCCTTGTTTTCGATCTGCCCAGTTGTAGGCTGGATAAGATCCAACAAAAGGCTAAAAAACGTCGTTTTACCAGCCCCATTGTTTCCCACCAGGCCAAAGCTTTGTCCTTTTGGAATCTCTAAAGTTTCTATATCTAGAACTTTACTAGCATTGTAACTTTTGGTCAAATTTTGAACTTGAATGATAGTTTCCATAAACTGAAGTTATTTTTTTTCTGAAAATGCTGCGAGTGTTTTGTACTTTGTTTTTTGATATACTTTTTCGATTAAATTGAGAAAGTAAGATTTGAAAATCAATCCTAAAAGTCCACTTAATGTCAGTGCAATGATGCCTGCATTAAAATTGATGAGTTTATAAGGCACATAAAAAATGAGCATAGGCCCTAAAATTTTAGGCAAACTAATGAGCAATTGAGTGGGATTAAAACCTTGAGTATTACTAAAGGCTTTTGCTTTTTGATTAAGTTCTACTGGCACTCTATTCAAGGCCCCTCCGTAAAGGGTAATGAATGAGTTGAGCCCGATATTAAAAGAAGCTCCTGCAGCTATCATGGCATAGATGTCCCAGCCAAAATAAATATAAGGAGTACTCAAGATGAAAGAAATCGCACAGGCTAAAGCCATCAGCAACCATTTGGATTCTAGGTATTTCTTGTAAGAGATATTCTGACTCATCATCAATTTGTAGTATTCGCTATCCCAGGATGGCACCAACTGTCCAAAAGTGATAAGAAAACCTCCCGTCACAAAAATAGCAGCAAAGGCCAAAATTGCTGGCATATCCTTATAAGTATCCTGTGTAAAAAATATTAATCCGTAAAAAAGAAAGAAAAAAGACATCAGTAAGACCTGCTTAGGCCTGGCGTTTCTAGTGATCATCTTGACGTCATTTTTCAAAAAGGTTGCCAGTTTTCCAAAACGGTTCAAAAACTCCAAATTGTAATTCCTGAATTTTTCCTTCTTGGCTTTAACTGCTCCATCCACATAAAAGTTCTTTCTCAATAATCTATAGTTTGCTTTAAATAAAATAATGACTAAACCTAAAGGAAGAAGAGCAGTGTAACCGAGTTCGTAAAACGAATAGAAAACCACACCAGTATACGGTGTAATATCGAATATCCCAAAATATTGAAGTCCAACAAATGATGTTAAAAAGGCAATTACAACATAAAATGCTGTATTGTTTTTATTCAGAATGAAATTCAAGAAATTGATAGAAAAGCTGATTGCTAAAATACTTAGAAACCAAACCAATACCATCAGGATAGTATAACCTTGAGCCATCAAAACGATAGCCAGTGGAATGAAAAACAGCAAAGGCAAAATATTGAAAAAGGAAAAAGAGGTCTTTAGCAATAAAAATCGAATTACAGACGCTCTCTTTAATGGGAGAAGCAACATCGGTTTGATATTCATCACTGGGAGCTGCTGCATAAAATACCTAAGGGCAAGATCACCAAGCACCCAATAAATCATGTAGTTATTGATCAATACAAAAGGATCTTGATCTGGTATTGCTTTCTTAAAAATAAAGAAAACCCCAACACCGGCCAAAATGGCTATCCCAGCAAAATATAAAGCTGCCAAAGCCATGAGGATTTTGATAGCCAGTCCTTTCTCAAAAAAAGAAGACCGCCTAAATTGTTTCCACTCAAGTCCCAAAAATTGTTTAGTCGTCATGCAAGAAGTTTGATAGTTTGTCGAATAGTCATAAAATTGTTACAAACAGAAGTTTAAATTATGTTCAAATTTTCACTTTTTTAAGAGATAAATAAAGTTATTTTTATGAAAATTTTTTCAAATGAAACACTTTACAGCAATTCTCTTTATGATTTTGGTTCAAATCTCGGTATTTTCTCAAGTGGAGTATCCAGATTTAAATCAAATATCTAATCGCCTGCAGACTTTAGACAAAAATTCCAGCGTTGATTTAATGACCTTAACCAAAACTGAAGCCGGAAATGAAATTTATGTTCTCAAAATAGGTACGGGGGACTTGAATAACAAATCGGCCATTGCCATTCTAGGTGGAGTGGAAGGTTATCACGTTTTAAGCGTTGAATTAGCTTTGCAATTTGCAGAAAATCTGATTTTAAATAATGCAGAGGCTCTGGAAACAACAACTTTTTATGTGTTCCCAAATATGTCGCCAGACGCCTATGCGCAATATCATAGTAAACTTAAATATCAACGCAGAGGAAATGCAACAGATTTAGACCACGATCGCGATGGAAGGCTAAGCGAAGATCCTTACGAAGACCTTAACAAGGATGGATTGATAACTCAAATAAGGGTAGAAAGTCCTCTTGGGAAACATGTATCACACCCTGAGGACCCAAGGGTGATGATAGAAGTGGACACCACTTCTTTAAATTCCAAACGCTACCAAGTATTTTCTGAAGGTATCGATAACGATAAAGATGGCCGGTACAATGAAGATTTAAAAGAGGGTATTGCTTTCAACAAAAGTTTTACATACCAGTTCCCAGCCTTTGAAGCTCTTGCAGGAAATTATGCCGTTTCTCAAAAAGAAAGCAGAGCCTTGCTGGATTATTTATTTCAGCAATGGAATATTTATGCATTTGTGACTTTTGGTCCAGCGAACAATTTGTCTTCTCCTTTAAAGTTCAATGCTCAAGAAGCAAAAAAAAGAATTGTTTCTTCACCCTTAGAAGGAGATGTTGCTATTAACAAAATGATTTCAAAAGTCTACAATGAAACCATTTCTCAGAAAGCATTTATGCAAGAAAATATGGGGACAGACGGAGATTTCTTTCAGTGGGCATATTTTCACTTTGGAAGATTGAGTTTTAGCACTCCAGGCTGGTGGGTGCCAGAAGCTGAAAAAGATTCGACTTCCACTTCAGAAACCAAAATAAAAGACACCAAAGAGTCAAACTTTTTGAAATGGGCAAAACAAGAAAACCTTGAAGATGTTTTTGTGAATTGGCAAAAAATCAATCACCCAGATTTTGAAAATAAAACAGTTGAAGTTGGGGGCATCAAACCATTTGTAATGGAAAACCCTCCGTTTCTAAAAGTAGATAGCATCGCCTTAGAACACACCAATTTTATTCTGAAATTAGCACAGCATCAGCCCAATCTTGAGTTCCATAATTTGAAAGTAGAACGCTTAAATGGTGGACTAAAAAGAATCACTGTTGATTTGCTGAATAATGCCAATTTACCAACCCATTCTGAACTTGGAGAGCGTTCTCTTTGGCTTAGAAAAATTAGAATAGATTTAAGTGCTGAAAAAGACAATATTATTGCTGGAAACAAAATTGAATTGGTTTCAAAAATGGATGCTTTAGAAACCAAGTCCTTATCCTGGATCGTGAAAGGAAACGGAAAATTAATATTAAAAGCTGGTGCGCCGCACGCAGGTTTCACAGAAATAAACATAAACTTATAAGCCATGAAAACTATCAATTATACTTCCCTATTTTGTTTAGCTATTTTGTTGATGTTTGGTTCGATTTCTGAAGCACAAGAAAAATTTTTCAGAGCCATTGGAACTCCACACGAGCCGAAAGTAGACGCGAGCTGGAATCGCTACAATACCTATGATGGAATTGTAGATCTCATGAAAAAGATCAACAAAGCCTATCCAAAATTATCTCGACTGGAAAGCATTGGTAAGTCTTACGAGGGGAGAGAGATTTATATGCTCACAATCTCAGATTTTAAAACTGGGGATCCGGATCAAAAACCTGCTATGTACATAGACGGTAATATACATTCCAATGAAATACAAGGTGCAGAATTTTCACTATATACGGCTTGGTATCTTACAGAAATGTTTGATGACCTTGACTTCATCAATGAGTTACTAAAAGACAAAACCTTCTACATAGTCCCAACCATCAATCCAGATGCACGAGACAATTATATGAAAGAACCCAATACACCTCATTCTCCAAGATCTGGCATGATAGTACTTGATAACGATGGTGATGGAAAAGCTGGAGAGGATGGTTTTGATGATTTAAATAAAGATAATCATATTACGTATATGATACGTAAATCTCCAACGGGTCAATACATCAAAGATCCTCAGGACGACAGGCGTTTGATAAGAGTATCTATTGAAGAACAAGGAGAATATGAAATGCTTGGCTACGAAGGAATTGATAACGATAACGACGGAGAAGTGAATGAAGATGGTATTGGCTACTACGATCCCAACAGAGATTGGGGCTGGAAATGGCAACCAGATTACGTACAACGTGGCGCATACAAGTATCCATTTAGCTTACCCGAAAATAGAGCTGTGGCAGATTTTGTGATGAAGCATCCTAATATTGCAGGAGCTCAAAGTTACCACAACTATGGTGGTATGATTTTGAGAGGCCCTGGAGCTGAAGAAGATGTGGATACCTATAACAGGGAAGATATCCGCATCTATGATGCCATTGCCAAAAAAGGAGAAGAAATGATTCCAGGCTACCGATATCTCACAGTATACAAAGATTTATATTCTGTATTTGGAGGTGAATTGGACTGGTTTTATGGTGGAAGAGGAATTTACACCTATACTAATGAATTGATGGTTTCCTACCTCTATTATCATAAAAATGAAGGAAGAGGCAATCAAGAAGAAGAATTGAAAGTTGATAAATACTTGACTTTTGGTGATGCCTTTGTAAATTGGAAAGAATATAAGCATCCTCAATACGGTACTATAGAAATTGGAGGTTTCAAGAAGAACTTTGGCAGAGCGCATCCCGGATTCCTTTTGGAACAAGATGCTCACAGAAATATGGCCTTTACTATTTATCACGGCTATCAGACCCCAAAATTGAGTGTTTTGGACGTTAAAGAAAAGTCATTGGGAAGTGGACTCAAAGAAGTTACTGCAACCATTTACAATGAAAGACTCATGCCAACCCACAGCAGTCAGGATTTGAAGTTTAAGATTGAAAGGCCAGATTTGATATCTATTTCCAACGCCAATGTTGTTGCGGGAATGATTGTAGAAGATGAAGATTTCAATAAAGTCAACGAACAAGTTCACCATCCAGAAACCATAAGAGTACCCAATATTCCAGGCATGGGAACTGTAAAAGTAAGATGGATCATATCTGGAGGTGACAGCTATAAAATTGACGTAGATTCTGCCAAAGGCGGTCGTGCAAGTTGGAGTAAATAATATTAATCTATACTTAAGCTAAGGAGACAATTCTTACTCTTTTCTTACATTTAAATAAAACTGATAAAATGAGTATTTCCAAACCATTCAATCTTACGACCTGGATAAAAGAAAATAGGGAGCTATTGAAACCGCCTGTAGGCAATAAAAATCTGTACAAAGATGCCGGAGATTATATTGTCATGATTGTAGGTGGACCCAATGCTCGCAAAGATTATCATTACAATGAGACCGAAGAGTTGTTCTATCAGCTAGAAGGCGAAATAGAAGTTCACATCCAAGAAGACGGAGAAAAAAAAACCATGGCTTTGGGACCAGGGGACATGTACCTGCACCCAGCAAAAGTTCCACATTCACCTGTGAGAAAAAAAGACTCGATCGGTTTAGTGATTGAGCGAAAAAGAAATCACCTCAATGTTGAAGACGGTTTACTTTGGTTTTGTGATCACTGCAACCACAAGTTATATGAAGTTCGCTTTCCTTTGAATGATATTGAAAAAGATTTTTTAAAACATTTTAAAGCCTTCTATAGCAGTGAAGAATTAAGAACTTGCGACAACTGTGGTGAGGTAATGCCTGTCGACGACCGGTTCACTGCCTAGTTTTTGAGCTAGTTTAATTTTCTTAAATTTGTTTAAACCTAAAATTAATTTTAATGAGTGATATTTCAAAAGAATTTGGAATCGATGATGCCCTAAAGCAACTTGATATCCAATCCGAAAATAAAGGAACTTCCGTGGGAGAAGATTTTTTCTCTAATGGAGAACTTATAGAATCTTACTCTCCGGTAGATGGCGCTTTAATTGGTAAAGTCCAAGCCACTACAAAAGAGGATTATGAAAAAGTAGCCAGCACGGCACACAAAGGCTTTAAAGAATGGAGAACCTGGCCAGCACCAGCAAGAGGTGAAGTTGTTCGCCAATTCAACGATGAATTAAGGCGGCTGAAAGCTCCCTTAGGAAAATTGGTTTCCTACGAAATGGGAAAATCCTATCAAGAAGGATTGGGTGAAGTTCAAGAAATGATAGACATCTGTGACTTTGCTGTTGGTCTTTCCAGACAGCTTCATGGACTAACTATGCACTCTGAACGACCAGGTCACCGTATGTACGAACAGTGGCATCCATTGGGTGTGGTTGGAATTATTTCAGCCTTCAATTTCCCTGTTGCCGTTTGGTCTTGGAATACAGCTTTAGCTTGGGTTTGCGGTGATGCCTGCATTTGGAAAGGTTCAGAAAAGACACCATTAACGTCTGTGGCCTGTCAAAAAATAGCTGCTCGAGTTTTTAAAGAAAATCATGTTCCTGATGGAATTTCGTCTTTGATCACCGGAGATTACAAAGTAGGTGAATATATGACCCAAGATAAACGCTTACCCTTGATTTCTGCTACGGGATCTATAAGAATGGGAAAAATTGTAGCTCAAGAAGTAGCTAAAAGACTTGGCAAGTCATTGCTGGAACTAGGAGGAAACAATGCCATCATAGTCACTCCAGATGCAGATATAAAGAATACAGTGATTGGAGCTGTCTTTGGAGCAGTGGGAACTTGCGGACAACGTTGTACGTCAACTAGACGAATCATCATTCATGAATCTATCTACGATAAAGTGAAAAATGCCATTGTAGACGCCTATCAACAAATTCGTATTGGGAATCCATTAGATGAAAATAACCACGTAGGGCCACTCATAGACAAAGATGCTGTAAGCAATTACCTACATGCATTGGAAGAGGTGAAAAAAGAAGGCGGTAAAATTCTGGTCGAAGGCGGAGTTTTAGAAGGTAAAGGCTATGAAAGTGGCTGCTACGTAAAACCAGCTATCGCTGAAGCAAAAAATCATTTTGATATTGTTCAGCACGAAACCTTTGCTCCAGTTTTATATATTATGAAGTATTCTGGTGATGTAGATAATGCAATCGAACTTCAAAACGGTGTTGTACAAGGTTTATCTTCAGCAATAATGACCAATAACCTTAGGGAAGCAGAGAAATTCTTGTCGGTTGAAGGTTCAGATTGTGGCATTGCCAACGTAAATATTGGCACTTCAGGAGCTGAAATTGGAGGCGCCTTTGGAGGTGAAAAAGAGACTGGTGGAGGAAGAGAATCTGGCTCCGATGCTTGGAAAGTTTACATGAGAAGACAAACCAATACTATCAATTACACCAAAGACCTTCCCCTTGCCCAAGGCATTAAATTTGACTTGTAAGTTCAATAATTGATATCAGATCAATTTATAAATTGATCTGATATTTTGTTTAATCCAAACAAAGCTTTTGATAAACAAGAATTATTCAATAAACCCCTTATTAAATAATTACTAATTAATTGTTTAAGGGGTTTTTTTGTTAGCAAGAAAAAAACAGCTTAATTTGCAGCTTATACACAATTATTTTGAACGTCTACAAGTTCAGAATATATAAGAAATTTTAAATTTATGAGTGATGTAAAAGCAGCCATCACTGCTGTAGGAGGATATGTCCCAGACTATGTACTTTCCAATAAAATACTGGAAGGTATGGTAGAAACGAACGATGAATGGATCACCGCAAGAACTGGCATAAAAGAAAGACGTATTTTAAAACAAAAAAACCTAGGTTCTTCTTTCTTAGGAATTAAAGCCTGTGAAGATTTATTCAGCAAGTCTTCTACAAGACCAGACGAAATAGATTTAGTGATTTTTGCCACAGCTACTCCAGATATGCCAGTTGCGTCTTCAGCAGCTTATCTAGCTACAGAAATTGGAGCTGTAAATGCGTTTTCATTCGATTTGCAATCTGCATGTTCTAGTTTTTTATATGGTATGTCTTTAGCATCTTCTTATATTGAATCCAATAAGTACAAGCACATCCTACTCGTAGGTGCAGATAAAATGTCATCGATCATCGATTATACAGATAGAAGCACGTGTATTATTTTTGGAGATGGGGGCGGTGCTGTCTTATTTTCTGCAAATACAGAAGGCTTGGGTTTACAGGATGAAATTTTGAAAACTGACGGAAGTGGAAGACAATTTTTAAATATAGAAGCTGGAGGCTCACAATTACCAGCCTCTGAGGAGACTGTTCAAAATAAAAAGCACTTTGTGTTTCAGGATGGCAAAACAGTGTTTAAGTTTGCAGTGTCCAATATGGCTGATGTGAGTGAAAAAATAATGCAAAAGAATAATCTGATTGCAAAAGACGTAGATTGGCTGGTTGCACATCAAGCCAATAAAAGGATAATAGATGCGACTTATAAACGAATGAATTTAGATTCTGATAAAGTATTGATGAATATACAGCGTTACGGAAATACAACTTCCGCAACCTTACCTTTATTATTAAGCGATTACGAAAAACAATTAAAGAAGGGAGATAATCTTATATTTGCAGCATTTGGTGGTGGCTTCTCTTGGGGCTCCATATATTTGAAATGGGCTTATAATTCTTAACCCCCTTAAAAACTTAAAACTATGGATTTAAAGGAAATTCAAAACTTAATTAAATTTGTTGCTAAGTCAGGAGCAAGTGAAGTAAAGCTAGAAATGGATGATGTAAAAATCACTATAAAAACTGGCAGTGAGGATGACGGTAAAACTTATGTTCAGCAGCTTCCAATGAACATGCCTCAGCAGCAGATGCAGCAAGCTCCACAACAGCAAATGCAACCTCAGACTCAGGTTTCTGAAGAAGCTCCTGCTTCAAAAGCCAATGATGATGATAAGTATGTTACTATCAAATCACCTATCATAGGTACTTTTTACAGGAAACCTTCACCAGATAAGAAAGCATTTGTAGAAGTTGGAAGTGAAGTCAAAGAGGGTGATGTGCTTTGTACTATTGAAGCTATGAAGCTTTTCAATGAAATTGAAAGTGAAGTATCTGGAAAAATTGTAAAAGTCCTTGTAGATGACTCTTCACCAGTTGAGTTTGACCAGCCACTTTTCTTGGTAGACCCTTCTTAAGGAAACCCAATTGTTTTAGATTTTTTCTTTAACCAAAACAAACGTTCATGTTTAAAAAAATTCTAATCGCCAACCGTGGAGAAATTGCCTTACGAATTATTCGTACTTGTAAAGAGATGGGCATTAAAACGGTGGCGGTATATTCCACAGCAGACAAAGAAAGCTTGCACGTAAGATTTGCAGATGAAGCTGTTTGCATAGGACCTCCTCAAAGTAGTGAGTCTTACCTAAAGATTCCTAATATCATTTCAGCAGCAGAAATTACAAATGCAGATGCTATACATCCTGGATATGGATTTTTGTCTGAGAACGCAAATTTTTCAAAAATTTGCCAAGAGCATGACATCAAGTTCATTGGGGCAAGTCCCGAAATGATTGATAGGATGGGAGACAAAGCAAGCGCTAAAGCTACAATGAAAGCTGCTGGTGTTCCTTGCGTTCCTGGTTCTGAAGGAATTTTAAAAGATTTCAAAGAATGTAAAAAAGTAGCCAAAGAAATCGGCTATCCCGTGATGCTAAAAGCTACCGCAGGTGGAGGTGGAAAAGGTATGCGCGCTGTAAAAAGTGAAGACCAGCTTGAACACGCTTGGGAATCTGCAAGACAAGAAGCAAAAGCAGGGTTTGGCAATAATGATATGTATATGGAAAAGCTTATTGAAGAGCCTCGCCATATAGAAATTCAGATTGTAGGAGATCAAACTGGAAAAGCTTGCCATTTATCAGAACGTGATTGTTCTGTACAAAGAAGACACCAAAAGCTTACAGAAGAAGTCCCTTCCCCTTTCATGACGGATGAACTTCGTGAAAAAATGGGAAATGCTGCTGTAAAAGCGGCAGAGTATATCAAATACGAAGGTGCTGGAACTATTGAATTCTTAGTAGATAAGCATAGAAATTTCTATTTTATGGAAATGAATACGCGAATCCAAGTAGAACACCCAATTACAGATGAAGTTGTAGATCATGATCTCGTAAGAGAACAAATACTAGTTGCTGCAGGAGTTCCTATCTCTGGCAAAAACTATTACCCAAAATTGCATTCCATCGAATGTAGAATTAATGCTGAAGATCCATTTAATAACTTTAGACCTTCTCCTGGTAAAATAGAAACCTTGCATTTACCTGGCGGTCATGGAATACGAGTAGATACCCATGTGTATAGTGGCTATGTGATACCTCCAAATTACGACTCTATGATTGCTAAACTTATTGCAACTGCCCAGACTAGATCTGAAGCTATAAGTAAGATGAAAAGAGCTCTGAGTGAATTTGTAATAGAAGGAGTTAAAACTACTATTCCGTTTCATGTACAGTTGATGGAACATCCAGATTATGTGAGCGGAAATTATACAACCAAATTTATGGAAGATTTCGTCTTAAAAGATGTTGAAGACGATGAAGATGAATAGGTTAAAAAACAATTGAACTAAAAAAAGCTGTCTTTAAAAGGACAGCTTTTTTTAATTAAGCCCATTGCTTAGGCTCACGTAAAACATTGAGAAGTTGTTCTTCATCAGAGCCTGGATCGGGATGATGGTTATACTGCCATTGCACATGTGGTGGGAGGCTCATCAAGATACTTTCTATCCTTCCATTGGTTTTTAATCCAAATAAAGTTCCTTTATCATGAACTAAGTTGAACTCCACATAGCGTCCTCTTCTTACTTCTTGCCAATTTCTTTGCGCCTGGGTGTATTCCAGGTTTTTACGCTTTTCGACAATTGGAACATAGGCTTCTAAAAAACTATCTCCTGTCTGAGTAACAAAATCAAAGATTTGCTCAAGACTACGTTCTGAGGTAGGCTTCAAATAATCAAAGAATAAGCCGCCTATACCACGCGCCTCTTCTCTGTGAGAATTCCAAAAGTAGCGATCACAATTTGCTTTATAATCGGAATACAAGTTATCCCCAAATGGGTCACAGGCCTTTTTTGATACTTCGTGAAAATGCTTGGCATCTTCTTCAAATAGGTAGTAAGGTGTGAGATCTTGGCCTCCACCAAACCACTGGTCGATTACTTTTCCTTGACGATTATACATTTCAAAGTATCTAAAATTTGCATGAACTGTTGGAACCATTGGACTTTTGGGGTGTAAAACTAAACTTAACCCACAGGCAAAAAAGTCACAATCTTGAACATTGAAATAGTTCTGCATAGCTTCAGGTAAGTCTCCATGGACGGCTGAGATATTTACACCTCCTTTCTCAAACACGGAACCATTTTGTATAACTCTGGTTCTTCCTCCCCCTCCTTCCTTTCTTTCCCAAATGTCCTGAGAGAAAGTAGCTGTCCCATCGATAGCTTCTAACTTATTTGTGATGGTATCTTGAAGTTGTTCTATGTATTTGTAAAATTTATCCTTCATTTTTAAACTATCAAAGTTGAAACAAAAATAAAGCTTTTGTGTTTCTTCAGGATTTAGTTTTGTTAAGAATAGGATAAACTAAAACCTGTTGTTGTGAATATATAAAACTAGGTGTAAATTCAATAAAATTAGTTTTATGAAATTCAATACAAAAGCGATACATGGCGGGCAAAAAGATGTAGATCCCGGATACGGATCTGTGATGGCTCCTATTTATCAAACTTCAACATATAGTCAAACAAGTCCGGGACATCATAAAGGATTCGAATACTCTAGAAGCGGAAATCCTACAAGGTCTGCCCTTGAGAAGTCTTTAGCATCCATAGAGAACGGCAAATATGGTCTTGCTTTCGGTTCTGGGCTTGCAGCCATAGATGCCATCATCAAAACTTTAAAACCCGGAGATGAGGTCATTTCTACAAACGATCTTTACGGCGGAACCTACAGATTGTTCAACGGTATTTATAAAGACCTTGGTATAAAATTTCAATTTATTGGGATGGAAAATACAAAAGCCATTGAATCCTACATTACTGATAAAACTAAAATGATTTGGACCGAAACCCCTACCAATCCAATGATGAATGTCATTAACATTAAAGCCATTGCTCAAATTTCAAAAAAACATAAGGTTTTATTAGCTGTAGATAACACCTTTGCGACAGCTTATCTTCAACAGCCTTTAGAATTGGGAGCTGATATTGTGATGCATAGTGCTACCAAATATCTTGGCGGTCATAGCGATGTCATATTAGGGTCGATTGTGGTGAATGATGATCAATTGGCCGAGCAACTATACTTTATTCAAAACGCAAGCGGAGGGATACCTGGACCTATGGATTGCTTCCTTGTACTTAGAGGAATAAAAACACTGCATTTAAGAATGCAAAGACATTGTGAAAACGGCAGAGCAGTTGCTCAATACCTACAAAAGCATCCAAAAGTTGATAAGGTGTACTGGCCTGGTTTCGAAGATCATCCCAACCATGATGTAGCCAAAGCTCAAATGAAGGATTTTGGCGGTATGGTATCCTTTTCTATAAAAGGCGATTCTAACTCAGATGCTGTAAAATTCTTAGAAAATTTAAACGTTTTCACACTTGCTGAATCTCTTGGAGGGGTGGAGTCTTTGGCCGGACATCCAGCGACAATGACCCATGCAAGCATTCCTCATAAAGAACGTGAAAAATTAGGTATTGTAGATTCATTGATCAGGTTAAGTGTAGGAATTGAAGATAGTGAAGACTTGATTGAAGATTTAAAGCAAGCTTTAAGATAAGTAATGAATTAAGATCAATTTAATCAATGGTATAGATATATCCAAAAGTGAACCAAAACATCCAGTCATTGTTTTTGTTCTGGGGCCCTATAGGCTCTAAACCATCAACAAAATCTGAAAAATAATAATGCCATCTTAGCTCAGCAATTAGGTCTGATTTTTTAGTAACCTTATATTTTACACCGCCTTGAAAGTTAGCAGAAACGGTGATATTGGATTCATTAGAAAAAGCAGGCTCTTCACCTGGTCCAGCAAGAAAAGTGGGGAAGGTTGTTTCTGGAAGACCTAATCCTTCTTCTAAGGTAGTACCAGCGACGGGAGAGTAGTAAACTAAATTTAAACCAATACCTGCATAGGGCGTAAATGAACCAGCATTTCTTTCAAAATCCCTAATTCGCATTAAATAATATTCCAGCCCAGAGCCTATTTCTAAAACATTGGCTTCACCAAACATAGATCTCAACTGAAGGCCGGCTTGATTATCTTTATCTGCTAATGCTCCATAATGATTTAAACTCGTAGTGTGATATATTAAGCTAGATCTTACCTTAAAATGCTGTCTTGGAAATTGTGTTATAAAATCGGTATAGGCGAAATTAAGATAATGGTTAATACCAAATCCAAATCCTATGTTGTTATTGATGGCTTCATTATCTCCTCTCAGTCCATAATCGCCTCGAAATGAGACTGGACCACCCATCAAACCAACTTCATGGTAAATTTGAGCAGTTGCCTCAGGATTGATTCCTATGATTGAAAAAAACAAAAAAGCAATAATAGGATAATGCTTGAATTTCATAAACAGAAGTTAATTGAACAAATATAGAAAAACAAAAAAATAAATCGACTATTAAATTGAAAATAAGATTGATAAACGATTAGCAGTCAAACAAATATTAATCAATTTTTAAGTTATCTCTAAAATCCAATTTATATCTTTGCGGAACTATTAAAAAAACAACCTATAAATAAGAATAATCAAATGAATAAACAGCTAAAAGGATTTTTAGATAAAGTTTCAGATAGAAACCCAAACGAACCTGAATTTTTACAGGCAGTTCATGAAGTTGCAGAAGTTATAATTCCATTTATGGAAGAAAATCCAAAGTACAAGAACTACAAATTGCTGGAGCGTATGGTAGAGCCAGAACGTGTAGTGACTTTTAGAGTGACTTGGGTTGATGATAATGGAGAGATTCAAGTGAATAGAGGTTTTAGGATTCAAATGAATTCTGCCATTGGACCTTACAAGGGCGGACTTAGATTTCACCCGTCTGTAAACTTGAGTATTTTGAAATTTTTAGCTTTTGAACAAGTATTCAAAAACAGTTTAACTACACTTCCTATGGGAGGTGGTAAAGGAGGTTCTGACTTTGATCCTAAAGGTAAATCTGATAATGAAGTGATGCGTTTTTGCCAGAGCTTTATGACAGAACTCTATAGACATATCGGAAATGATACCGACGTTCCTGCTGGAGACATCGGTGTTGGTGGACGTGAAATTGGCTACATGTTTGGTCAATACAAAAGAATACAAAATGAGTTCACTGGAATATTGACAGGAAAAGGTCGGTCCTATGGCGGTTCTTTAATACGCCCAGAAGCAACTGGTTACGGTAATGTTTACTTTACTAAGAGTATGCTAGAAACTCAGGGAGAATCGCTAGAGGGCAAAACAATTTTAATTTCTGGTTCTGGTAATGTTGCTCAATATGCCGCAGAAAAAGCTATCGAATTGGGAGCTAAAATTTTAACCATGTCAGATTCTGGAGGTTATATTCTAGACGAAGAAGGAATTGACAGTGAAAAACTCAACTTTATTATGGAGTTGAAAAATGAAAAAAGAGGTAGAATTAAAGAATATCTTGACAAATATCCAAATGCAACTTACGAAGAGGGAAAAACCCCTTGGAATGTTAAAGGAGATATCGCCATGCCATGTGCAACTCAAAATGAGCTTTTAAAAGATGATGCACAATCACTTGTAGACAACGGATGTATTTTGGTTGGTGAAGGAGCAAACATGCCATGTACTCCTGAAGCAATTGAAATTTTCCATAAAAACAAAATACTATTTTCTCCTGGAAAAGCTTCAAATGCAGGGGGTGTAGCTACTTCTGGGCTAGAAATGTCTCAAAATTCGATGAGATACAGCTGGACTTCAGAAGAAGTAGACACCAAATTGAAACAAATTATGAGTGATATTCACGAAGCATGTGTAACTTTTGGAAAAGATGACAGTGGATATGTTGATTACGTTAAAGGAGCCAACATCGCAGGATTTGTAAAAGTAGCTGATGCTATGATTGCTCAAGGCGCTGTATAAATCGATTTAAAATAAACCTTTAAAAGCCAGTTGTAAGTAATTTCAGCTGGCTTTTCTGTTTTATAATACGATTTTATAATAAATTCGGTGCCATTATAGTTTTAAGTTGACATAGCGTTTATATGAGAAAGTTTTTGTTTTTATTGTATTTTCTTCCCTGTCTTCTAATAGGTCAGGATTTTTCCGATCGCTGGAAAGGATATTTCTCTTATTATAACATTACAGACTTAGATGAAAGTGAAAATAAAATCTATGCTGCAGCAGAAAATGCCTACTTCATTTACGATATCCCTTCACAAACTTTAGAAACGGTCACATCCATTCAGGGGTTGTCTGGAAATCAAATTTCTAAAATTTATCATTCCGAAACCTATGGACTTACCTGCGTAGGTTATGATAACGGGCTCTTGCAAATCGTCATGGATAACAATCAAAACATCTTTACTGTAGTTGACATAAGAGACAAAATTTCAATATCCCCAAATAACAAACGAATTAATAGTTTTTTTGAATTTGAAGGCGTCCTCTACATTTCTACAGATTTTGGAATAGCTCAATATAATTTAGAAAATTTAGAATTTGAAGATTCATTTTTTATTGGAACTAACGGCAATCAAATTCAAATCAACCAAATTACAATTGCTGATGGAAAGATATATGCCGCTACAACTATTGAAGGGATTAAAACAGCTGATATAAACAATCCAAATCTAATTGATTTTCAAAATTGGCAAACCGAGTATGTTGGGAACTGGAAAGGTATCCTAAACTTTTCGAACACTATTTTTGGGTTAAGAAATAACAACAGTATTTTTAGATTAGAGAATGGAACTTCATCCGTTTTTAATGCTATTGGTTCCAATGTTTCAGGATTTAATGTAAGCGGGGAACGACTGGTTATCACTGCTGAAAATCAGGTCTTGGCATATAATCCAGAGCTCAATCTTGAAGTATTCATCAATCAACTTCAGGATGCAGAATTCAATATTAATACTTCAGTAGCCAGTAATGGCCAATACTATTTAGGGCATACAACATTAGGTCTATTGGGTTTGGATTCTGAAAATTCTCAAACCTATACAGAAATAAGCCCTGAAGGCCCACTATTGAATAGGATTTTTAGCCTGGAATCTACACCAACAGACCTATGGGTTACCTTTGGAGAATACAATCAATTCTTGAATCCTTTCCCTTTAAATTTTAGAGGGTTAAGCAGATTTACACCTGAGGGGTGGATCAATATTAACGTGGAAGATCTTAATAATGCAGCTGAGCTTTCGGATGTAACAGTAGACCCCTCCAATCCTAATCGTATTTTTGTGAGTAGCTACTTTGACGGTCTTTTAGAAATAGAAAACAACGAACTTGTACAACAGTACGATTCTTCAAATAGTATCATAGAGGGTGTTCCTAGCAATATCAATGACAACAGAGTTAGTGCAAGTGTTTTTGATACTCAAGGAAATTTATACTTTACAAATTCAGCAGCAGAAAATCAATTAAAACGACTTAATACGAATGGAAATTTTGAAAATATTGATGCTTCAGATGGCTATTTAAATCCTACCGAAACGTCTTCCTCTAAGGTCGTAATTGACGATAATAACAGTATCTTTATTGGTACATTTCAAGATGGTATTGTTGCTTATAATTCAAATTCAGGCGCTTCAGCTTTAATTTCTAGTAATGTCAGAGGAGTTGATTTCCCAGACACGTTTAATGCAAATCCGAATATAACTGCTTTAGAAATTGATGAGGACTCTAGATTATGGATAGGAACAGATGAAGGGCTAAGAGTGATGTCTAACCCAACTTCTATTTTTGATGAAAATACTAGTGTAAATGTTTCTCCCATTATTATCGAAGACCTGGATGGTGTAGCTCAAGAACTACTTTTTGAACAATTCATTACAGACATTACTGTAGATGGAGCCAATAACAAATGGATTTCCACAGCAGACTCTGGCGTATTTCAAGTATCTCCTAACGGACGGGATATTTTAAACATATTCAATCAAGATAACTCCCCACTTCCCACCAACGGGGTCAGAACTGTGGCCATAAACCCTGTTTCTGGTGAGGTTTTTTTTGGCACTACCAATGGTCTGCTTTCCTTCTCTAGCCGTATTACCTCCGGGAATGAGAATCTTGAAAATTTGAGGGCTTTCCCCAATCCCGTAAGACCCGATTATAATGGGCTGGTCACAATCGATGGGCTTATAGATGGAGCGAATGTAAAAATAACCGATGTAACTGGAAATTTGGTTTTTGAAGAATTTGCCAGCGGTGGAACTTTACAGTGGGATACCAGGGCTTTTGGAAGTCATAAAGTTGCCTCTGGGGTTTACTTTATTGTAGTGACTGGTGAAGATCAGATAGAGACCAAGGTTGGTAAACTAATGATTATACGCTGATGCAAATCAAGACAAAAGCCATTGTGATTTCCACAATTAAATATGGTGAAGCAGATGTCATTGCCAAATGTTTTACACAGGAAAAAGGCTTAGTCTCATACATGCTGAAAGGCATTAGAAAATCAAAAAGAGGAAAGCTTAGAATGTCCATGTTTCAACAACTCTCTCTTTTGGACATCGAAGCTTTACACCGGGAGAATAAAAATCTTCAATACCTTAAGGAAGTTAAAGTTTTTCATCCCTACCAAAGTTTACAATCCAATGTTTTTAAGTCCACGATGGTTATGTTTTTGGCTGAAGTTTTGAAAAGTTGCATTCAAGAAGAAGAAAAAAATGAAGCCCTATTTTATTTCCTTCATGAAAGCTTTATCTATTTAGATGAAGCTGAATCTATCAGGAACTTTCACCTTCACTTTATTGTTAAACTCACGCAGCACCTAGGGTTTTATCCCGATAGCCAAAGTATGGATTTTCCTTATTTTGATATGCTCAATGGTGTGTTTCAGCTAAAAGAATACAACTCCTACTCTTTCAATAATTCAAATTCTGACTTACTAAAAGTATTGATGAGGTCTTCAAAATATAGCGAAGCAGACCTTGTCAAACTTAACCAGGATCGTAGAAAAAGTTTTCTGGATTTTATGATGTTATACTATGAGTTGCATTTGCAGGGCTTTAGAAAACCGAAGTCACTTGAAATCTTACAACAGATTTTTTAATTAAAATCCTCTTTCCTTCTGAATTTGCTCATAGGCTTCCTGCACTTTGTTGAATTTGTCTCGAGCGCCTTTTTGATAAGCTTCATCCATATGCTGAAGTTTATCGGGATGAAATTTTTTGGCCATCGTCCGGTAAGCTTTTTTCACTTCAGAATCGGTAGCTGATTTTTCTATTTCCAAAATTTTATACGCATCATCTGCAGATTTAAAAAACATGGCCTTTATGCTTTCAAAATCTGAATGTGCAACCCGCAGATTTTGAGAGATGTTCAATAAAACTCTTAGTTCTGCTTCAGACACATGCCCATCAGCATTGGAAATGTTAAAAAGAAAATGAAGAATTTGTAATCTCACCTCGTAACGAACTCTGGGCCTTAAGTATTCACAGATGCGAGGGACTGAAATCTCTCTGTTTTTTATAACCTCGTTGAAGGTCTTAAAAGTTGCATTGGCTCTGTCCTTCCCATAAGCTTGGACAAAATACATCCTTACATAATCCATTTCTTGCTGGGTCACTTTACCATCAGCTTTTATCACTAAGGAGGATAGCGAGAGTAAGTTGAGTTCAAAATCACCTGGAGAAACTTGATCTCGTTGCTCTTGAAATAGTTTTCCAAATCCCCCACCGCCAGCAGACGACGAGCCTCTGAAAATTCTATCCAATATAGAGCCTATCAGAAACCCTATGATTGCGCCACCAAAACGCATATAAAAAAAGCCAAGAATGGCACCAATCCACTTCAAATTAATTTATTTTAAATGCAAATATAAAAGCATAGTGTGGTATAATTCAGAAAACTGAAGCTTTTTAAGATAGATTAAACGATAGCCAACAGAATTGAAATCATTGTGTTAAGAACTAAAGAGATAAAAGACATTTTTATACATTTGTATTTAAATTCAGTTTAAATAAAAAATCAAAATATATGTATCCACCAGAATTAGTAAAACCAATGCAGCAAGAATTAACTGCTGTAGGTTTTGATGAATTAAAAAGCAAAGCTGATGTTGATGTTGCTTTAGCTAAGGAAGGAACAACATTGGTAGTCGTCAATTCTGTTTGTGGCTGTGCGGCCGCAAATGCCAGACCAGGAGCTATAAAATCACTTCAAAATGCTAAAACTCCAACCAATTTGGTGACCGTTTTTGCAGGGGTTGATAAAGAGGCTACAGATGAAGCAAGAGCTAAAATGGTTCCTTTTCCTCCAAGTTCGCCATCAATGGCGCTTTTCAAAAATGGAGAATTAGTTCACATGTTGGAAAGACACCATATTGAAGGAAGACCTGCAGAAATGATTGCAGAGAACCTTATGGAAGCTTATAACGAGCATTGCTAGAAACCATAAAACTTATAAGCCGCTTTTAATGAAAAAGCGGCTTTTTTATGCTCTATTTTTGAGCTTTAGATTTTAAATTATAAGTAAATTGAGGTCAAAATTAAATTTTGATTACCCTTAGCAGATGAAAAAAATTCTAGCCTATCCCCTCTCCATCATTTTTTATCTTTTTTTTGGATTGACTCTTGTCATTTTTCATTTTTTACAATGGCTGTCTTTTAACCTATCGGGATACCAGGCGCACAAAAAAAGTGTAGATATCTTTAATTTTTTTCTTTTGCGTTGTTTGAATCTAGTAGGAACACGATTTCAATATAATAATCCATTTTCATTTGATAGAAGCAGACCTCACATCATTGTTTCCAATCATCAAAGCATGTTCGATATTCCTCCTATCATTTGGTACATGAGACAGCTACATCCTAAATTCATCAGCAAAAAAGAGTTAGCCAAAGGCATCCCTGGTATTTCATATAATTTGAGACACGGCGGTTCCGTCTTAATCGATAGAAAAAATGCGGAACAAGCTTTAGGGCAAATCAAAAAGCTAGGTAAATATATATCTAAGACTAAACGTGCTGCTGTCATTTTCCCTGAAGGGACAAGAAGCAAAACAGGGGTACCCAAGCCATTTGCTTTCAATGGCCTTAAGACTTTATTTGAGGCCTGCCCTGATGCAGTTGTTGTACCCGTTTGTGTAAACAATTCCTGGAAACTTCAACATAATGGCATGTTTCCTTTAGGAATTGGTGCATTTTTAAAGCTTGACGTTTTACAGCCCTTGGAAGTGAAAAATTTTGAAATCCCTGATTTGATTCAGCTATTGGAAAAAAATATTACTGAAAACATACAAATGGAATAGCCCATATGTTAGAAAGTCAAGTCATTTCAAATACTAAAGATTTCGTGCAAAAAACACTCAAAGACGCGGAAGGCGGACACGATTGGTTTCATGTTTTGAGAGTTTATAACAACGCTAAACACATTTTAGCAAAAGAGAAGGCCGATGGATTTGTGGTAGAATTAGCGAGTTTACTTCACGACATAGCCGATTCTAAATTCCATGATGGTGACGAAGAAATTGGTCCTGCAAAGGCCAAAACTTTTTTAGATTCACAGTCTGTAGATAGAGATGTTATAAACCATGTGGTGAATATCATTAAAAATGTGTCTTACAAAGGAGGTCACAATGCTGGAGATTTCCATTCCATCGAACTAGATATTGTTCAAGATGCAGACCGACTCGATGCCATTGGTGCTATTGGAATTGCACGTACATTTAACTTTGGTGGTTTTAAAAACAACCCGATTTACGATCCGGAAATACCAGCCAACCCCAATCAAAGTAAAAAAGAATACAAAGCTTCCAACTCTCCAACAATCAATCATTTTTATGAAAAATTACTCCTGCTCAAAGATAAAATGAACACGGAAACAGCCAGAGAAATTGCTGCCCATCGTCACAAATTTATGGAATGTTACTTAGATCAATTTTATAAGGAATGGGATGGTCAATTATAATTTTATCTTATGGAAAGCACTAAATCTTCAGACACTACAAACACATCTTCGTCCTTGTCTGGTTCTATCAAAAAATGACCTGTAAACGCCCCAAAAGCTGGCAGAATAAGTTGATGATTTTTTTTATAAAAGCAAGATAGTTTTAATAGTTGGCGACCATCTCCTCTGAGTCGGTAGCCCGGATGTAGATGTCCACAAATATTATAAAATCCCTCCTTTTGCTCTGGGTGATGAGTCATAAACAAAGCATCAAAAGTAATTTCTGTCACCACTTTTATTCCGAGATCTTCAAAATGATACAGAGGGATAATGTCGTGATTACCCACAATGAGGGTCATCTTTACCTGATGTGAATTCACCCATGCTGTAAATCTATCCCAATCCTTATTTTGGGTAGAATGAAACAAATCTCCAAGAAAGATGACTTCTTTTGGCTGAAATTCTTTAAGTATTTTATTCAGCTTACGGAAGTTTTCTAAACCTACCTGACTTGGCAGTGCGCTTCCATTTTTTCTAAAATGATCTACCTTTCCAAAGTGAACATCTGCAATCAAAACCGTGTTTTGGGACGGCCAGTACAAACATCCACTGGGATGCATTATAAATTCTTGGTTTCCGTAATTAAGTTGCAAACCCTTTCATTTTAAATTATTATACTGAATTGGATACTGTTAAGCATTTCAAACTTTAAAACGTTGGCCTTAACTATCGAGTTTGGAAGTGAACTGCTTCAGTTTTCCACTTTTTGAGCGCTCGAGCTCGTCCTTTCGTTCAAAAGCAATGCTCAACCCTTTTTCAAGGTAAGTTTCAACGGCACTGATGATCTTTTGTTTTTGTGAAAGATTCAATTCAGCTTCAGCTTTATATTGAATTACAAATTTACTTAACTCTTCTTGTAAAATCTTTATTTCTTTGACTAAACCAGAATCTTCTATCACAGATTTAGTGACATAATAAAAACTCAAAGCCGGAATCTTTTTCCCACTTGGCAAAATCGCAAACTCATTGGTTCTTCCGGTTAAAGATTTAAGAATTGGATTTTTGGAAGTCGACCTTTTATCTATTACCCCTCTATCTCCAATTTCATAGCGAATAAAAGGATGGGCCTTATTATACAGCGAAGTAATAACAATACGCCCCTCTTCTCCATATGGTAAAACCAATCCCTCGTCATCAACAACTTCTACGTAGAGTGTTTTGCTGTTTAGCTGCCATTCGCCCTTTATATTTTCGAAAGCGATGACATCCAGTTCACTGGCACCATATTCGTTTACCACTTTAACCCCGAACTGAGTTTCAAGCAACTTTCTGTCTTCTTCAAAAAGCATTTCACTGGTTGTGATACAAAGCGTTAAGGTAGGACAAACCGATTTTAAGACGACGTCCTGCTCCTTTAAAAATTTAGCAAAAAGTACGATAGAACTTGTGTAACCATTGAGGTAATCAAAAGGCTTTTCTTTAAATAACTTAAGAAATTTATGAAGATTGGTATCGGATAAATCAAATATATCAAATCGATGTCTGTTGGCAAGAAGGTCCTTCAGTCGTTCTTTTTGATAGCCTTTAAAATCTTTAGGGATACCATAAAACCTGGCTTCGTAGGACGAGTTCATATCGATACCATGCTGTTGATATAACCAGAGGATATGCGCCCAGGTCAAAGCATGAGCAAATTTATCTTTAGCAAAAATAAAAGGATGGCCGCTAGAGCCAGATGTTTTATTGACAAAAACCTTTGCGTTGTTATATCCTTTACTCAGCCGCTCATCCAAAGGCTTCTGCAAATCTGCTTTGGTCATTACAGGAACCTCGTTCCAGGATTCAAATTCGGTTTTTTGAGTAAAATCAGAATAATTTGGGTTATTTTTCAAATGAAACTGAAGGATTTCATTTCGCTTTACCTCTGTGTAATTTTCAAAATCATCCTCCGAAACATTCAAAATAGAATCAAGTTCCTTTTCAGCTTTCTTTATAGGAAAACCCTTTAGGCTTAAAATTTTTTTGAATCGGTTCACAGAATTTTCGATGCTTTCATTAGCGAAGCAATTTACAAACATTTACTTTTGAAGCCTAATCTTAGCACACAATCTCATGAACGTTTTGATACTTGGAAGCGGCGGCCGCGAACATACTTTAGCACATCAAATTTCTAAAAGCTCAATCTGCAATAACTTATTTGTAGCACCAGGAAATGCTGGTACATTGTTATGCGCAACCAATATCGAATTGGATATTCTCAACTTTGAAAAAGTAGCGGAAACAATCAAAATAAACGACATTAACATGCTCATTGTGGGACCAGAAGCTCCACTGGTTGCAGGCATCAAAGATTATTTTGATGAGAAAGATGAATTTACTGGCCTGAAAATTATCGGTCCCTCAAAACAAGGAGCCTTACTGGAGGGGAGCAAAGAACGCGCTAAGCAATTCATGAAAGCCCATCAAGTTCCTACCGCTGCTTATCAAAGTTTTAGTAAAGAAACTTTGGAAGCTGGTAAAGAATTTTTAAAAACAATGCAGCCTCCTTATGTCTTAAAAGCCGATGGTTTAGCCGGAGGAAAAGGGGTTCTCATATTACAACACCTTCAAGAAGCTCAAGAAGAACTTGAACTTATGCTAACCAACAACAAATTTGGTAAGGCTTCAGAAAAAGTGGTCATTGAAGAATTTTTGAACGGGATTGAACTAAGTGTTTTTGTTCTTACTGACGGAAAAAATTACCTGACACTACCTAATGCTAAAGATTACAAACGCATTGGCGAAGGAGATACGGGTCTTAACACAGGCGGTATGGGCGCTATATCACCTGTTCCATTTGCTGATGAAGTTTTTATGAATAAAGTAGATGAGAACATCATCAAACCAAGCATCGATGGATTACACAAAGAAGAAATCGATTTTACAGGGTTTCTGTTTATAGGACTGATGAAAGTAGGTGATGATCCTTTTGTTGTGGAATACAATGTGAGAATGGGAGATCCGGAAACTGAAGTGGTAATCCCTAGAATCAAAAATGACTTGCTGGACGTTTTATCTAAAACAGCTGATGGTAAAATTCAGGACGTTTCACTTGAGGTTGAATCCAAACATGCGGCAACAGTCATGATGGTATCTGGAGGTTATCCTGAAGCTTATGAAAAAAATAAAGTAATTACTGGCCTGGACAAGGTTGATCAAGATCAGGATTTATTTGTTTGCCATGCGGGCACTAAAAAAGAAAACGACCAGGTTCTAACAAACGGAGGTCGTGTAATTGCTGTCACTGCGTTTGGCGATACATTTCAAAATGCGCTAATTAAAGCTTACCAAAATACAGAACGTATAAACTTTGATAAAAAGTTCTATAGAAAAGATCTAGGAAAAGACTTAATCTAATTCTGCATCTTTACCCAAAAATGAATGCGCTTTTACGCTTTTGTCTTCTTGATCATTTTGATCGAAGCTTTTTAATTGTTTCATCCAATAAAGGAAAGCAACGAAAACGATAAGCACAAAAACAAAATTTAAGCCGTTGGCAGCCCACCAAGAATCGTCCTGCAATTCTCTTAGTGCATCTAAAGGCAAAAACAAAACATCTTCAAATAAACTTGCAATACCTTCAAAAAAATCCTTCATGACTGTGTTATATTATATTTACTTTGCAAAAGTAATAAATTAGACCATGTTAACAAGACTTTTTAGTCATTCAAAACCTATTGCTTTTGTTGTTTTAAGCATTTTATTTGTCGTGGCCTTTATCATTGAAAATTTTATTTCCTCGACTGCTGAATTAACTGCACCACTTGTTTTTGGTAAAATAGGTATTTTGATTGTTTTTCTTCTGATCATATTTCTGCTGAATTTTATTGTCAAACGAAACAAAATTCATCAACAACACACTTACGCTGTTTCCAGTTTTGCTTTATTGATCATTGCCTTTCCTGAAGTATTAAGGTCTACAGAATTTGTTATAAGCTATTTCTTTCTGCTACTTTCTTTTAGAAGAATACTCAGTTTAAAGACCAATACCAACATCAAACAAAAAATCTTTGATTCTAGTTTATTGCTATCCATTTCAATATGGTTTGAACCTTTTCACTGGTTGTTTTTACTGGTCATCTACTTTGGAGTCGTTATGTATGCGTCTCAAAATTATAGACATTTTATTATTCCCTTCGTAGGACTTGCTGTTGGTTTTGTCTTACATACCAGTTTTTTTTTAGTTCTTGAGAATGAATGGGTTACTTACGCGTTTTACTTTCCAGCATTTCATGGGATTGATTCTTTTTTTGACACTTTTAAATACACTGTTTTGCTGGGACTTCTTCTATTCATTTTGTTATGGACCTTTTTACAATTACCGAAAATATATAGCAGGGCCAAACTTCATGAGAGTGAAAGTTTAAGCTTAACACTTTTCTTTATATTGATTTCTGTTTTTGTTCTTTCAGTAAACAACTCCCCCATTTCTATGGATGCCATATATATCATTTGGCCGTTATCCATTTTGATCGGAAATTACTTTCAAATGAAATCGACTAGAAAATGGATGAAAGAATCACTCTACTTACTGTTTATATCAGGAATTGTGTTTTCTGCGATATATTAAAAAGACCAGCCCCATTAAGAAAGCCTGTTTTAAAAACACTTGGTATATTTGCAGGTATACAAATACAAAACTATGTTTTCAGAAAAAGCCAATAGAATTTTCCAGAGTGTCATTGAAACTTACCATATTAAAGACGATGTAGACCAGGAATTCAAAAACCCATTCGACAAAAAAGAAACACTTATCGAGCATTTACTCTATAGAAAATGCTGGATAGACACCGTTCAATGGCATTACGAAGACCTTATAAGAGATCCTGAGATTTCCCCTGAAGATGCTTTGGTTCTTAAAAGAAAAATTGACGCTTCCAATCAAGATAGAACGGATACAGTAGAATATATAGACAGTTATTTTCTCGACCTGTTTGATACCATAGAGCCTAAACCAAATGCAAAAATCAATACCGAAAGCCCTGCCTGGGGTATTGACAGACTTTCCATTTTAGCCTTAAAGATTTTTCACATGAACGAGGAAGCCAACCGAACAGATGCTTCAGAAAAACATCAAATGGCCTGTAAAGCCAAGCTCAATGTCTTATTAGAACAACAGAGAGATTTATCTCTAGCAATAGATCAACTCCTGGAAGACATTAAAGTTGGCGATAAATACATGAAAGTTTATAAGCAGATGAAGATGTATAATGATGATGAAATGAATCCTGTATTGAGAAGTAAACGCTAAAATGAAACGCCCCAGCCACATTCTTGTGATACGTTTATCTGCCATGGGAGATGTAGCAATGACGGTTCCGGTTTTAAATCAACTGCTAGATACTTATCCAAAACTAAAAATTACCGTTCTCACCAAGCCCTTTTTTGCTCACTTATTTGAACATATTGAACGAATTAAAGTTATTAAAGCCGAGGTTAAAACCAAACACCGCGGCATTTCTGGATTATGGCTACTAGCAAAGCAACTTCATAAATTAAAGATTGACTCTATTGCAGATTTACATAATGTATTAAGATCACGTATTTTATGTGGTTTTCTTAAACTCCACGGTTATGAATATTTCAGAATCGATAAAGGCAGGGCAGAAAAAAAAGCACTAACACGGTCGGATAATAAAAATTTTAAGCCTCTTAAAAGTACACATCAGCGTTATGCAGATGTATTCAAGAAACTCAAATTACCCTTAGAAAAAAACGTACAAATAGATAAAAATCAACTCTCAATTTCATCGGAGGTTGAATCTAGTTTGAAGTTGGATAAGTCAAAAAAATGGATAGGAATTGCTCCTTTTGCAGCACATGCTCCAAAACAATATCCTTTAAAATTAATGAAGAAAGTCATCTCAAAATTGAATGAGGAAAAGGATGTTCATATTCTATTATTTGGTGGAGGCAAAAAGGAAATTGAGAAACTAAAAACCTTATCCAAAAGTTTTAGCAACTGTGAGAATGTGGCCGGAAGGTTTAGTTTTTCAGAAGAATTACAACTCATCTCCAATCTTGATGTTATGGTGTCCATGGATAGTGGTAACGGGCATTTAGCTGCTATGTTTGGCGTAGAGGTCATCACAATTTGGGGGGCAACACACCCCTATGCAGGCTTTGCTCCTTATGGTCAAACCACAGAACAACAGCTCTTACCAAATCTTGAGAAATATCCACTTCTACCCACTTCCATCTATGGAAATAAAAAAGTGAAAGGCTACAAAAAGGTAATGCACGACATCACTCCTGAAAATGTTTACCAAAAAATAAAACCTTATTTAGTTTAAAACAAAAAAAACTGCCCACAAGGGCAGTTTTTGATCTATATCTACTAAAAATTATTTGTTTTCAGAATAGCGTTTTGAAACTTCTTCCCAATTGATTACCTCAAAAAAAGCATCGATATAATCTGGTCTTCTGTTTTGGTAATTTAAGTAGTAAGCATGCTCCCAAACGTCTAGACCTAAAATTGGTGTTCCTCCATGACCAACATTCGGCATTAATGGATTATCTTGATTTGCTGTTGAACAGACTTCAACTTTTCCACCGTTATGGACAGTTAACCAAGCCCAACCAGAACCAAATTGTCCAGCTGCCGCAGTAGAAAATGCATCTTTGAAGGCTTCAAAAGAACCGAAAGATTCATCAATAGCTTTGGCTAAATCTCCAGAAGGTTTTCCTCCACCTTTAGGAGACATGACTTTCCAAAATAAGCTGTGGTTATAAAAACCACCACCATTATTTCTTACAGCTGTATTGGATAAATCTAAATTGATCAATATATTTTCTATGGTTTTGCCTTCCAAATCTGTGCCTTCAATAGCAGCATTTAATTTTTTTGTGTATCCAGCATGGTGCTTACCATGGTGAATTTCCATTGTTTTCTTATCGATATGTGGCTCAAGTGCATCATGAGCGTAATCTAATTTTGGTAATTCGAAAGCCATAATTTAAGTTTTTTGTTAATTTAATAAATCCAAAAATAACTATTAAGACTTTGGCTTGGAATTATTTGGTGTTATTATTTACTTAAAACAGAGGCCCCTATAGACCACAAAATAGCCCCGATTTATTTTAATGCTTAAAACTAGTTTTACTACCTTAGTTTGAAAATTGATGATGCACCAACAATCCAACTTCACTATCTTCAATGCTTCTGCAGGTTCGGGTAAAACATTCAAGCTTGCAGAGCAGTATTTAAGCTTGTTGCTTTCATCTCCTAAAAACACAAGTTTTCAAAACATACTAGCCATCACCTTCACCAATAAAGCTGTTGGCGAAATGAAGTCCAGAATTTTGGACTATCTAACATTGTTTTCAAAAGGCGGGGCAGCGCTGGAAGAGGACGCGATGTTTGAGCTAATAAAACAAAACACAAATTTATCATCGGATCAGATTCAGAAGAAATCTTACTTCATATTGAAAGAGATTTTGGACAACTATGCCGCTTTTGAGATCTCTACCATCGACGCTTTCACACATAGAATTATAAGGACCTTTGCTAAAGACCTTGGTTTATCCATGAATTTCGATATCGAAATGGACACTAAGCAAGTCCTACAACTTGCAGTAGAGCGGGTGGTCGATAAAGCAGGAAACGACGAGGATCTGACTGAGGTTTTAATCGATTTTGCATTAGATAAAGTAAATGACGATAAGAGCGGTGACATAAGTCTGGATATCTTTGAAGCTTCTCGCCTTTTGTTAAGTGAAAAAGATGAAATCTATATCCACTCTTTGAGGGAATTCGGGTTGAAAGATTTTAAGCTATTAAAAACTAAACTCAACCAAGACATAAAATCCATTTCTGAGCAACTAAAATCGCTGGGAAGTGAGTTTTTGAAGCAATTGAACGAGAAAAACTTGGAGTTTAAAGATTTCAAAGGAGGTTATTTACCGAAGTTTTTTCAAAAATTAAGCGAAGACAACTCAGCAATAAAGTTTGATGCAAAATGGCAACTTGATATTGAAAATGAGGAAACTTATGTTGCCAAAAATCAAAATGAAAATACAAAGCAGCTTATATTCTCGATGAATGATAGAATAGTGGAAAGTTTTAAACTCAGCAAAAAACTTTTCTCTGATCGGAAATTTTATGAGAAAATCCACAAGAATATCACACAGCTTTCTCTGCTAGGCGCGGTTAATTCTGAAATGGAGTTGATCAAAAAAGAACAGAACATTATGTTGATTTCAGATTTCAACAAAAAAATAAGCAATGAAATCAAAAAACAGCCTGCTCCTTTTATTTTTGAACGACTTGGAGAAAAATTCCAGCATTATTTTATTGATGAATTTCAAGACACATCCCGCATGCAATGGGAGAATCTAATTCCATTAACCGGAAATGCGCTGGCTACATTATTTGAAGGGGAAATGCCTGGAACACTTACGCTTGTTGGTGATGCCAAGCAGTCGATTTACGCATGGCGTGGCGGAGATGCGCATCAATTTATGAATTTATCGGCGGGGAGCTCGCCTTTCCCAGTATCCCCTGGTGTTGAGACGCTTAGCACAAACTTCAGGAGTAGTAAAAGCATCGTGAATTTCAATAATGATTTTTTTGAGTTTGTGGGCAAGCAGCTCAACGATGAGAAGTTAAAATCGCTTTTTAGTGGTGAAAATTTAATTCAGTCCAATCACAAATCTGCTGAGGGCTTTGTCAACCTAAAATTTGTAAAAGCCAAAACCACTGAAGAGCGTAACGAAATATATCCTGAAGAAGTTTTAAAGATTATTGAACTAAAAAAAGAGCAAGGCTTCAAACTTGGAGACTTGTGCATCTTGGTGAGAAAGAAAAGTGAAGGTATTAGCATTGCAGAATACCTTAATCAACATGAAATCCCTATTATTTCTTCTGAAACATTATTAATAACTTCTGATAATCAAGTTCAGTTTATCTTGAATTTTTTAAATATTCTAAACGATGATTTTAACGAAATAGCTAAAGCTAAAGTTTTGGAGGTTTTAGCCTTAGGATTATCCTATTCAGAAGAACAATGCTTTGAATTATTGAATACCACGCTAAACAAGGACAAAACTCTGTTTTGGGAAACCCTTTCTACTCTTGGCTTTACATTTGACCCAGATCGATTTCACAGTCTTCCTTTTTATGATGCTGTGGAGTATATTTTGAACCAATTTGATATGCCTAAATCTGCCAATGCTTATCTTCAATTTTTTCTGGATGAAGTATTTGAATTTACCTCTAAAAATCAGGGTGGTCTAGGTTCATTTCTAGAGTATTGGAATCTTCAAGGCGAAACCAAAAGCATTATAAGCACAGATAATGAAAACGCTGTTCAAATCATGACCGTTCACAAAAGTAAAGGTCTGCAGTTTCCAGTTGTTATCTTTCCCTACGCTAAGCAACAGATCGATTATACGCTCAACAGCCATATTTGGGTGAATTTGCCAGAAAAATTTAAGCTCCCCTTGGCGTTGATTACTAAGCCTGGTAAAGATATAGATCATCCTCTTTATACTGATAAGTACCTTGACTTAGTCCATAACCTCGAGATGGAAAACATCAATATTTTTTATGTAGCACTTACCAGAGCTGCTCAAGAACTCTTTATTATTTCCGAAGATGATCGAGCTAAAAATGGAACTATCAAAACCAACACCTTTTCTGGATTACTCATGGGATACTTGGAATACGCTCAAAACATGATTATTGAACCAAATACAGATTACTCCTGGGGCGAAAGCATTTTGAAAAAAGCAAGTCTAAAACCAACAGAAAAAGTTGGACATAAAGAATTGGTTTTTCATACTCCTTCTCCAAATTTGAACTTGAATTTGGTGACAACTGCCAGTAAACTTTGGAATGAGGAACTTGAAAAAGCACGAGAAGAAGGCAATTTGATTCATTCTTTATTATCTAAGGTTGACTATCAAGACGATATTTTAAGCGCGGTAGATTGGCATGTAGAAAATGGATTTATTGAAGATAAAAAGCGGTGGTTTTACCAAGATTTATTAAACTCGATTTCTTCACATTCGGATTTAAAAGAATTTTATACTAAAAAGTATCAGGTTTGGAATGAGAGGGATGTGTATTTCAACCATAAACTGCTTCGTCCAGATAGAGTTAATATTGATGGGACAGAGGCTTATATCATAGACTATAAAACAGGATCCGTCTCGGAGAATCACGCCGAACAAATCAAGGAGTACTCTGAAGCATTAAGCGGTTTAAAATATAATGTTAAGAAGAGGTTGCTGGTTTACATTACCGATTCTATTGATATAAAGATTGTTTAAATTTGCATAAAATCGAAAATTATGTATTCAGATAAATTACAGCATCAGCTTAAAGAAGAAATTCAACATATAAAAGATGACGGACTTTACAAGAAGGAACATGTGATCACTTCACCTCAGGGTGCTGAAATCACATTAGACTCTGGTAAAAAAGTTTTGAATTTTTGTTCAAATAATTATTTAGGACTTTCGTCTCATCCCGAGGTTGTAAAAGCAGCCAAAGACACCTTAGACAGCCATGGATTTGGGATGTCTAGTGTGAGGTTTATTTGTGGGACTCAAGATATTCATAAAAAACTGGAACATGAAATCGCAAGCTTTTATGGCACTGAAGACACCATTTTATATGCGGCATGTTTTGATGCGAATGGTGGTGTTTTTGAACCCTTACTTACCAAAGAAGATGCAATTGTTTCTGACTCTTTGAATCACGCCTCTGTGATTGACGGTGTAAGATTATGTAAAGCGGCTCGTTATCGCTATCAAAACGGAGATATGAATGATCTCGAAGCTCAATTAAAACAAGCCAGAGAGGATGGAGCAAGACATATCCTAATCGTAACAGACGGCGTGTTTTCCATGGACGGGCTTGTGGCACCTTTAGATAAAATCTGTGATTTGGCTGACAAGTACGAGGCTTTGGTAATGATAGACGAATGTCACGCTACAGGTTTCATCGGTGATAAAGGAATCGGTACGCTTGAAGAAAAAGGAGTTTTAGGAAGAATAGATATCATAACAGGAACTTTAGGTAAAGCTCTTGGTGGAGCAATGGGTGGTTATACGACAGGTAAAAAAGAAATTATTGATCTATTAAGACAAAGATCAAGACCTTACTTATTTTCAAATTCATTGGCACCTTCTATTGTAGGAGCATCTATTAAAGTTTTTGATATTCTTAAAAATGACAACACTTTAAGAAAAAAGCTTACAGAAAACACAGCTTATTTCAAAAAACATATGAAAGAAGCTGGTTTTGACATTATTGATGGAGAATCTGCGATAGTTCCAGTCATGCTTTATGATGCCAAATTATCTCAAGAAATGGCGTCAATGCTACTAGATGAGGGAATTTATGTGATTGGTTTTTTCTATCCTGTAGTTCCTAAAGAGAAGGCGAGAATTCGTGTTCAATTATCTGCAGCGCATGATAAAAAACACTTAGACAAAGCTATTGAAGCCTTTATAAAAGTGGGGAAACACTTAAAAGTTATCAAAAGTTAATGAGTTTAGCAATTTTAATTTTACATTTGTTAATAAGACAATGATAATTACGTAAACTAAAACTAAAAAACATGAAAAAATTGAACAAACTTTTCTTGCTACTTGCGCTCACATTAGGAGTAGTAAGTGTGCAAGCACAAGATGAAAACAACCCTTGGGCTGTAGTTATTGGTACAAACGCAGTTGATTTCTATGCTGCAGGTAATGACTTCACTCCAGATGGAATGGAAGGCGGAAGCTTATTCAGTGAGTACTTTAATGCTAATGATAATTGGAGTATAGTACCTTCTATTTCTTACTTAGAAGTAAGAAGATACGTGGGTGATGGTTTCAGCGCTAGATTGAGCGGATCTTTTAACCAAATTGAAAATGTTGGTAGAGTTTCTTCTGAAGATTTAAGTTTCTACAATGTAGGAGCTGGTGTCCAGTACAACTTTAAAAATATTTTAAACACAAAAGTTTTTGATCCATTTTTAGGAGTAGGAGCTGGTTATTACTGGTTGGATTCTAACGGAGGATCAACTTTTGATACAGATTTAGGTATCAATTTTTGGTTTACCGATAATATAGCTTTCACGGTTAAATCATCTTACAATACAGCGTTTGAAGATGGTAATTTTGACTATTTCCAACACTCAGCTGGTATTACATTATCTTTTGGCGGAACAGATACTGATGGTGATGGTGTTTATGATAAAGATGATGAATGTCCGGACACTCCAGGTTTAGCTGAATTTAATGGTTGTCCAGATTCTGATGGTGACGGTATTACAGACAAAGAAGATGAATGTCCTGATACAGCAGGTTTAGCTGAATTTAATGGTTGCCCAGATACTGATGGTGATGGTATTGCTGATCCAAAAGATGAATGTCCAAACGAGGCAGGAACTGAAGCCTTAAATGGTTGTCCAGATGCTGATGGTGACGGTGTTGCAGATAAAAATGATGAGTGTCCAAACGAAGCTGGACCAAAAGCTAATGATGGATGTCCTTACCCTGACACAGATGGTGACGGAGTATTAGATAAAGATGACATGTGTCCAGATGTAGCTGGTACTAAAGCTAATAACGGTTGCCCTGAGGTAACTGAAGAAGTTCAAAAAGAATTGAACGATTACGCTAAAACTATCAACTTCGAAACTGGAAAAACTACTATTACTAAAGATTCTGAAGAAGCTTTAAGTGCTATAATTGCAATCTTAGAAGAATATCCAAATGCTAAGTTTACAGTTGAAGGCCATACAGATAGTGTGGGTAGCGCTCAAAACAACATGAGACTTTCTGAAGCTAGAGCACTTTCTGTAAAATCTTATTTAGTTGATAACGGAGTAGATGAGTTTAGATTATCTTCTGCTGGTTTTGGAGAAGACAAGCCAGTTGCTTCTAACAATACAAGAGCTGGAAGAGCAGAAAACAGAAGAGTTGAAATCAATTTGAAAAAATAATTAATTTCAAAATATAAGCTTTAAAACACCCCAATTTGGGGTGTTTTTTTATTTTTAACCTATGGAAAGTTTCATTACTAAAGTAGTCACAGACTTAAAACTAAAGGATATTGAAAAAGGCCATTTCATCCTTCCAAGTAGGAGAGCTGCACAAGCTTTTTCTAAAGAATTACTTAGGTTTCAAAATGAAGATTTCTTAGTCCCTCCTGTACAAAGTATTGAAGAGTTTATAGAAAAAGTATCCGGTGTAAACCTGATCAATAATTTGGAAACTTTGTTTAATTTCTATGAAGTTTATAAAGAAAACACTAACCCAGACAAGCAAGAACCCTTAGAACAAGTTTATAATTGGGGACAATCTATCATTCAGGATTTTAATGAAATTGACCGCTATCAAATAGATGCAGATCAATTTTTTGGAAACTTAAGAGCCATCAAGGATTTAGAACACTGGTCCAAATCTGATGTCAAGACTGAACTAGTAAAAAACTACATCGAATTCTGGAAAAGTTTACCCAAATATTATCTAGAATTAAAAGCAAAACTCAAAGCTCAAAACAAAGCTTATCAAGGGATGGCTTACAGAGAAGCCGTTCTAAATCTTGACAGCCTCATCCACTCAACCACTAGCAACTTTTACTTTATAGGTTTTAACGCCCTCAATTCATGTGAAGAAAGTATATTTCAATATTTAGTAAAGAATCAAAGAGGATACCTCTTTTGGGATATTGATGAAAAGCTATTGAAAGATAATTCTGCTGGAATGTTCATGAAAAGTTATTCCAAGAATTGGGCTATCTATTCCAAATCGAATCTACAGCCTTCAACAGCATCTTATACCGATCAAAAAAGCATCAACCTTTACGGTGTTTCAAAAAAAATAGGCCAAGCTAAGTTGGTAGGTGATATTTTATCAAATTTAAAACAAAGTGAATTAAGCAAAACCGCCATAATTCTGGGCGATGAAGCTTTACTCCAACCCATTCTTAACTCTTTACCTCAAAATATTAGTAAAGTAAATGTAACTATGGGTCTACCATTGGCCAGTACAAGTCCAGCTTCATTATTTGAAACCCTGTTTAAAATGAGGTCATCGGGTCAAGATAACATCCATTATAAATTAATTTTTGAGCTGATAGAACACCCCATACTAAAAAAATCTCATCAGAAAGGTTTGCAGTCAGTTCGTGGGTATTTAAATGACCATAATATTGTGTTCCAGGACAAAAATGAGTTTTTTAAACAGCAAACTCAACTCGACCCTTCATTAAGGGATATTTTGGAATTGTGCTTAATTCCTAACCAAACTACAGTAGAGGATTTCATAACCGATTGTCTTAAGCTCATTGAGTTATTAAAACCAAATTCAATCGATGACAAACTTTTACTGGAATATTTATTTGGATTCAAAAAACTGTTTATCAAAATAAAAAACTTATTAGCTAAATCAGAACTGATAAAAGATTTCAAAGTCTTTCATCAAATTTATTTAGATATTTTATCCAATGAAACTTTGGATTTTGAGGGGTCTCCTCATGATGGACTTCAAATTATGGGTATGCTTGAGACTAGGGTTTTAGACTTTGAAAACATTATTATCACTTCTGTCAACGAAGGTATACTGCCCTCTGGAAAATCACAAAATAGTTTTATCCCTTTCGATCTGAAAAAGGCTTATAAACTACCCACTTACAAAGAAAAAGACGCTGTTTATGCCTATCACTTTTTTAGACTCATACAAAGAGCTAATACTTGTCACTTTATATTCAACAACTCAACCACTGGAATTGAGAAAGCTGAAAAAAGCAGATTTCTAACCCAACTTGAAACCTTCAAAATACCTCAGCATACCATTAGAAATTTCACCGTTTCTGCTCCTGTAAATCACAGCGAAGTTCTCCTAAAAGAAATTAATAAAACGCCGGAGATGCTTCTGAAGCTTAAAGCCTTATTTTCAAGCGGTATTTCCCCATCAGCCCTGACCACCTACATCAGGAATCCAATTGACTTCTATCAGAAGTATATTTTAGGCTTAAAAGAACTAGACGAAATTGAAGAAGACATTTCCTATAAAACTCTAGGTACTGTCATTCATGATTGTCTTGACCTTTCCTATAGAAACCACATCCATAAATCATTAAAAGAAGCCGATATTGAACAGATGCTTCAGAACTACCCCAGAACATTAACCACTCTTTTTGAAAAAAGGTATCAAGAAGAGGCTTTAAGAAATGGAAAAAATTTAATTGATTTTGAAATAGCAAAACAGCAAATCAAACGCTTTTTGATTCAGGAAAAAAAGATAATCAGAGACCATTCTTTAAAGGTTTTAGAACTAGAAAAAGTTGGAGAAAAGTATTTGGACATAGAAGGAATTGATTTTAAAGTAAAATTGAAAGGAACTGTAGATCGAGTAGATGTATTCAATAACCAATTAAGAATTATAGATTACAAAACTGGAAAAGTAGAATCAAAACAACTCAAAATTCCAAAGGACTGGCAAGATTTTACGGAAGATTATCAATATTCTAAAGCCTTCCAGGTTTTATTCTATGCCTTGCTTAAGGAAGATGAATTGGGTGAGGATGCAATGGCAGGAATCGTATCGTTTAAAAATCTAAAATCAGGATTCATGACTTGCTCTGCTCCAAATTTAGATTTGAAAGATTTGGTTAAAGAATTCAGAATTGAATTAGAAGCTTTAATTTTGAAAATACTGGACCCTGAAATCCCATTTACTGAAAAACCTGTTTAAAAACAAAACTATTGTATGCGCTGGACTTTAAGTGATAAAGCAGATGCTTCTAAAATTGCTCAACTGCAACAATCTATTGGAGTCGATCAACCTATTGCAGAACTTCTTATCAAGAGAAACATCGAAACTTATGAAGACGCTAAAGCTTTTTTCAGGCCTAGTTTAGCCAGTCTTCATGATCCTTTTTTGATGAAAGGCATGCACGAAGCAAGTGATTTTATACTTCAGCAACGAAATGAAAAAAAACCAATCATGGTTTTTGGCGACTATGATGTAGATGGGACTACAAGTGTTGCGCTAATGAGCACCTATTTAAAGAGTTTGGGGATTGAAATTCTGAACTATATTCCAGATCGATATGAAGAAGGTTACGGTATCTCTTATAAAGGGATAGACCATGCAAAAGTAAATAATATCGATCTTATCATCGCTCTAGATTGCGGAATAAAAGCTATAGATAAAATAGACTACGCCAAAGACTTAGGTATTGATGTTATCATCTGCGATCATCACAGACCAGGAAAAGACATCCCTAATGCAATTGCCGTTTTGGACCCAAAACAAGAGGATTGTAATTATCCGTATGATGAACTATGCGGTTGCGGAGTTGGCTTCAAACTGATTCAAGCTTTACATTACAAGCTGGGAAAACCTCAAAAAGAAATTTATAAATATTTAGACCTTGTAGCTACAGCCATTGGCTCCGATATAGTACCTATCACGGGTGAAAATAGAATTCTTGCTCATTTTGGGCTTAAATTGATTAACTCAAGAAGAAGGCCTGCGTTTAAAGCTATACTGGAACAAACCAAGAAGAAAGAACTTACCATTACTGATGTTGTTTTCATGATTGGTCCGAGAATTAATGCCGCTGGAAGAATGAAGCACGGTTTACTGGCCACTGAGCTGCTGTGCGAAAATGATATTGAAAAAGTAAAAACTTTGGCTAAAGATATTGAGCTCTTCAATGCTAATCGTAAAGATGCTGACCGAACAATAACGGATGAAGCTTTAAAGCTCATAAAGGAAAACAACGAAGAAGAACGCTTTACAACTGTTGTATACCAACCTCACTGGCACAAGGGGGTTATTGGAATAGTAGCTTCCAGGCTTACTGAAACCTATTATAGGCCTACCTTGGTATTTACCAAAAGCGGAGAGAAGTTGGCAGCTTCTGCAAGGTCTGTGAAAGGCTTTGATGTTTATGATGCCTTAGAGAGCTCATCCGAATTTATCGAACAATTTGGCGGCCATAAATATGCAGCTGGGCTAACACTTGAAGAAAGCAATTTTGAAAACTTTAAATCTAAATTCGAAGAGGTCGTCAAGTCTAGTATAAATCCGGACTTACTTACACCAGAGATTCCATATGATTCTGAAATCGAATTTTCAGAGATCACACCCAAATTTATTCGGATTTTGAAACAGTTTGCTCCTTTTGGACCCAGAAATATGAAACCCACATTTGTGTCCAGAAATGTATCGACTACAGGATTCGTAAGAGCTTTGGGGGATGAAGGTCTACATTTAAAAGCGAATCTGGCTCAAAATGGGGTCGTTCTCTCCTCTATCGGATTTGGCTTAGGAGATAAAAAAGAGATCATGGATTCCAAAGGTGGGTTTGACATCATTTTTACCATTGAAGAAAATGAATGGAACGGAACCACAACGGTTCAACTTAACCTCAAAGACCTAAGAAAGTCAAATTAGTTACAATTCCTTAACTTTGATTATAAAACAGAAAAAAACTTGATGCTACAGGATATACTTTCAGGAATTCCTTTAGGGTTTTTTTTGGCCTTCATGGTGGGTCCCGCTTTTTTTATTTTACTAGAAACTGCTGCAATCAGAGGATTCAGAGCTGCTTTTGCTTTTGACGTAGGGGTAATTGTGGCTGATATTGTATTTATCTTCATCGCATACTTCAGTACCAACCAACTGCTAAAAAGTATAAAGGATGATCCTGCCCTTTTCATTTTTGGGGGAAGCATACTCACTATTTATGGAATTATTGCCTACATCAAAGCCAGAAAGGCGACTTATACCCAAGCAGATTTTGAAGTTCAAAAGCTCAAACGAAAAGATGTTTTTGGAATTGTCATGAAGGGCTTTTTGCTCAACTTTATTAATATTGGGGTATTGGGGTTTTGGCTAGGATTACTTATTATTTTTGGCCCTTCAATGGAAATGGAAGGATCGCGGCTCATCGTGTTTTTTACAACAATCATCTTAACTTATTTAATCATCGATATCTTTAAAATTCTTTTAGCCAAAAAGCTCAATAATAAACTCACTCCTAAGCGTATCGGATTTTTCAAAAAAGCGATTAGTTTTTTACTCATTATTTTCGGGATTATTCTGATTTTGAGAGGTGTTATGCCTGAGGAAATAGAAAAGATCGAAGATAATTTTGAAACTACCGCTTTTGTATCTCAACACAAAAAGGGATTAAATCAAAACTAGTTCATAAGACAAATCATATTGAATCCTGTAATTCATTTATGTCAAATCATCTTTTTAATTAATTCCTTGAAAGCTATCAACAGAACTCAAGTATACTCAGGAATTCTACCTACTATACCTAAATAAAATTGTTTCAATTGGTTCACATCTTTTTCGAAATCACCTGAAGTGTAAAAAGGCTCAGAAATCTTTACAGTTTTTGTAGAATAATCAAAAGCAACGGAGGTGATGGGAACCTTAGATTCGTGAGCGATATAATAAAATCCACTTTTCCATTGTTTTACTTTTTTCCTGGTTCCTTCTGGAGCTATAGCAAGACGAAACTCTTCTTTAGAATTGAATAAATTTACAATTTGCTCAACTTTATTTTGTTTAGACTTCCGTTCAATAGGTTCTCCACCCATCCATTTAAAATACCAGCCAAAAGGAGAATCAAACAATTCCTTCTTAGCAACGTAATTGATAGGCACCTTAATTATTTTTCTTGTAAACGCTCCTACGTAGAAATCATGCCAACTGGTATGTGGCAGCACAATCACCACTGTTTTCAAAATTGTTTTATCAAATTGGCCTTCAATAGACCAACCCATGAGTGATTGAAATATGAATTTAGCTATCTTCATTCTAAAAATTGTACATGAGATCGATTAGCATTTTAAAGCTTAATTGTTTTTAAATCAGTATAAAACAATATCATAAAAATAAGACTAAAAAGGTTTAGGATTGAAGTTAAGAGTGGATATTTATAGGTTTTGATACTAATTAAACAGCTATTACCTTTAATAAAGGCTTATTTAAATAAGCATCAGATGAAGACTTGAAATTTTGGCGCTAAAAACACAAGTTACAATTAGGAAAACCATTATTAAATCAATTATATATGACTATTGAAGAGGACCACTATTGGATGAGTAAGGCCATAGAACAGGCAAATCTTGGCAAAACTCCTTTTGGTGCTGTAATTGTAGGCAATAAAAAGGAATATGTTGAGGCGTATAACACAACAAAATTGGACGGCCCTACAGCTCATGCTGAAATCAATGCTATTCAAAAATTAAAACAGTTGAGTTATTCAAATCCAAAAAACTTGACTCTTTACTCAACTGTTGAGCCCTGCCCTATGTGTATGAGCGCCATTGTTTGGGCAGGAATAGGTCAAGTCGTATTTGGTGCGACTATTGACGATGCATCTAAATTCGGTAGTCAAATCCAGATCACTTGCAAAGAAGTTGTAGATAAATCCTGGTATAGTATTGTTTTAAAAAGCGGTGTCGCAAGAGAAAAGTGTATAAAGCTTTTTAAAAAGTAAGCCAATTATTGTTACAGGTAATAAACTCAGTAATTTTTAAAATGATCTTCAGGTGTCTGGCGTCCCGTAATCTCGGAAGAAGCGCTTCAGTTGAAAATGGAAATAAGTTCTATCCTTGAATTCACTTTAGAAATAAAAAAACCTGACTTCTGTAAAGTCAGGTTTTAGAAATTTTGAGGTGTCGAGCGGATTCGAACCGCTGTAGATGGTTTTGCAGACCACTGCCTAGCCACTCGGCCACGACACCTTTTTAAAGAAGTGCAAATTTATGAAATTATTTCAATCCTCAACAGCATTATCTGGATAAGATTTAATCTCGTGTTCTAGAGAGTGTAATGTTCACATCTTCTACATCACCACCTAATGGAGGATTAAGTTTTGCAACTTTGACTTTTGAAGCTATTACAAGTTCTAATTCAGAAAAAATTCTATCCAATATGCGTTTAGCAACGTGTTCCAAAAGTTTGGAGGGTTGGCGCATTTCCTCTTTTACAATCTTATTGAGGTGAACGTAGTCTACGGTGTCACTAAGCTTATCGGTTTTTGCTGAAAGATCCAGATGGGCTTCAACGCTTAGATCGACCCGGTAATCGCTTCCTATTTTAGTTTCTTCAGGCAAACAGCCATGGTAGGCATAAACGCGAATATTGTTTAAAGTTATTGTATCCAAGTCTTGTATTTTTGTGAGGTAAAGGTAAGTTAGAATTAAAAAAGCAAAAGAATATTTGTATTAGTTATTCATAAAAATTATTTAAATTTTAACTTTATTGTAACATATGGAAGTGTAACAATTTTAAAAATTATAGGTCTTATGAACAGCAATACTAAACTGATGATAGAAATAAAAGATTTACACAAGTCTTACAAGATGGGGAAAAATTCTCTTCATGTTTTAAAGGGAATAAACTTCAATGTTAAAGAAGGCGAATTAGTAGCAATTATGGGGTCTTCTGGCTCTGGTAAGTCTACACTTCTAAATATCCTAGGTATGCTGGATGAAGCTGACGAAGGCTCTTATACCTTAGATGGTGTTCCTATTAAAAATCTAAATGAAAAGCTGGCTGCTCAATATAGAAATAAGTTTTTGGGATTTATTTTTCAGTCTTTTAATTTGATCAATTATAAATCTGCTTTAGACAATGTGGCTTTGCCCTTATATTACCAAGGTATGAAAAGGAGTGAGCGAATGGACAGGTCCATGGCTTATCTAGAAAAAGTAGGCTTAGCAAAGTGGGCTTCACACAAACCAAACGAACTTTCTGGTGGTCAGAAACAGAGAGTTGCGATTGCCAGGGCTTTAGCCAGTGATCCTAAAGTTCTACTCGCAGATGAGTTAACTGGAGCTTTAGATTCTAAAACTTCTTATGAAATCATGGATCTCATACAACAAATTAACGATGAAGGAAGAACAATATTGGTAGTTACACACGAAGAAGATATCGCCCACATGACCAAACGTATCGTAAATCTTAAAGACGGGGTCATTATCGATGATAAATATATAAATCAGGTAAGAGCTATACCACATGTTTAGTTTAGAACGCTGGCAAGAGGTCTTTGAGACGATCTCCAAAAACAAACTCAGGACCTTTTTGACGGGAGTTTCTGTAGCTTCAGGGATTTTTATCCTTGTCATATTATTGGGGGTAAGTGTTGGTTTTCAAAATGGGATAGAAAATCAGTTTCAAAACGATGCTGAAAATATTATAAATGTCTATCCTAACCGAACAAGTATTGACTATAAAGGATTTAATAAAGGGCGACGGATTCAGCTAAAAAATGATGACTATGAATTAGCTGTTAAAAGTTCTAACCAAACTATTGAATATGAATCTCCAATGTATCGGATTTTTTCAGGACTTGTTACTTACAAGAGTGAATCTGGAAACTATCGTGTAGAAGGTGTACAACCAGATTATCAATTTCTTGAAAGTGCTGATATTATTGAGGGTCGTTTTATCAACAAAAATGACATCAAAACAACTGAAAAATATGTTGTCATAGGCAACAGAGTTAAAAAAGACCTTTTTAAAGAGGGTTCTTCTATCGGCAAAAGCATTAAAATCTCTGGTCTTAATTTTAAAGTTATAGGCGTTTACACAGACCCTGGAGGTGACAGAGAGGAATCTCGAGTTTTTGTCCCAATTTCAACAGCACAAATCGTCTTTGGTGCAGGGACTGATATTTCAAATATGGGGTTTACACTTCCTAAAGAAAAAGATTACGATAAGGCACTAAAAGAATCCTCAGCCTTTGCAGCCAACCTGGAGAGAGTTTTAAAAGAAAAATTGCTGATAGACCCGAAAGACGAAAGCGCAATTAATGTGTCTAATAACATAGAGCAAACCAAAGAGATATATATTCTTATCAGTGCCATGAGAGTCTTTTTTTGGTGTGTAGGTATAGCTACACTACTGGCTGGTATTATTGGCGTAAGTAATATTATGCTAATCATCGTTAAGGAGAGAACCAAAGAGATAGGTATTCGAAAAGCACTTGGTGCAGAACCATTATCCATCGTAGGTATGATATTACACGAATCTGTTTTTGTCACAACCATCTCAGGACTTTTTGGATTATTATTTGGTCTTATTCTTTTAGAGATTGTAGGACCTTTTATTGAACTCGATTTTATAAGTAATCCAAGTGTAGATTTCAGTATTGCAATTTCAACCTTAATATTATTAATCGCCGCTGGGGCTATAGCTGGTTTCTTTCCCGCCTGGAGAGGAGCTAGAATAAAACCCATAGATGCTTTAAGAGACGAATAGTATGTTCAATAGAGATAAATGGAATGAGGTTTTAGAGTCATTGACGTCAAATTTGTTTAGAACAATTTTGACAGCCTTTGGTGTGTTTTGGGGCATCTTCATCCTTGTTATCCTGCTCGCAGCAGGAAATGGATTTGAAAACGGTGTGAAACAAATCTTTGATGGTATTTCTTCTAACTCCATGTTCATGTGGTCCCAGCCCATCTCTAAATCTTATGATGGATTACCAAAGGGACGACGATACAATTTTCAACTTGAAGATGTTGAACAAATCAGAAGAGAAGTCGATGGTCTTAAGTACGTTTCTCCGAGGAATCAGCTAGGGGGATTTGGAGGAGAAAACAACGTCGTAAGAGGACTAAAAAGTGGTGCATTCAATGTTTATGGTGATTATCCAGACATACAGTTCCAGGAGCCTATGAAGGTGTTAAAGGGGCGATTTTTGAATCAAAATGATATAGAAGACAAGAGAAAAGTAGCTGTAATAGGTGAAGGCGTTGTGAAAGGTCTTTATAATTTTGATGAAGAGCCCTTGGGAAGTTATATTAAAATTCAGGGTGTCAATTTCATGGTCATTGGTATTTATAAGAAGCGAGGCTTTGGAGGTGGAAATGCTGAGGAAGAACAAAAGCAAATATATGTGCCTTTTACCGCTTACTCCCAAGCCTTTAATATGGGACAAGTGGTAGGTTGGATGGCCATAACGGCAGATGATGATAAATCCATTACAAATCTGAAGTCAAACGTATTTGATATCATTAAAAGGAACCACAGTATTGCACCGGAAGATGATCGAGCCATAGGAAATTTTGATTTATACGAACAGTATCAAAAAGTTTCAGGTCTTTTCATTGCCCTTAATGCTGTTGCCTATTTTGTCGGGATTTTAATTTTATTATCAGGCGTCATTGGTATAAGCAATATCATGCTCATCGTCGTGAAAGAAAGAACTAACGAGATTGGAGTCAGGCGTGCACTAGGAGCGACACCTTGGCAAATACGTGGACAAGTGCTATTCGAATCTGTTTTCCTTACCATTATTGCAGGTATGACAGGAATTGCTTTTGCAACTGGTATACTCGCCATTATCAATGCGGTATTGCCTAAAGACTCGGATATGCCCTTTGTGAATCCTAGTGTAGATCTCGTGACAGTAATCATCGCTTTAATCATATTAATAATATCTGGTCTTTTTGCAGGATTTATACCTGCCCAGAACGCAATACGCGTAAAGCCAGTAGATGCCTTAAGAACCGAATAAACAACCTTACTTAATAGAAACCTAAACATGAAAAAAGCAATCACTATTATTATTCTGCTCCTCATCGTCGTCTTATTTGGAGGATCATTATTTTATCTCTATCAAAAAAACCAAGAGAGTCCAGAAGTTTTTAAAACCGACGAGCCTACCACCCAAACCATCGTGAAAAAAACCATGGCAACTGGAACTTTAATTCCAAGAGAAGAGGTTGAAGTCAAACCTAACATTTCCGGCGTGGTGGATAAGTTGTTTGTTAAACCAGGAGATAATGTGGAGATTGGCGATATGATCGCACAACTTAAAGTAGTCCCAAATATCACCAACTTAAACTCTGCAAAAAACCAGGTAAGACAGTCAAAAATCAACTTGAATAATGAGAAAAAAATATTCAACAGACAGAAGGAACTCTACGAAAGGGGTGTTATTTCTGAAAATGATTTTGACCTGGCTAAAAATTCCTATGATAATGCTCTTCAAACTGTAAAAGCTGCTGAGGAAAATCTGGAAATCATCGAAACAGGGACTACTCAAGATGCAGGAAACGCAGCAACTACGGAAATCAAAGCTAGAATTTCTGGAATGATCTTGGACGTGCCAATTGAAATTGGAAATCAGGTCATTGAAGCCAACAACTTTAATGAAGGAACAACTATTGCCATTATTGCAAAAACTGATGACATGATCTTCAAAGGCAAAGTCGACGAATCTGAAGTTGGAAAAGTCAAAGAAGGTTTGCCGCTGGAAATTACTGTGGGAGCTATCGAAGACAAAACTTTTGACGCTACGTTGGATTATATTTCTCCAAAAGGAACGGAAGAAAACGGTGCCGTTCAATTTGATATAGAAGGGAGCTTAAAACGAAATGATAGCATCTTTATTAGAGCAGGATTAAGCGCTAATGCTTCTATCATTCTTGAACGCTCTAAAGATGTGTTAGCGATAAGTGAAGCATTGGTACAATTTGAAAAAGAAACCAATGAACCTTTCGTAGAAGTGGAAGTTGGTGATCAGCAATTCGAGAAAAGAAAAGTAGAACTTGGCCTTAGTGATGGAATCAATGTAGAAGTGAAATCTGGAGTGAAAGAAGGGGACAAAATTAAAGTTTGGAATAGAGTTGATGCACCTGTTGCCGATAATCCTAGAAGAAGATAATTATGAACTTAATAAAATCAACCATAACGATATTTACAATCTTAGCGTTTAGCTTTATTGTTGTCGCACAAGAAAGCGATACTCCCACAAAATGGACCTTGGAAGCTTGCGTGGAGTACGCTATGGATAACAACATTTCTATCAAGCAGTCTATGCTCGATCAAGAAAGTGCTGACATAAGTGAGAGTGAAGCCATTGGTAATTACTTGCCTTCACTCAATGCAAACGCAAGTAATAGCTGGAATTCAGGTTTAACACAGAATGTAACTACAGGAGTTTTAGAGAATCAGGTGGTTAGAAACTTTTCTCTAAATGCAACAGCAGGCATAACCCTTTTTGACGGACTCAGAAACCTGAAGACTTTTCAAAGAGCAAAATTAGAGCAACTGGCTAGCCAGTATTCACTCCAATTGATGAAAGACGATATTGCTTTGTTTGTGGCTAATGCGTATTTAGAAATTCTGGTCAATAAACAACAGCTAAAACTTTTGGTAGAGCAGAATGAAGTGACCAAAGAGCAGTTAGAACTAACACAAAAAACTGTTGAAGTCGGGACTGCACCTGAAGGAGATTTGCTTGAAATCCAAGCTGCCAATGCTGATGAACAACAACAAATTATTGTTGCAGAAAATAATTTAAGAATTTCTAAAATCAGTCTTGCTCAAACACTACTCATCAAAGATTATCAAAATTTTGACATTGCTGACGATGAATACGATGTTCCTGTTACCGACATTATGTCTAAAACTCCGGGAGAAATTATAGAGAAGTCAAAGCAAGAACGTTATGAAGTTCAAGTTGCGAAACAGCAGGTAGAACTAGCCGGAAAGGATGTAGAAATAGCCAGAAGTGCATTTTATCCCTCTTTAAATGGCTTTGTTAACTATAACACCCGTGAAACAGATAGAGAGAGAGGTCCCGGACTTGGTCCATTAGGCTTTGTGGAACAGTTGTGGAGAAATGATGGTTTGGCTTACGGTGTACAGCTCAACATCCCTATTTTTAACGGCTTTGCAACAAGAAACTCCGTCAAAAGAGCTCAAGTTAATGTAAAACGCGCTGAATTTCAATTGGAACAAGCCGAATTGGATCTTGAAGCTAATGTATATCAGGCTTACGTAGATGCTCAAGGTTCTGCTAAAGCTTATGAAGCTGCACAAAAGGCTGTAGAGTCTCAGCAGCTTGCCTTTGAATATGCTCAGGAACGTTTTAATGTGGGTGTCTCCAATGCCTTTGAATTGAGTCAATCTAAATTTAGATTGACCAACGCACAAAACCGATTAATCAATACTAAATACGACTATATATTCAACTTAAAAGTGTTAGAGTTGTTCTTTGGTATAAGAGTCGTTGAGTACTAATCTAGCTAATTTGAGTATGATACTTTGCTTAGAAACCTCCACTACTAATTGCTCAGTTTGCATTGGTGATGGAGATCATATTATAGCCCATAAAGAAGTTAATAGCAAAAATTTCTCACATTCTGAGCAATTACATGAATTTATAAATAAGCTGTTAACCCAAAAAAAACTTTCCCCAACTGATTTGGATGCTGTGTCTATAAGTAAAGGTCCGGGATCTTATACAGGATTGAGAATTGGGGTTTCTGCGGCCAAAGGTCTAGCCTATGCTTTAGATATTCCTTTGATTTCAGTTTCGACTTTGCTTTGCTTAGCTAAACAACTAGATATCGAAGAAGGATTTATTGTTCCTATGCTAGATGCAAGAAGAATGGAGGTTTATTCTGAAATTTTTGATTCTAAATTTAATTCCAAAAGGGAAATCCGAGCTGAAATTCTGAACGAACATTCTTTTGAAAAAGAATTAAATCTAGGACAAGTTCATTTTATAGGAAATGGTGTAGAAAAATTTGAAGCGATTTGCAATCACCCCAATGCGGTTTTCTATAAAGAAAAACTTCCGTCTGCTAAAGAACAATTCTTTATAGCAAAACGGAAGTTTGAAGATCAAAATTTTGAGGATGTGGCTTATTTTGAACCCTTTTACCTCAAAGATTTTGTAAGTTAATATGTCTTTATTTTTCTTTGCTCATATCGTACAAATGCACATCGCGTTGTGGAAATGGGAAAGACACCCCTGCATCTTCCAATTCTGTTTTTAGCTTTTCAATGGTATCAAAGTGTAAACTCCAATAGTCTTCCTGCTTAGCCCAAAACCTTACTGATAGATCTACAGAGTTATCTCCTAAACCGCCAACAAATACAACGGGCTCAGGATCCTGTAAGACGCGTTCGTCTGAGTTAAGAATGTTGAGAAGAACTTCTCTTGATTTTTTGATGTCACTATCATAAGAAATGCCTACAGTCATCACGTTTCGTCGTGTTGGTTCATAAGAGTAATTGGTTACCTTATTATTACTTAGTTGTCCGTTAGGAATAACAATACGTTGATTGTTGGGCGTGGTTAAAATCGTATAAAAAATACTGATTTCTGTTACAGTTCCAGATTCTCCCTGAGCTTCAATAAAATCCCCAACACGGTAGGGCTTTAAAATAATAATAAGCACACCTCCTGCAAAGTTGGATAAAGATCCTTGCAGAGCCAAACCAATAGCTAAACCAGCAGCAGCAAGTATGGCGGCAAAAGAAGTGGTTTCCACACCTAGTTTGGTAATGATGACGATAAAAAGTAAAATCTTAAGCACAACACTAAGTATGCTCAGGGCAAATCCTCTTACGCCAGGATCTACCTCGCGTTTTTCCATCACTTTTCTAAGTCGACCAATGATCAATTTGATGACCCAGAGGCCAAGAATAAGAATGACCAAAGCAGCTATGATGCTTGGCAGATAAGACAACACTTTATCTAGAAAATAACTGGCATACCCGCCAATGCTGTCAATAGAAATGTCTTCCATGGTTAAAAAGTTAAGTTGTTAGTACACAAATATATAATATTAATTAATTGCTGTACCATTATTTACGGAGCTATCGGTTTCAGGGTTTACAAAAGTTAATTGACCTGAAGTATCTTCAGTCATCAAAATCATACCTTCACTCAATGTGCCTTTCAATTTAATTGGTTTTAAGTTCGCCACCACACTTACGCGTTGACCTATCAGCTCTTCAGCCTTGTAATGCTCTGCTATACCAGAAACGATAGTTCTTTGATCAAAACCAGTATCAACTGTAAGTACCATTAACTTTTTGGTTTTAGGCTTTTTCTCTGCCGCTATAATGGTTCCCACTCTTAAATCAAGTTTGGAAAAGTCTTCAAAGGTCGCTTCTTCCTTTTGAGGTTCTAGCTGACTTTCTTCTTCTGAACCTGCCCGTCCTTGTCCAGCAGGCGGGTTTGAAGCTTTGGAAGCTTCAAGCTTTTCGACTTGTTTTTCGATCTCATTATCTTCAATCTTGCTAAATAAAAATTCAGCTTTATGTATCTGATGACCTGAAGGAACTAATTCATCCAGTTTAGAAACATCTCCCCACAATACCGGGTGGGTAAAACCTTCAAAATTAAGCATGGTTTTAAGCTTCTGAGCCGTAAACGGCAGAAATGGCTCACTGATGACGGCTAAAGCTCCAGCCACTTGAAGTGCAACGTACATAATCGTAGCTGTGCGCTCCGGGTCAGTTTTTTGAAGTTTCCACGGCTCAGCATCAGCAAGATATTTATTGCCGAGTCTTGCTAAGTTCATCATCACGCCCTGCGCCTCACGGAAGCGGTATTTTTCTATCGAATCTGATATGCTTTGCGGGAAGGTTTTAATGTCCGCCAGGACTTTCAAATCGGTTTCTGTTAAGTTTGTGGCTTTAGGCACCAGGCCTTCGAAATATTTATTAGTAAGCACCACTACTCTGTTGATGAAGTTACCATAAATCGCCACCAGTTCGCTGTTATTACGGGTTTGGAAGTCTTTCCAGGTAAAATCATTGTCTTTGGTTTCTGGAGCATTGGCGGTAAGCACATACCTTAGCACGTCTTCCTTGCCAGGAAAATCTTCTAAATACTCGTGCAACCACACTGCCCAATTTTTGGAAGTGGACAGCTTCCTGCCTTCCAGATTTAAAAACTCGTTGGCCGGGACATTATCTGGCAGGATGTAACTGCCTTCTGCTTTCAGCATCACCGGAAAAATGATACAGTGAAATACAATGTTATCTTTTCCAATAAAATGGACCAGTTTGGTGTCTTCATCTTTCCAGTAGGGTTCCCAGTCTTTCCCTTCTCGCTCGGCCCACTCTTTGGTGGACGAGATGTAACCAATTGGGGCATCAAACCACACATAAAGTACTTTACCTTCACCTCCTTCTACAGGCACGGGAATTCCCCAGTCTAAATCTCGAGTAACCGCTCTGGCACGTAAGCCTTCATCGATCCAGGATTTAAACTGACCGTAAACATTGGACTTCCAGTCTTTTTTGTGATCTTTTAAAATCCAGTCTTTTAAGAAACCATCGTATTGGTCTAAAGGTAAAAACCAGTGCTTGGTGGATTTTAAAGTAGGGACATCGCCTGTTATAGCCGATTTGGGATTGATGAGATCAGTCGCATTTAACGATGAACCACACTTTTCACACTGGTCGCCGTAAGCTTCCTCATTGCCGCACTTCGGACAGGTCCCTGTCACAAAACGATCGGCTAAAAATTGATTGGCTTTTGCATCGTAGAGTTGCTCGGTGGTTTCTTCAATGAATTTGTCATTGTCATACATATTTTGAAAAAACTCTGTTGCGGTCTCATGGTGCACTTGTGCAGAAGTCCGCGAATAATTATCAAATTGAATTCCGAAGTCCTGGAAGGATTGCTTGATGATTCCGTTGTACTTATCGACCACATCCTGCGGACTTACGCCTTCTTTTTTGGCCTTAATGGTGATGGGCACACCATGCTCGTCGCTACCACACATAAAGACGACATCTTCACCTTTTAGTTTTAAATAGCGTGTGTAAATATCTGCAGGCACGTAGACACCTGCCAAATGACCGATATGTATGGGCCCGTTGGTATAAGGTAGTGCTGCCGTAATGGTATAACGTTTTGGGTTTTTCATGGTCTAAAATTCTTGACTACAAATGTAATAAACGCTGCTATATACCAAACTTGGTTCATCATTAAGTTAAGCTCAGAATTTTAAATGAATTGTGTATTTTTAAAACCTAAGCTGAATCTGTTTTATGATCCAACCTCCTCCATTAGAAAAAGGCGATAAAGTAGCCCTTATTGCTACCGCCAGATCGATTTCAAAAAAAGATCTGCAACCCGCCATTTCCCTCTTAAAATCCTGGGATTTGCAACCGGTTTTGGGATCGAGCATAGGATTACAAGCACATCAGTTTGCCGGAAGTGATGAGGAGCGCGCAGCAGATCTTCAAGAACAAATCAACAATCCCAGCATCAAGGCGATTTGGTGCGCCAAAGGCGGTTATGGTTCTATACGAATTTTGGATCTGGTGGATTTTTCAATTCTGAAGTCAACACCTAAATGGCTCATCGGCTATTCGGATGTAACGGCGATTCATCTGCATCTACAAAGTATAGGCATTGCCAGTCTTCATGCCCAAATGGCTTCAGCAATCGAAACCCGATCGACTTCGACTTCAGAGGAACTAAAAACCGTAGTGTTTGGAGAAAAGCATCAAATTCAATACGCCTCCAGGCATTCGAATCAAGTGAACGGCAAAGTGAAAGGAGAGGTGATCGGTGGAAACTTATCGGTATTGTATTCAGCAATAGGAAGTCACAGCATGCCGAGTTTTAAAAACAAGATTTTATTCCTCGAAGATTTAGACGAATACCTCTACCACATCGACCGGATGATGCAGAATCTAAAACGCTCTGGACTGTTAAGTGAAATTTCTGGACTGATTGTAGGCGGGATGACCGCTATGAATGATAATGAAACTCCCTTTGGCAAAACTGCTGAAGAGATCATATTTGAAGTGGTGAAAGATCTCAATATTCCTGTGGCTTTCAATTTTCCAGCAGGTCATGTCGAAACGAATTTACCTCTCATTTTTGGTAAAATAGCTCATCTTGATGTAACTTCAAACCAGGTAACACTGACATACTAATCATGGCTCAGCATAACGAACTTGGTAAAAGCGGCGAAAAAGAGGCGGTCCATTTCCTTAGAAATAAGGGCTATGAGATTCTGGAAACCAATTTTGTATACGACAAAGCTGAAGTCGATATTATCGCCAAAACAGGAGACAGACTGGTGGTGGTAGAAGTCAAGACTCGTAGCACGCCAGATTTTGGCGATCCACAGGATTTTGTAAAATCAGCACAGATTAAACGTCTGGTCAAAGCCATAGATTATTACATCAATGAGAAGGATATCGATCTGGAAGTGCGATTCGATATTGTCGCCATTATTAAAAATAAATTAGGAAAACGTATAGAACATCTTGAAGATGCTTTTTATTACTTTGAATAAACTTTAAGATTATGAGCAAGTCCATTTTAAAAATTAAGGAACTTGGATTTCACTGGGAAACCAAAGACCCATTTATGTTTTGTGCCTTTCATCAGGATCAGTACCCAAAGGGTGAAGCTCATTTAGGCCCCTCCAAAGAGGCTCTAAAGGGTAGGTTTCTCGGTAATGATTTCCAGAAAAAAGACGGCTGGCGAATGTATCACGGGCAGGAAGTTCCTGGTTTTCCTTACCATCCCCACGCTGGGTTTGAAACCATTACTCTGGTAGAGCAAGGCTATGCCGACCATTCGGATTCTATGGGAGCCAAAGGCCGATTTGGACAAGGGGATGCCCAATGGATGACAGCTGGGAAAGGAGTCTTACATTCTGAGATGTTTCCATTAATACATCAGGACAAGGAGAATCCGTTGCTGTTGTTTCAAATTTGGTTGAACTTACCCAAGCGCTCCAAAAAAGTAGAGCCACATTACAAGATGCTGTGGCATGAAGAGATTCCTATTGTTGAAGAGAAGGATAAAAATGGAAACCTAGCCAAAATCAAAGTCATTGCAGGACAGTATAAGTCTCAAGGTGCTTTGGATCCTACCCCAGACTCACTGGCTGCCGAAGATGAAAACGACATTCAAGTCTGGCGCATTACCTTGGAAGCAGGTGCAGAATTCACTTTACCTGCAGGCCATGCAGAAAGTAACCGCGTCTTGTTTTTCTATGAAGGTGACGAATTGAAAACAGAGGGTTTTGAGATTCCTTCAGGACACTCCTTGGATTTAGATGCCTCACAAGAACTGAAGATCACTAATGGCAATAAAAAGGCTGAATTACTTTTACTACAGGGCAAACCCATCAATGAACCTGTGGTGCAACAAGGCCCTTTTGTCGCCAATTCTCGAGAAGAGATGAGCGAAATCATCAGCGAGTACCAGCGCACACAATTTGGTGGCTGGCCCTGGCCAAAAGCGGAGTTTACTCACGGTGAGAAAGGACGATTTGCCTTGTTTGCCGATGGGAAATTAGTAGAGAAATAAGCCTTTCCCAAAATTGGCAGAAACGCCGGTTTCGGAAGTTGTCTAAAACTCATTTTTTGTCATTCTGAATTTATTTCAGAATCTTAAATAATTGATTATTAAATGATAATTAGACCTTGAAACAAGTTCAAGGTGACAATTTTAAAATTATAAAACGTTTTAGTTTTTTAAACTACGTTAATAACTAACCTATTATGAAAAAAATAGTCCTCCTTTTATTTATCAGTTTTAGTATAACTTCCTGCGCAGAACTCTTCATTGACGATGAAATCAACTATCCCGAAAGCGATGACCCTATCACTTCTTTTGAAATCAATGTAGGCAATAATTCACTGGGTGGGAATAATATTGTGGAGTCAAGCTTAGGCACTTTTAATAATAATCAAAGTGCAAGCTTTAGATTACAAGCACAGCATTACCAAATCAGTAGAATCGAACGCAACCAGGACACAGGAGAAATTATCTATCTATACCAACCGGAAAATGGCTATGTAGGCGAAGATTATGTAGAGATTTTAGCACCAACTGATCGAAATGGCAATCCAATTTTTGAAACCAAGGTGTATGAGTTTCAAATTAATGTAGGTCAGTAATTGTGATGTTTAAATTTTACGTAAAAATTTATTATATTTATACGTAAAATAGGTGTCATGGATAAGAAACTCACTTTAAGCTTAGACCAACGTGTGATTGAGGCTGCAAAGCTTTATGCTAAATCAAATAAAACTAGCCTTTCTAAGCTTATAGAATCATACTTAAACTCTCTCTCTGTCAAAAAGGAAAAACCTGAGATCACACCGCTTGTAGAAAGTCTTATTGGAGTCATTTCAATAGATGAAAATTTTGATGAAAAGGAAGAATATACTCGCTTTTTAATAGAGAAGTATAAATGAAAAAACTATTGATTGATACCAATATTGTCATCGACTTATTATCTAAGCGAAAAGAATTCTATCAGGATGCTGCTCAACTGTTTTCTAGAGCAGATCAAAACCAACTAAAGTTAACTATATCGTCCTTAACCTTTGCCAATACTAATTATATTTTGAGCAAATTAAAATCTTCAAAAGACGCCAGAGAAATACTTAGAAAGTTTAAAGTATTAGTAGATCTTCTGCCTTTAAATGATAAAATCATAGAGCTTGCCCTCAGTGATGAAAACTTTACTGATTTTGAAGATGGACTTCAATATTACTCTGCCTTAGAGAATGATGTTGATATTATTATTACTAGAAACAAAAAAGATTTTAAAAGTTCAAGACTGCCTGTTTTAACTTCCAGGGAGTTTTTAGCAAGCTTATAAACTCTTATTTATTCTTCCAGTTATCCCTCAAGGTAACAGTCCTATTAAACACCAAGTGATCTGATGTAGAATCTTTATCTACACAGAAATAACCTATCCTTTGAAACTGAAACTTATCTTCTGCTTTAGCTGTCTTTAGATAGGGCTCCACGTAAGCTTTACTCACTTCTAAAGAGTCTGGATTGACGAAGTCTAAAAAGTCCTTGTCCTTATCGGCAGTTGGATCTTCTACCGTAAACAGCCTGTCGTAAAGTCTCACCTCAGCTTCAATAGCATGTGGAATCGACACCCAGTGTAAAGTTCCTTTCACCTTACGCTGAGAGGCTTCCGTTCCACTTCCGCTTTTACTTTCGGGATCGTAAGTACAATGCACTTCCAATATATGGCCCTCTTCATCTTTGACCACGTCTTCCGCTTTAATGATGTAAGCATTTTTCAACCTAACTTCCTTACCTAATTTCAAACGGAAAAACTTTCGGTTGGCTTCTTCTCTAAAATCCTCCTGTTCGATGTATAATTCTCTGGAAAATGGAACTTCGTGTTCACCTGCCGATTCATCTTCAGGGTTATTTTCTGCAGTGACCCACTCTTCTTGTCCTTCTGGATAATTAGTGATGACCACCTTTAGCGGGTCCATCACCCCCATCATCCGAGGGGCTTTTTTATTCAGGTCATCCCGGACACAAAACTCCAGGTGAGCGACATCTATCATATTTTCCCGCTTACCAATCCCAATGCTGTCGGCAAAGGTTCGAATCGATTCTGGGGTGTAGCCGCGTCGTCTCAATCCCGAAATGGTTGGCATTCTAGGATCATCCCAGGACTTAACGATGTTTTGCTCAACAAGCTGAGCCAGCTTTCGTTTACTTACCACCGTATGACTTAAATTACGTCTGGCAAACTCACGCTGCTTAGGCACCAATTCTCCAGGTTGACTTACCCGCTCCACAAACCAGTTGTAAAGTTCGCGGTGAGGTAAAAACTCCAGGGTACAAAACGAGTGTGAAATCGACTCGATAAAATCAGATTCACCATGGGCCCAGTCGTACATAGGATAAATCATCCAATCGTTTCCAGTGCGGTGATGCGCTTTGTGCAAACACCTGTACATCACCGGATCTCTCATAATCATATTTGGTGAAGCCATGTCAATTTTAGCTCGCAATACATGCGCTTTCTCACCAGTCTCACCATTCTTCATGGCTTCAAAAAGCTTTAGGTTTTCTTCCACAGAACGATTTCTATACGGACTTGCCGTTCCGGGTTGGGTAGGTGTTCCTTTTTGTGTAGCAATTTCTTCAGAAGACTGGCTATCCACATAAGCATCTCCAGCTTTGATCAGGTCTACTGCCCAGTCGTACAATTGCTGAAAGTAGTCTGAAGCATAGCATTCCTGAGCCCACTCAAAGCCTAGCCACTGCACATCGCTTTTGATGGAGTCTACATAAACCGTTTCCTCTTTCAGCGGATTCGTATCATCAAATCTCAAGTTCACGGGAGCATTATACTTAAGTCCCAACCCAAAATTCAAACAAATAGAAGAAGCGTGACCGATGTGCAAAAACCCGTTAGGTTCTGGCGGGAAACGAAATTTAAGATCACTGACCTTATAATTTTCTTTAAGATCCTCTTCTATAATTTGCTCGATGAAATTCAACGATTTTTTCTCTTCAGACATAATTCAAATAATTAAGCTGCAAATTTACTCAAATTCGCTTGGCTTCATAGAGAGGTGACCTAAGATTTATTCTGATTTTGGGTTTCGATACATCAATGTTCAGAAGAAATGAGCATCAATCAAAACAAATCACCTAATCCCCTGGCCGGGGCTGTAGTTTCAACTTAAGGTTTTTGCAGAAGATTATTTTTTTTGGTAGAACATTTAATTTTTCTCTTAAATTGAATATAATAATTTCAATACTATATTTAAGTATTATCTTAGTCATAAACTAAACGTTATACTATGAAAAAAATTCAATCCTCAATCAATCTCCTTTTTTTAATAATGTTATTCTCATCCTGTGAAAGTGAAAATGAAGAGGTTATAATTAATGATTTTAAAGGATTTTATAAAATCGAGTCGATATCTAGTACTGAATTTATTGATTTAAATAATGACGGATTAAAATCAAACGATTATTTAAATGAAATTAAATCCATTTATTTGTCTTACGATGGAAGACAAATTGATTACAAGTATGACAATGAATTAATTCAAAATTTTGCAGAAGCAAGACCTACTCCTATTCAAACAAATGCAACACAGTTTCTGGATATCCGTTTTCCTAGCCAACGTATAGATTCAATTTATCAAGGTAATAACACCTATACTATCATGAATATAGAATACTATAATCTTACATCAAGTTTTCTTTATAAACTAACAGAGAGCGATATTGAAATAGAATCAGACCCATTTAATCATTTTGGATTTTACGGTCTTGGTAATTTCGATATTAACAGATTAGATACAATGAGATTTGAGATTTCTTTCAATTACAACATCTACGATTTCACAGAGAAAGAATGGATAGAAACAAATTTGACAACTAGGTATAAAAAAGTTGAAGATTAAGCTGATTTCTTTTTGGAGTATGAGAAAAAAATTCTGAATTGATTCAAAAACTTGATCTCTGTCTTAGATCTTACAGGCTTTTTTATTCTATCACTGTTTTTGCTAAGCATTCAATGGATCATCAATTTATAAAACGCCAGAAGATAAATCTAAACCATAGATCTCACAGTCCCCAAAGCCTTGGGGACTGTGAGGACTTTGAAGTTTATATATAGAATAATTTAAAAAATCAAAGCCAATCCCGACAAAGATAAAATGATCAGTAATATCTTTTTAAACTGAACTTCATTGATTTTAGGAAAACACTTAATGCCCAGAAACTGAGCTAGAAAAAATACGGGCAATACCAATAAACTCATTTGGAAATGTTTCAGGTCCAGCACACCGCTAATGCTTAAAGCGGGAACCCTGATAAGCGTGATCAGTGCTAATATGCCTATCATCGTAGCCCTAAAAGTTTTTGCTTCCGACACTGTGTTTTTGACGCTAATCACATAAAGCGGACCTCCCGTAGAAAATACTCCTGAAAAAAATCCACCCAGCACTCCAAAGGCCCAGTTTGATTTTTTCCCAAGGGCTAGCTCTTTTTTTCCTAGCCAGGCATAAACCACATACATAAGTATAAAAACACCAAGGGCGGTTTGTAATATACTGGGTTTTGAAAAGGAAAGCACAACTACACCCAGCACCACACCGATTACAGAGGCTAAAATAAGCCTGACTATAGTTGACTTATCTATATGCTTCCATTCTTTGTAAACCAGATAAGAGCTGGAAAACAAATAAAATATGGATACATAAGCGATAGCATCCGGAAGCTTTACAGCAAACAAAAGAATAGGAATAGCGACCAAAGAGCCAGCAAAACCCACTAGAGACTGGATGAAAAACCCACAAAATATAGCAATAGAAAGAATAGTCAGAATAAATACGTCCAAGGCTCTATTTTTAAACGCCAAAAGTAAAACCCTGCTCTTATTTTTTAAAAATGAATTAATGGCAATACATGCTATTTTCAGATAAAAAAAGTATTTTTAGGCTTTATACAATTTTTTCTATGGTAGATGACATAGACCTTAAAATAATCAACATTCTCAACAAAGATGCTAGACGGTCGTATTCAGAAATTGGGAAACAGATTTTTTTATCGCCTTCTTCGGTTAGAGAACGGGTGAAAAAAATGGAAGATTCTGGAGTGATAAAGGGCTATTCATTAAGGCTTGACCAAAGTCAGTTAGGCAATACCCTCGAAGCCTTCATCATGTTGAAGATTTTTAGCGGTAAACTGAAACCTGCTTTGCAAGAAATCGAATCCTACCCAGAAGTCAAAGAAGCCTTTAGGATCACAGGCCAGCACAATCTTTATATCCGAATTGCCTTAAAAGATCAACTTCACCTTCAGCAATTTATAGATAAGCTGGTAAATTTTGGAGAGCCTACCACGCATTTGATACTTTCCAGAATAGGAAAAGAAAATTTCTGATTTTAAGTTTTATCACATCGAAATTCAGAATATGAAGATGAGATCAAATCAGTCACTATGTCAAATGAAGCTTTAACAATAGAATTATTACCACTTAAACTAAAGTCAATTGAATTCCAGTTGCTCTTATTTCTTCAGCTAAGGTATTGCTAATGCCAGAATCTGTAATAATATGGTGAATGTCTGAAAGTTCGCAGATCTTTCCAAACCCCTTTCTATTGAATTTTGATGAATCTGCAAGAACTATAACTTTTTGTGCAGAATTTATCATCTCTTTGTTCAGGATCGCTTCTTCCAGGCTGGTCGTAGTGCAGCCATGATTTACATCTATGCCATCGACACCAAGAAAAAGAAGGTTACACGATATATTTTGAAGTAAAGATTGAGAGTAATGCCCTGTTACAGAGGATGAGCTATGTCGTACACTTCCGCCCAGCTGCAAAATATGATAGTTTGGAGACTTGGTCAATTCCAGAGATACCATTAGGGATGACGTAGTGATATTAAGCGGCTCTTCCATATTCAAAGCTTTCGCTAGGGCGTGCATTGTTGTGCCAGAGGCAATCATAATAGAGTCGTTGGGTTGTATTAACTTCACTGCAGCTATAGCGATGGCTTCCTTTTCGGTCACCTTTAGCTTTTCCTTTTCACTTACATGTCTATCGTTGATATAAGGATTTTGAGTAGTAGCCCCTCCGTGAGTTCTAAAGAGTAAGCCTTTATCTTCCAGAAGTTTCAAATCCTTTCGTATTGTAACAGCAGAAACTTTAAAAAGATCGCATAAATGAGCAACGCTCACATAGCCTTCTTTATCTAATAATTCTAAAATAGCTTGATGCCGTTTCACCTTTATTTCATTTAGTTTCTACAAATATAAAGGATAATTGGTTACCATCTTCTGCTCTTAATGCAGTTCTATCTTCGAAATAAGTAAAATATAAGTTTCGTTTTATTATTTTTTTAATCTTTTACTTTCGTTTTAATTCTTTTTAATTACTTTTGAATCTATATTCGAAATAAAGCAAAATGAAAACCGAAAAAATATTCGATAGATCAAATCTAGTAGCAAAAGCATGTGAAGTAGATGAATGGGATGTGATTGTGATTGGCGGAGGTTCTACTGGACTTGGTATCGCTTTAGACAGCGTTACAAGAGGCTACAAAACACTTCTTCTTGAGCAATTGGATTACGCTAAAGGTACATCTAGCAGGAGTACAAAGTTGGTTCATGGTGGTGTAAGGTACCTGGCGCAAGCAAATTTTTCTTTGGTAACAGAAGCATTAAAAGAAAGAGGGCTGTTAGAAAAAAACGCCCCCCATTTGGTTAAAAATCAAACCTTTCTCATTCCAAATTATAAATGGTGGGAAGGCGCTTATTATACTCTTGGTCTTAAAGCCTATGATTTCCTTGCCGGAAAACTAAGTCTAGGTGCTTCCAAGCACGTAAGTAAAGACGAAACTATTCGAAAGTTGCCAACGATCAAAAAAGAGAGCTTAAAAGGAAGTGTAAGTTATCAGGATGGACAGTTTGATGATTCCAGGTTAGCTGTCAATATCGCACAAACAGCCGTTGAATACGGTGCATCATTACTCAATTATTTTAAAGTAAAAAACTTAACTAAAGATGCAGATGATAAAGTTTCTGGTGTGATTGCTATTGATAGAGAGACACAAAAAGAATATACTTTCAAAGGGAAAGCGGTCATAAATGCAACAGGTGTATTTGCAGATGATATCCTGCAAATGGATAAACCTGATGCCAAAAAACGAATTCAGCCAAGTCAAGGGGTTCACCTTGTTTTTGACAAAAGTTTTTTACCTAGTGAAGATGCCATCATGATCCCGAAAACGGATGACGGGAGAGTCTTATTTGCAGTACCATGGCACGATAAGGTCATTGTTGGAACAACTGATGAAATGGTAGATAAACATACAGCAGAACCCAATGCAACCGAAAAAGAAGTTGAATTTATTTTAGAAACCTTCAATAGATTTATTGAAAAGAAAGCAACTCGAGAAGATATCAAAAGTATTTATGCAGGCTTAAGACCACTTGCTGCACCTGATGATGCATCTGGAAAAACCAAAGAAATCTCTAGAGGACACAAAATTTTAGTGTCGGATACAGGCTTAGTTTCCATTACTGGAGGCAAGTGGACGACCTATAGAAAAATGGCCGACGATACGTTGAATAAAGTCATCAGCTTGGGTAAAATTCCAAAGAAAGAATGTGTTACAGAGCACTTAGCTATTCATGGCGCTATACAAACAGATGATAGAGAAAATCATTTGTATGTGTATGGTAGTGATCAATCCCATCTTCAGAAACTGATCCAAGAGGATGCTTATTTAGGTGAAAAGATTCATCCAGACTTAGACTACCTCAATGTAGAAGTCCTTTGGGCAGCAAGGCACGAAATGGCCAGAACCGTAGAAGATGTATTAGCGAGAAGAGTAAGGGTTCTGTTTTTGGATGCTAAAAAGTCTATCGAAATGGCAGCTAAGGTCGCTGAAATTATGGCCAAAGAACTTAACAAAGATAAATCTTGGATCAACCAACAAGTCGAGGACTACAAAGCCTTAGCGCAAGGCTATATCATATAGTATCTATTTCAATAGTATATCACACCAATTGAGTATTAATTTAAAATCCGTATCACATGGAGAAATACATTTTAGCTTTAGATCAAGGAACTACGAGTTGCCGAGCGATTGTTTTCAATAAGAAAGGAGAAATTCATTCGGTTGCTCAAAAAGAGTTTACTCAATACTTTCCCAAACCCGGTTGGGTAGAACACGATCCTTCTGAAATATGGTCCAAACAAGCGGGTGTATCTGCTGAAGCCACAACCAAAAAAGGCTTAAACGGAAAAAATATTGCTGCTATTGGAATTACCAACCAAAGGGAAACTATAGTAGTCTGGGATAAAAAAACTGGAGACCCTGTATATAATGCTATTGTATGGCAAGATAAGCGAACTTCAGAGTACTGTGACCAACTTAAAGCTGAAGGTAAAGAAAAAATGATTCAGGAAAAAACAGGCTTAATCATCGATGCCTATTTTTCTGGTACCAAAGTGAAATGGATTTTGGATCATGTAGATGGCGCAAGAGCAAAGGCTGAAAATGGAGATCTCCTTCTGGGAACGATTGATTCTTGGATTATTTGGAATTTTACTAAAGGTGAACTCCATGTGACAGATGTGACCAACGCCTCCAGAACCATGCTTTTTAATATTAACACTATGGAATGGGATGATGAATTACTCGAGTTATTCAACATTCCAAAAAGTATGCTTCCAGAAGTTAAAGATTCAAGTGAGGTGTATGGTCATACTAAAACTACTGTATTTGCTTCTAAAATTCCCATAGCAGGAATTGCTGGTGACCAAATGGCTGCGCTGTTTGGACAGATGTGCACCGAAAAAGGAATGGTGAAAAGCACATATGGGACAGGTTGCTTTATGCTGATGAATATTGGCGATAAGCCGATCATATCAAAGAATAAATTATTAACTACAGTGGCTTGGAGAATAAAGGGTAAAACAGAATACGCTTTAGAAGGAAGTATTTTTATAGGCGGAGCTGTTGTGCAATGGCTTAGAGATGGCTTAGGAATCATAAAAAGATCCAAAGACGTTGAAAACTTAGCTATTTCTGTAGAATCATCCGATGGGGTTTACTTTTTACCGGCCTTTGCAGGCATAGGTGCTCCTTATTGGGATCAAGATGCAAAAGGAACGATGTTTGGCATTACACGCGGAACAACTGATGCCCATATCGCCAGAGCTTCACTAGAAGCTATTGCCTATCAAACTATGGATATTTTAAAAGCAATGGAGGCCGACTCCGAAATCGATATAGAAGAATTGAGAGTGGATGGTGGGGCTACTGTCAACAATATGTTGATGCAGATTCAGTCTGATGTCCTGAATACCAAAACTATACGTCCAAAAATCACAGAAACGACAGCACTAGGCGCAGCCTATCTAGCAGGTCTGGCCGTAGGCTTTTGGGAAGATATGGAAGAAATCCAATCGATATGGAGAGAGGATATGAGATTCCAACCAACAGAAGATCAAGAGGAAATCCAAAAAGGAATCAAAGGCTGGTATAGAGCTGTTGAAGCCTTACAATACTGGAGTAAAACTAAATAATTATGATGACTCCATTTGTAGCAGAACTATTAGGAACAGCTCTTCTCATTCTTTTAGGAGGAGGTGTTGTCGCCAGCAGTGTACTAAAGGACACCAAAAGTAGTGGCTCTGGCTGGATGGTCATTACCACAGGGTGGGCCATGGCCGTTTTTATAGGAGTTTTTGTATCGGCGCCTTACAGCGGGGCACATATCAATCCAGCCGTAACTCTCGCTCTCGCTTTGGAAGGAAGCTTTCCCTGGGTAGATGTACCCGGTTATATTCTTGCTCAATTAATTGGAGCAATGATAGGGTCCGGAACAGTTTATATGCTTTTCAAAGATCATTTTAACGAAACAGATAATCCAGCTGGAAAACGTGCCATATTTTGCACAGATCCAGCTATACCAAACACGATGAGAAACCTCATGAGTGAGATCGTTGGCACATTTGTACTCATTATCGCAGTCTTCTACATCACTGGTGCTGAACTTCAAAGTGAAGAAGGAGTTCCAGTTGGACTTGGTGCCGTAGGGGCGATTCCTATCGCCTTTGTGGTCTGGAGCATTGGTATATCGCTAGGCGGATTAACTGGCTATGCCATAAATCCTGCTCGAGATTTAGGTCCAAGACTTATGCATTTTTTACTTCCCATCAAAGGAAAGACAGATAGCAACTGGTCCTATAGCTGGATTCCTATAGTAGGTCCGTTTATAGGAGCTGCTCTTGCCACGGCGCTTCATTTAATGCTTAGCTAATATCTATTTTATGAATTCAAATTTAAAATTACTTGCTTTGGTTCTATTTGCCTTGGTTTATTTGTCTACCAACGCACAAAGAGATTATCAACCTATTCCGGATTTACTTCCACAGGATAGTTTAGATACCAAAGAGAAATATCGCCCGGTCGATTTTAATCTAACCTTAAAAAATATGCATCTATGGAGAGGTTACCGTGTGACCGACGAAGCTATGACCGCTGCAAATGTGTATTACCAATCCAAAAATGGAAAGTTTGAAGCTGGACTTTGGGGTGGTGTTGGATTTGCAGGAAACTATACAGAATTTGATTATTACATGTCCTACAGCCATAAGAATTGGACGTTTGCCATTTGGGACATCAATAATTATACAGACTTTCCTGACGCTGAAATATTCAATTATGATAGAGGGGAGACTTCACATTTTATTGATGTGTCTGTTACTTATGCTTTTGAAAATTTCCCTTTACAAACTTCATGGAGTACCATCGTTCAGGGAAGGGATACCTATATGACTCCAAGTGGTAAGTTGAGAAATGCATTTACCAATTACGTTGAAGCCTCTTATGCAGTAGCTAGTGGTAACGACTGGAACCTGAGTTTATATGTGGGTGCAGCTTTTTCATTCGAAAGTGAGACCCATTTTTATGGAGATAGGCCGGGCTTTAATAATTACGGCGCCACTTATTCTAAAACTTTAAATGTATTTGACCGGTACACACTCCCCGTTTCTGCCACAGCTATGTGGAATAGTCTTCAGGAATACGGCGCTTTGCAAGTTGCCGTAAATCTTTTTTAAAAGCAAAAAAGCCCTTTCAAGTAAAAGGGCTTTTTAGGTCTATTTCCTTATGCCTTACTTCAGTTTAACCACCAAATCATCGGCATACACCATGATACCAGGCTTCAATTGAACGGCTTCGACTTCTCCCTCAGCATTTGCTGTCACCGTAGTTTCCATTTTCATGGCTTCAATGATAAACAAAGGT
>CAZOAD010000006.1:0-3213 GCA_964577705.1 uncultured Mesohalobacter sp.
GCTTTGATTATGACTTCGGTACCACTTATGAACTTGAATTAAAGGTTGAACATATTCCTAACCCACTCGCAAATGCACCATTAATGAAGTATACACTGATGGATATCCTAGCGAGCAATCCAGTGTCATCTGAAGTAAGGTTTAATGTAGGTAACAAATTCAACGGAGAGCTCTTCGTTACCAGTTTGGAAGATGACTATCAACTTCTTAATCAAATCAGCCTGGATTGTAATAATTTGTGTGATGAATTGGATAGCAGACTACAATCTCAAGACGAGGTGTTTGGAGTGTTTAAACATACAGATGCTGATGCTTTGTTTTTAACTGGATTTCTTGAATAAATCATTTGAGTTAGATTCTATAGTGAGAGTAGTCTAAAACAGGTCTATCCTTATAAGTTCATTTATAAAAATCTGAGGGGATTAATCAATCCTCTGACTATCTGCTACATATGCTTTATCAGATTGAAATCAATATTTCAGGATCACATATAAGGTTAATATTTTCTAAAAAAAGATTTTAATGGCTTCCAAAAGTTAAAAAATTTAACTTTATTTGTGCTCCAAAATTATATCCAATTTATGAAAAAATTTAAATGCATCCTGCTTTGTATAGCGGTTTGTAGCCTCTCAAGTTGTGCCTCGAGTTACAAAACTATTGATCCTGAATCCGTTAACTATAATTCCAGAGAAACCACCTCCAATGAGGTAAAACTGGAATATAAATATGAACGTCTAAGAAAGAAATACGCTAAGAAAAGCGATAAGAAAGGCGTTAAGATGGTGGCCTTAAAAATCACCAATAATTCTGGAAGTCCACTTACGTTTGGAAAGGATATGCTTTTGGTCTATGACAACGGAAACCCAGTTCCCATGATGGATAATCGAAGTGTGTATAACATACTTAAACAAAGCCCGGCAAGCTATTTATTATATCTTTTGCTTACACCTTTAAACTTTTATACCTATGAAACCAATTCTAACGGAGTCGAAGAAACCTCAAGCTCATTTCCTATCGGTTTAATATTAGGACCAGGGATCACACTCACCAATATGGTTGTGGCTTCCTCTGCCAACAAGAAGTTTAAAACTGAATTAGAAACCTATGATTTATTCAATACTGTTATTCCTGATGGTGAAACCCGTTATGGTCTTATTGGGGTCAGAACTTACACCTTCGAGTCTTTAAATTTGAAAGTGAACATACCTTGATTTCAAATGAATAAAACTAAATAACCAAAGCCTTATGGTCTGAATAAGCTGAATATAGACTTAAAATAAGAAGTAAGCACAAACATTTAAGTTATCTCTATGAAAAACAAATTTACACTAATCGCTTTATCTGGAATTATTTTACTAGCATCAAGTTGTGCCAGTATTGTAAGTAAAAGTAGTTATCCTATTTCAATAAATAGTGGGCCATCTGAAGCCAGACTTGTGATTACAGACAAAAAAGGAATCGACATTTTTGAAGGACAAACCCCTGCGACCATTGTTTTGGATGCTAGCGCTGGTTTTTTCTCTAAAGCTAGTTATCAGGCGACCTTTGAGAAAGAGGGATACCAAACTAAAACAGTGCCAATCGAGTTTAAACTAGATGGTTGGTATATTGGTAACATCGTTTTTGGAGGTTTAATCGGATGGTTAATCGTAGATCCAGCAACGGGTGCTATGTACAAATTAAAAACAGAGTTCCTCAACGAAACGCTTGTAAAAAATTCTACATCTTCGGTAGATAAAGAATTAAAAGTGTATGCTTTAAATGAGATTCCAGAAGGATGGAAAGAAAATTTAGAGTTGATCTCTGAATAAATTATGGACTCAAAGCCGCCAACTTTATGGCGGCTTTTTCAAATCTACTAATTTCAATGAAATTTACTCTCTACACCCTGTTCATTTTTATCTTCAGTTTTAACAGCCAGGCTCAATTTGTAAAAGAAAAATACATTCAAGCTTCTATAGGTTTAGGTATTACTATCACTAACAATACGGAAGACGTAAGGGGGCAAGGCTTTTATATGGAAGGTGAGTATGTTCTTAAAACCTCAAGCTGGTTTGAACTAAGGCCTTATGCCGGTTTTATTTACACAGATACTTACGAAGATGAGCTTACCCCTGCCCAATCTGGATTTGAAATCAAGTCTACTGCTTTTTTTACTGGCGGTAAGGCAAGACTTATTGCTCCCATTCCCTGGCTGGCCCCCTACCTCGAATTTGGTATCGGATTATCTGCTGGGACTTTTGAAAACAGAACCTTTGCTTACGACTTTAAAAAAACAGGGGTTTACTACCATATTCCTTTCTCTATTGGAGTTCTTCTAGGTCCAGAACGAAACCTCGATGTAGCCTTTAAATATTTGTTCCATCCAGATACCAGTCAGACTTTTGGTGCTGCTGCCATTGGTATCTCAATTCCTATCAATTAATCAGTTCTACCGGAAGTTAACATCAAGCTTAAGGTTTTGTGTTGAAATTTCGCTTGATACGACTGAGTTTTGGATTATAACTATTCAAAAATTACCCTATTTGAAGGACTATTTAACAATATGCCTGAGACTTAACGGTTCTTATAAAAATTTGATTACTTTTAAGGCTTAACCATCATGATTATGAAACCTTTTATTTTTATTTTCACTTTCATCTTAATCAACTCCTGTTCTACCAGTAGAAAAAACAGCGTATATTTTCACGATGGTACTCCACGAGAGTGCTGGCGTTCTGATCATAAAAAAGGATATAAGAGAATTGTCGATGATAAATTTTTATCAATCAATGAAAATGATACTTTACTTATCAATGAAATTCGATTTGAATGTACCAATACAGCATTTAAGCTTTCTGAAGCTATGTACAATGCCTACGGAAAGTGGGAAAGTATGGTCTTTTTAGATTACCAGAGCCCCTTGTTAGTATGGAACAACTTAAGTCTATTTGATAGAGATACAACCCGATATACAGTAATTACCAATGGAGTTGAAGACTACGGAATAATATACGGATCTGGAATGGTTTTCAGCAATGGTGAAGATATTTTGGATGATCCTAATCTCAACCAAAAAATTAAAATTCATTTTACAAAGTTAATGGAGAATGTTGCAGCTAACAGAAACGATGAATTTTATAAGGTTTATTGGAAGCAACGTAATCCAGATTTAAAACTTTAGATTTATAAGTCATGAAACACTTTTACCACATCATTTTAGTTTTCATAGGA
>CAZOAD010000006.1:3374-11382 GCA_964577705.1 uncultured Mesohalobacter sp.
GTTAGTTTGGAGAAACGTGAAATTATTCTCATCAGATTCAATACCTTATAACATCATAACCTCTGGGGGAGAAACTAAACAGATGTTTTATGCTTCAATGATGGTATTAAACCATGAAGGTCAAGATCTTCTCACAAAAGAAAACGATATTTTTAAGAACCAAATGATAGAATGGATGGGGGATAAAATCAATTCGATTGAAGAAGGAGACTTTTATTGGAAATATATGAAAACAGTAGATCCAAAATATCAACCCAAAAGATTTAAACTCATTTTAAACTAAATTATTTTCTATATTTATGCATGCAATTCAATGATCTTAAATACTTAACAGCCTATATTATTCCTGTATGCGCAATTCTAGGGATTATCTATCCTTCACATCTTAGTTACCTTACCCCCGTTGTTGCGTTTGGAATTGTTCCACTTTTAGAACTATTTACACCAGAGTCTACCGCCAACCTTTCCGACAGTGAGAAGGAAGCCAAAAAAGTTCATCCCTTTTTTAACTTTTTGCTCTACTTCAATTTAATTTTGGTCTTTTCAATTTTAAGTTTTTCACTAGTGTCGTTGGAGGTTGATGAACTTAACACTACTCAGATCTTAGGCCTTGTTTTGAGCGTGGGTATTGTTTTAGGCAGCAATGGCATCAATGTGGCACACGAACTTGGGCATAGGGAAGACAAATGGAGTCAATGGGTCTCAAAACTCTTGCTTCTCCCCTCCCACTATACCCATTTTACGATTGAACATAATTTTGGGCACCATTCCAAAGTCTCTACCCCTGAGGATCCGGCGACTGCAAAACTGAATCAAAGTGTGTATTCATTTTGGATAACTTCCTCAACCGGTCAATATGCCAGTGCCTGGACGTTACAGAAACAACTTCTCAACTCTAAAAATCAAAACTTTTGGTCACCACACAACTCCATGTTGATCAATACTTTCCTTCAGCTTATTTATGTAAATCTTTTGTTTGTAATTTTCTCATGGGAGGTAGCCAGTTTAGCTGTTCTGATGGGAATCGTTGGATTTTTATTGCTGGAAAGTATAAATTATATAGAACACTATGGCTTAATGCGAGAGCGAAGAAAAAGTGGAAGGTATTTCCCTGTAAGAGAAATTCATTCCTGGAATTCTAATCATTTGCTCGGAAGAATTCTGCTTTATGAACTCACCAGGCATAGCGATCACCACTATAGAGCGAGTAAACAGTATCAATTGCTGGATTATTATTCCACAAGCCCGGAACTTCCTTACGGCTATCCTACCAGCATTCTTATCTCATTTATTCCCCCATTATGGTTCGCCCTCATGAATCCTAAAGTCCCGAAACAGATGAGAACTCTAGTCACTTCAGAACCTTTGAAGGCTGCTTGATCGTCTAAACCTATAAATTACAGAATTAAAATTCTTTAGGAAAAAACTTTACCTTTAGCTAGTAAGTGGTATTGACTTGATCTGCAAACGGCTAACATTCACATGGATTCTAAAAAAACAATCGAAACCTTTTACGACTCATTTTCCAAAGGGGACGCCAAAGGTATGCAAGCCTGTTATCATCCTGATATAAAGTTTCAGGATGACGTATTTGGCAAACTAGAAGGCGAACGTGTTTTCCAAATGTGGGACATGCTATTCTCCTCAAAAAACAATACTATTCTTATCACCTTAAATCACTCCCAAGCCGATGCCAAGGAAGGGACCGCCCAATGGGATGCAGAATATACCTATGGAACATCAAACAGAAAAGTGCTAAACAGAGTTGATGCTTATTTTAAATTCGAAAACGCAAAGATCATAGAACACGTAGACCGTTTCAGTTTATGGAAATGGTCCAGTCAGGCTCTAGGTTTACCTGGTCTCCTGTTAGGATGGACCCCTTATATGAAACGTAGAATCCGATTGATGGCTAACTCCAGATTAGACAAATACATCAACCCATAAATCTGCTTTCAAACTTTTTTATCTTCAAAAAGGGAATGTAAAAGTCTGCTTAAGCCTTTCCTGAATTCCTTTATTTATAGGGTACGAACTCCTTAATATTAACACTAGGTTAACCTTCTGAAATTCCCGTGTTTTTTGTACAAATTAATTCTAGGTTTACCAGAAAATACAGGGTTTAGCAAGCTTTTTGCGAAGTGCTGTAAATCAATGAATTAAATAAAAACACATGAAAAGAAAATTACAATTAGTTTATGTATTGGCATTGGTACTGAGTGCATCATCAACCTTTGCACAAAGCGTTTTAGGCTTTGAAGATTTCGATGGCAATCCTATCAACCTTAATTCCACCACTAATGTTTCAGACTACGGCTTAGCTGGCGGATCTGGAGGTGATGTCTTTGGACGAGTGAATGGTCAGCCAGGCGGAACCGGAATGCCTTTTGATGTCGCAGACGATACCCAGGCGGATGTGAGTGGTGCCGGAACTGGAGATAGCTTTCCTGGGGATACTTCTGGGCTAGTTGGTCAAAATTCAACTGCCTTTTTTGCTTTAAACGATGCCGATGGCGTGACAGGATCTCCAAACAATGCCACCTGGACCTTTAGCGGTTGGGGTGCGGCCACATTGACTTCTATTGAAATTGATCTCGGAGCAATTGGTGATTTTGAAGCAAGCTCTTCGGACGGATTTTTAATTGAAGCGGCTCTCAATGGAGGTGAATTTCAAGAACTCTTTAGGGCTGAAACCAACGAAAGTGCTTCAAAAACTTACCGGGCTCTGGACGGTGGTTTTATACCAGACTTAAATGATCCTTTAGAACTTTTTATAGACGGAAGTTCAACTTCTGCTGGCTTTTTGGACAAGTCTGATCCTGCAACAGGGAATTTTGATACGTTCACTTCTACTCTATTTAATGGAGCTGCTGCTGAATCTGTAAGTATACGACTAAGCTGGAGTGGTAGCCCTAGTGGTTCTGAACCTATGGGAATAGATAACATCAGCATTCAGGGAGAAACCAGTTCAGTTTTACCCTTGCTACTAAGTGAAGTGACTGTCACACCAACAGAAGGTGAATTCATAGAGATCTTTAATCCGAACTCCACCACAGTTGAGCTAACAGACATTTACCTCACCGATGCGACGTTTTCAGGGACTAGCACTTACTATTATAACATTGTGACTGGAACCAATGCTGGTGGCGGTGGCTTTGGAGATTTCTTAGCCCGTTTTCCAGATGGGGCCACAATTGAACCAGGAGAATACCAAACCATTGCTATAAATGGTTCAGAAGCTTACAATTCCACTTATGGAACGGATCCTACCTACGAGCTTTATGAAGATGCTTCCGCCGCAGACGCGGTTCCAGATATGCGAGAAGGACTTCCTGGCTCTATTAATAACCAGGGCGGTTTAACCAATTCTGGTGAAGTGGCTATTCTTTTCTATTGGGATGGTGAAAGTGATTTAGTCACAGACTTAGATTACGTGATTTGGGGAGATACCAATGAAGCTGTTGACAAAACGGGAATCAGTATCGATGGTCCAGATGCCGATGATATTGCAAGCACTTATGCCGATGATACTGCCCTTGAAAATCAGGTTTTAGTCTCAGCTTCTGGTCACGCTAATGGAGATTCCTTCCAAAGACAAGATATCACCGAAGGCAACGAACTTTCCGGAAATGGTAACGGCGTAAATGGAGATGACGAAACCTCTGAAGATGTGAACAACACCTGGTGTATTTCTACCTCTACAGCAGGACTAGAGAATGGATGTACTGTAGCCCCGCCAGTTACAGTATTAATAAGCGAGGTCCAAGGAAATACAGGTACCAGTCCTTTAGTTAACACCAGTGTGGTAGTAGAAGCTATTGTGATTGGAGACTATCAGCAAGACAACCAGTTACGTGGTTTTTTTATTCAGGAAGAAGATACAGACGCAGATGCAGACCCAATGACTTCCGAGGCTGTATTTGTATTTTGTCAGTCTTGTCCTGTCGAGGTTAATGTTGGAGATCTTGTGGAAGTATCTGGAACAGTCGTAGAAGCTTTTGGCAACACTCAAATCGAAGCTATTGGAAGTGAAGATTTGACACTTATTAGTAGTGCTAATAGTTTACCAAGCCCTGCAGAACTGAGTTTCCCAGCCCCTGCAGGAACCGATCTAGAATCTACTTACGAGAGCGTAGAAAATATGCTCATTACCTATACAACAGATTTGGTGGTGAGTGAATATTTTGAACTGGCACGTTACGGCCAGTTGGTTTTAACTGCAAACACCAGAACTAAGCAATTTACAGACGCCAATGAACCAGATGTAGCAGGTTATGCAGCTTACTTAGACAACCTGGAAGCTTCCCGTATTATTTTGGATGACGATAACAATATTCAAAATAGTAATATTAGCGGTTCTTCAGATGAAGCCTATTTTTGGCCACGCCCAGGACTTAGCAATACTAATCGTATCCGTGGTGGTGACCAAATAAGCAACCTTACGGGCATCATGCATTGGTCTTTCGCTGGTCAAAATGGCACTAATGCCTGGAGAATCAGACCAGTTTTAAACGCCTTTACTTATGATTTCGCAAGCTCAAACCCAAGACCAGCTTCTCCTGAAGTGGTTGGCGGAGATCTAAAAATAGCAAGCTTTAACGTCTTGAATTACTTTACAACACTAAATGAAAGAGGGGCCAATTCTAACGCGGAATTGAATCGTCAACGTGAGAAAATTGCAGCTGCTATATGCGGAATGGAGGCAGACATTGTCGGTCTTATTGAAATCGAAAACAACGGCCTGGAAGCACTAGATGATTTATTGAATGGTCCTGGAGGCATCAATACCGTATGCGACAATACCTATGTTGCCTTGGAAGCTGGAGTTATCGGGTCAGATCAAATTGCAGTCGCTTTTATCTATAACCCAGCTACTGTAAGTTTAGTAGGCGATTTTGCTATTTTGGATTCCTCTGTAGATCCCCGATTTATAGACGATAGTAATCGTCCGGTTTTAGCCCAGACCTTTAGACAAATTTTTACAGATGGTGTACTTACAGTTGCAGTAAATCATTTAAAATCGAAAGGCTCCTCATGTGCTGGTGATCCAGATTTGAATGATGGTGCAGGCAACTGTAATCAAACCAGAGCTGAAGCTGCAGCTGCTCTCGTGGATTGGCTGGCAACAGACCCAACCGGTAGTGAGGATCCAGATTACTTAATTATTGGTGATTTGAATTCTTACCGAAATGAAGATCCTATCGATAACATTCTTTTAGGAAGCGATGATAGTGAAGGCACAGCCGATGATTACACAGACCTTGTCGAAGACTATCAAGGTGAAGCAGCCTACAGCTATGTTTTTGATGGACAATTAGGCTATTTGGATTATGCCCTGGCAAACAACAGCTTAGCAGAGCAAGTCACAGGAACAACTGTTTGGCATATCAATGCAGATGAAGTTAGCCTATTCGATTATAACGATGATGTCCAAGATTCATCGGAAGCGTCATTCCAGAGAAAGTCTAGTGCGCTTCCAATTTATCAAGACAATGCGTTTAGAGCATCGGATCATGATCCTGTGTTGGTCGGTTTAGAGCTGGAACCTACCTTAAGCAGTAGAGAGGTTTCTTTTGAGAGCAATATCTTATTGTTCCCAAATCCTGCTAAGGAAACTCTGAATCTTATCAACCAGACCCAATCTGGCTTAAGCCAGGCTACGATAAGAGATATCACTGGAAAAACCATTCAAGTGATAGATCTATCGGATATGGCAATTCGAAAGCAGTTGAATATTTCTCAATTGGCTGCTGGTATGTACCTCATTACCATTGAAAGCCAACAAAACTTTGTGGTAAAACGCATAGTAAAAGAGTAAGTAAAAATTTAACTTATGGAAAGCCGCTCTAACCTAAGAGCGGCTTTTTTTATTTCCAGCTTTAAGTAGAATATTCATTCAACACCTTTGTAAGCTGCTTGATCTTCATTTATCCTATTTTTGCTTAATTAGGGATTCGTTTAATCTTACTATTAACAAAGTGAGCTTTGCAAAAATGGCTAGCCTCAGGGCAACTCTACAAATCATCTCCCCATCTTAAAGCTATAGATTCAGTTAAAAAAAAGACCAGAAGTCAAACTTCCAGTCTTTTCTCAATCTAATTTTAGGTTAAGGATTACTCCTTACTATCTCTGTTTTTTACATACTTCTCAAGCCATTGGTCTTGCTCCCATAGCATGTGCATAATGCTTTCTCTAGCAGCGTAACCGTGACTTTCTTTAGGCAGCATAACCAATCTAGCTGGTGCTCCTAATCCTTTAAGAGCATTGAAATACCGCTCGCTTTGCATAGGGTAAGTTCCAGAATTGTTATCGGCTTGGCCGTGAATGAGCAAAAGCGGTGTCTTCATTTTTTCAGCATTCATAAAAGGCGACATTGTATTATAAACTTCTGGTGCTTCCCAGTAGTTGCGCTCTTCAGATTGAAAGCCAAAAGGTGTCAGTGTTCTGTTGTAAGCTCCACTTCGAGCGATACCAGCGGCGAACAAGTTAGAGTGTGACAACAAATTGGCAGTCATAAATGCACCGTAGCTATGCCCACCAACTGCTACTTTATTCCTATCGATGTAACCCAATTCATCCACAGCATCGATTGCAGCTTTTGCATTGGCTACTAGTTGTTCTTTAAAACTATCGTTAGGTTGCTCTTGGCCTTCTCCAATAATTGGAAAAGCTGCATCATCTAAAACCACATAACCTCGATTCACCCAGTAAATTGGAGAGCCATAATATGGATAGGTGAATTCTTTACTACTTGAAGTGACTTGTGATGCACTGTTTTTATCTTTATATTCTCTAGGGTAAGCCCACATCAGCATAGGCATTTTTTCTTTCTTCTCTTTATCGTATCCCACAGGTAAGTAAAGTGTCGCTGAAAGTTCTAAACCATCATCACGCTTGTAAGTAATAACCTCTTTGTCCACATTTTGAATAGCCTTAAATGGGTTTTCAAAACTTGATATTTTTTCCAAAGTTCCTGTTTTGTAATTCCTGAAGTAATAATTTGGAAATTCACTACTACTCTCAAGTCTTGTGAGTATTAATCCTTTTTTACTGTCAATCATATTGACAAAAGATTCTAAATACTCAGATTCTTCGACCTGAAATAGGCGCTTTGTTTCATTTGATTTCAAATCATACTCATCTACGAAAGGGAATTTACCTTCTGCTGAGTATCCCTGGCCCATAAGCGTAAGCTTACCTTTTCTGATTTCCAGAACAGATTCATTATAATCATTTTTAGTAGTTACAAAGCTACCAGGATCATCGTAAGTATTTTGATAATTCCTTTCATTAAATACTACAGGTTTTGCATTGGGTTTAGATGGGTTTATAAAGCTTGACCTTACGGTTCTGGTATTCCACCAGTATTCGGTTAGTAAGGCTATAGACTTATCTCCCCAAGTCATTCCAGAATAACGCAATTTAGTTTTAGCTAAATACTGCTTCTTGCCCTTAAATGGCGCCATAAGCTGAAAAACTTCATCTCTGTACTCCACTTCCTTATTAGCATCACCTTCATCTAAAGCCTCTGCCCAAACAAGCGTAGCAGGATGATCATTTCTCCAGGAGATACTTCTACGCCCAGTCCTTGTAGACATAAAGCCTTTAGGTTGTTCTTCGATGAGAGGTATATCAGCGACGGTATAAGCAAGATTACCATCAGCTTTATATACTTTATAGCTAGTTGGGAATCGTCCATAAGTTACTATATACGAGAAAGGCTTTTTTAATTCGGATATCATAACATAACTTCCATCAGGAGAAAATGACATTTGATTATACATCCCTTGCTCTTTCCATACCTCACTATTTCCATCCAAATCTATTTTATGAATGACCGAGTTAGCTAAAACTTCAAAATTAAATTCGTCATTACTATTTTTCAATAAATCCTGATATGTTCTGTTTTGAGCTTCAACACCAGCTTCATTAACAGATACAGTTGGACCCGTAGGAACTTTATTTTCAGTATCAATGAGTTCTGGTCTGTCCTCTGGTAAGGTTTTAA
>CAZOAD010000006.1:11480-74484 GCA_964577705.1 uncultured Mesohalobacter sp.
CCAGTTTGAGTGGTATGCGTAAAAGCGATATAGTTATAATAAGGAGACCAGTTTATATTAGATATTTTAGGGTTTTGAGGGAGATTTTGAATAGTTAGTTCTTCCTTATCCTGGGGATCAAATAACCTTAAATTAGTGTAAAATCGTGTTCTACTATTTATGTTGGTTTTTGGATTAATCCTTAGGCCTGCAAGCCTCAACTCATCTTCTGATAAGTCTTCAATACTTTTATATTGATTCCTGTAGATCAAAACAGCCTTGGTCCCATCGGGATTGATGCTCATAGATGGTGGCATGGGAACATCAGCAAGTTCTAAAATATTTTCGTGCGGCTTTTGATAGGTTAAGTCGAGTTGACTAAATCCAAACCAGGGTAAAAGTGTGAAGAGTAATAAAACTAGTTTTTTCATGATTTATAATTTATTTGACTTTAAATTTAGATAAACTGAGGTTAATAATCAAGTATGATTAAATGACGCATAATAAAATCATATTTAACGTCCCAACTTTTATAGAAATACTTAGTTCTTAGTATATTGTAAAAAATTATTTATGTTAAAATTATTACTAATTCCAATATTCATTCTGTTAAGTTTATGCTCTTATGCACAATTATTAAAGGATAATTTTGAAGGAGAATCCACTATTTCTTCCTGGTACGCGGATGATGCTGAAATAAATATAAGTTATAATAATCCCCAGATTGATCAGGATAACGCTTCAGTAAATGTATTGAGGTATGCAGATTCTGGCGGGGATTATGCCAATATTGGCTTTGATACTCCCCAACCTATAGCACTTAATGAAGATAGCCCTTTTACTTTAAAAGTTTATATCCCTTCCAACAGCATTACTGGTAATCAACCCAATCAAATTTCTTTGAAATTGCAAAATAGAAATCAGGCAGAGCCCTGGTCCAACCAGACAGAAATTATTAAATCTGTAGGACTGGACGAATGGCAAACCCTTACGTTTGACTTTGCAGAGGATAATTTCATCAATTTGAACCCCAACTCGCCAAATCCAATCAGCAGGGATGATTTCAACAGAGTTGTTCTTCAAGTTAATGGGGAAAACAATAATGACTTAGTGGTTGCTTATATTGACGACTTCTATTTTGAAGGTGGTGAAACAAGCAACGATCCTGGCAATCCAAACGATCCTGTTTATGATGAACTCGTATGGTCAGATGAATTTGAAACCAATGGCGCTTTAAATAATGAAAATTGGTTTCATCAAACTGAATTACCAAATGGGAATTCATGGTTTAATGGAGAAATACAACATTACACAGACCGGCTCGACAATACATTTGTTGAAGATGGTGTTATGCATTTGGTGGCCAAAAAAGAAACGTTCACCGATCAAGGTGTCACTAAAGAATACACTTCTGCCAGACTCAATTCTAAATTTACATTTACGTATGGCCGTGTAGAAGTAAGGGCAAAACTTCCAACAGGTGTAGGAACCTGGCCTGCGATCTGGATGCTTGGTAAAAACATACAAGAAACAGGAGGCTACTGGGACAACCAGGGTTATGGCACTACTCCCTGGCCAGCTTGCGGTGAGATTGATATTATGGAACACTGGGGCGATAATCAAAATTATATATCGAGCGCCATGCACACTCCCTCAAGTTATGGTGGCACCATAAATCATGGTGGACAAGTGATTCCAACGGCCTCGACAGCATTCCATGTTTACACTTTAGACTGGTACGAAGACAGGATGGTCTTTAGCGTTGATGGAAATGTGCATTATGTATATGACCCAGATGTGCAAAACCCTGATACATGGCCGTTTACTGAAGATCAATACATATTATTAAATACGGCTATACAACCCAGTATTGATCCAAATTTTACAGAAAGTACAATGGAAATTGACTACGTCAGGGTATATCAAGAAAGCGCTTTGAGTACAACAGAAGTTTCTTCAGATTCCAGATTGAATATTTCTCCAAATCCGGTGAAAAGGGATGTCACTGTTATAAATCCATCACCCAGCTTAGATCAAAATCTAGAAATTTATACCATCCAGGGGCAACTTATCGAAGTACGTCATTTGGATAAAAAATATACAGAAATCGATATGTCAGGATGGGATTCTGGAGTGTATTTGTTTAAGCAAAAAAGTAATAAAGCAAACAGGACCTACAAAATCATTAAAAACTAGCTTTTATTTTTATAGTATGAAATGAATGCATAATTCTTACTTACGGGTATCGGCCACATAACTGATTTTCCAGCCCTCTTTCGTCTTTATCAGGGTAATAACATTAGTGCCAGAATGTGAGAGCTTATCATTGACATAAAAGGAATAAGCCAAGGTGTATTGCGCTAAATCATCTGTTTCAATAGCCTCTTTTGAATGTATTTCCTCCAAAATAGTCACCTCTTCTGGCATAAATTGGATCTGATCGGTGAAATCCTTAATGGACTGACTGGATAATGTTCTATCAGGCTTTAAGGATAAACTGTGTATCTGCATATCCTCTAAACAGAGACGCTTAAGCGTCACCTGATCTTTTGCATTTAAAGCTTGAAAAAATTGATCAATCACCTCTGATGAGGTTTGAGATTTAGCATTAAAAAATATCAAACAAAACAAAACGGATATAGCTATTTTATTCATAATAAATTTTGATAATAAATCAAGTAAAACTTTTGACTTCAGACAAATTTAATACTATCGTGTAAATTTGTTTTGTATAGTCTTTAATAAATTATTAAACCAATTGAAATTTTGTCTATTTTTATTAATCATTTTTAATAAAAACTAAATCTATTATAAAATAAAATACACATGAAAGTCTCATTTTCTCTATTATTGTTCTTAAGTTGTTGTATTACTTTCTCACAAAATTTTCTTTCCACTGAAGCTATTAATAATGCTGATACTAAAAGTAAAATATTTAAAACGTATCCTTTATTTTCATCGTCTAGCCAGAAATTGAACTCATCTGTAATTGAAATTGCTACTGATATACAACCTATTTCTGTTAATCAATCTACATTAGCTGCCATTCAAGAAGAAAAACCAGAATTTATACAATTTGATATTATTCATAACCATGAAATATTATCGGTAAAGATGCAAAGGCATCAGGTTGTTTCGGATGATTTTAGAGTAAGAAACCAAAATGATGAAATTTTAAACTATACTCCAGGCTTATATTATAGGGGTAAAGTAAACGGTAAACAGGAATCAATGGTCGTTTTTAGTTTTTTTGAGAAAAGTCTTAATGGTATGATCTCAGAACCACACCAAGGAAATAGAATTGTAGCGCAACTTAAAAATAAAGATCAGTACATTATTTACAATGATGCAAAAATGACGGTCAAAAATGATTTTACTTGTGATGTTGATAGGATTGAACAGCCAAGGAATTTGATTCCACAATCAGAGTTTGACGACAATTCTTCTCTAACCGAAAATTGCGTGAGGGTTTTTTACGAACTTACGAATGATATTTATGTAGATAATTCTTCGTCTGTAGATGAAACAATAAATTGGATAACTTCAGTTCATAACATTGTTGCTGTATTATATAGTGATTCTGACATAACCACAGTACTAAGTGATGTGTTGATTTGGCAGGAACAAGACCCATACACTGGAAGTAATCTGGATAAATTGGTTAATTTTCGCGAAAATCGTATAGCGTTTAACGGAGATTTAGGGCACCTACTTGACTTACCAATAACTGGCGGGGTAGCTTATTTAAATAGTTTGTGCTCTGAAGTGAATTATGCTTTCTCAGGTTTATCACTTAACTATCAGGAATTACCAACTTATTCTTGGACTATTATGGTTGTAGCCCATGAAATGGGTCACTCTTTAGGATCTCCACATACACACGCCTGTTTTTGGAATGGTGACAGTTCTGCAATAGATTCCTGCGGACCAAATAACGGCTTTTCTGAAGGTTGTGATGATGGAGAAATACCTGATGAAGGTGGTACTATCATGAGTTATTGCCATTTGGATGCTACTGGTATAAACCTTGGATTAGGATTTCACCCTCAGGTTAGACAACAGATGATTAATACGGTAGAAGGTAGCTCCTGTTTAGGATCAGATTGTATAAATTCTTGCATGAGAACTGTAGCTGGAATTACTGTAGACCAATTAGATAATGACACTTTCATTGTTGATATTGAGGATGTAGCGTCTAATTCATGGTTTTATAGTGTGAATAAAATAGATGAACAGAGAAGTTTTGAAATAACCGATACAAGTTCTTTTGAAGTAAACGAAGCTATTGAACCAAACACCTACTACGAAGTAATCGCCATAAATATTTGTTCAAATGGGGATACTGGAAATTTTTTCCGAAAAATATATCTAACTGATGATAATTGGTGTGACGACAAAATATTTACAGATGCTGGAGGCGAAAATAGCAATTACTTCAATTTCTTAGAATATTCTAAGACGTTTTATCCGAATACAACTGATGGAAAAATAAAGTTCACAATCAATGATTTTGATCTGGAAAACGGAAATGACTTTCTGACCTTATTTGACGGAGAAACAACTGAATCTCCAGTTTTTGAAGATGGTGAATTAACTGGTGATAATTTAGTGAGAACTGAATTTGAAGCTACCAACTCTGCTGGTGCTATAACAGTTTTATTTACTTCTAATGAAAGCATTACTTCTGATGGCTGGAGTATCTTGGTGTCATGCGAAACATTATCTAATCAAGATTTTTCTGATAAGGACATAAGTATTTATCCAAACCCATTTGAAGACAACTTGATTATAAAGTCAAGTCTAAATTTGGATAAACTAGTTGTGAATGATATGACCGGAAGACAAGTATATACTCAAAATATAACTTCTAACACTAAAACTACATTAGATTTAAGTCAACTCAATTCTGGTATCTACTTTGTAACGCTATCCAAAAACGGTTCTAAATTTATAAAACGTATTATAAAGAAATAGACTACTGAAGATTTAACTTCTTAAGACGTAAACACCTCAAATCAGTCAGACCGATTTGAGGTGTTTTCATAGGATACCTTTCTCTTTTGGAAATTTCAAGATTTGAGTTTAAGTAATAAATCCTTCCAGGCTTTCTCTCTAGCCAGTTGGTTTTCTTCAGAAGCATCAGGTTGAGCTCCGCTGCGCATGAAGCCATGACCACCGCCCTCGTAAATATTATAAGTAAAGAATTTACCCAATTTATTCATGTTTTCTTCTGTCTCTGGTAATGTAGAATTGACTCTGGCGTCGTTACCACCATAAAATCCATAAACAGGAATCTCAATATGGACTAACTCTTCCATGCTTTTAGGGGCGGTTCCATAAAACACAAAAGCCTCTTCCAGATCAGGGTTATGGGTAGCATACCTAAAACTTTGAGAGCCTCCCCAGCAAAAACCAATCACAGAAACCTCTCCTGTCCCTGCTTTTATGGATTTGGCGTATTCAAAAGCGGCGTCCAGATCTTTAGTCACTTGTTGTGGATCTAAGTCATAAAGAGCTGTTCTTGCCGCATCAGAGTTTTCGAAATCGCTCGTTTTTGAAATTCCCTCTGAACTATTGGAAAGTAAATCTGGTGCTACCGCTATAAAGCCTTTTTCGGCAAGTTCATCGGCGAAGCGTCTGGCCCAGTCGTTAAGCCCCCTATTTTCATGAATCACAAGGATCACTTTTGCCTTCTCTGAAACTTCAGGATAGACCACAAAATTATGTAACACCCTCCCATTGCTTTCCAGTTCTACCCATTCGTGATGTCTTGGCGATTGTTCCAAGACCTCCAGATCGGTCTGTGAAAACAGGCTAAAGCTAAATAGTAAACTTAAAAAAATTAGTGACGTTCTCATCTTAAGATAGTTTTGTTATAAATCTAAAGGTATTTTATTTTTATTTTGAAATGAAATTTACAGTAATAAAATCCAAAGTCTGTAGCTTCCTAAAGCTACCACTAATGCAAGACCATAGCTCAACAGAGTGCCTATAAGCACGTATTCTGTTAGCTTTCGGTCTTTGGATCTAGATAAATCACTAAACCGAAAAATAGATTTGGCAGCTATTAAGAAACCTATTCCAGCCCAGTAATCCGTAAATACAAAACCTAAAATAAATAAGCGTTCTAGAACACCTATATACCATCCTGCTTTTTGTAAAGCTTCCCCTTCAAAATTTTCGAGATCCCATTTGGAAAGTATGACTTTCATAACGACGCCTGAAACATAGGAGACGAGCACAATAGCCAAGATGATGACAAGCCAGGCATCTTGCATCTGAAACCAGATTGCCCAATCCACATCAAAGTAGAATCCTAAACTCGCCAATATAATAAGTAGATGCAAGCCCTGATCTACAAAAAAGAGCCGAATGGAGGAGAAATAAGGATTGAGTTTAATTTTCAAATAATCTATAATCAGATGGCTTATTCCAACAACCACAATCACAGGGATTAAACTTGTTTCCAAACTCGTTAGCAAGAACATAAGTACTAAATGAATGCCGATGTGAAACCAAAAATACTTTGATTTCAGTCCGCGTTCTTCTTTGCTTTGGACCCATTTGTAGGGTTGAAGCACAAAGTCTCCAATAAAGTGGGCAAGTAGAAATTTAAGAAGTACGGTTATCATGAGTTCACCATTAACTGATTATAAAAGGCCAGTAATTTTAAAATTTCTTTATAGCCCGTTTTTTGAAGAGTAAAACTTACTGTACTTGCAGATTTCTTAAGTATCTCTGCAACTTCCTTCTGTGTATAATTTGGATGTTCTAGTGCAGTTTTAAGAGTCAATGCATCTATGCTGGTCCAGGTATCAAAGGTTAAAGAACCTAATTCAAACATCAAATTTAGGATTGTATTATGCTCTGGGTTTCCTGTTTCTATAGCCAAATGACTGGATTTTAGATTTTCAAAACACCGACCAGACCTGTAAAAAGCTTCACCCTGATCTTCTGTAATTTTACCTGAAGCTTCTTTTACCTCTCCAATTCCTATGGCCATCCTTACATCCAGAGAGCTGAATTCTTTTATAGCCGCTTTGATGTAAAAACAAGCTTCTAAACTCTTGCTCACCTCGGTTTTGATTTGGAAACTATCTCCGCGGTAGATCTCCCAGTCTTCCGGATGTCTGCCATACTTACTCAACGCGAGTTTTAAAGACTCTAACCAATCTGATGTCTTATTTTCTCTAGAATTAACAATGTCGCCTGTAATAATTGCTGTCATAGATTCTTAACTTAGTAGTCTATTTTATTCGACTAATATATCAAATTTTATAATATTCGATTCATAAATCGAATTATTAATTATTCGACTCTAAAATCGAATTATAGACAATTCTATCAATTTATCGAATATAATTTCAAATCCATAGTTTGAAGTCATCAAGGTATCTGTAATTTAACCTATTGAGGATTTTAACTAAATGTTTATCCCATCTCCTAAACAATTATAAAAGAATTATGAAGGACTGGTCATTAAATTGGCAATGCATCTATCTATTTTTGCATTTCAAATTCAGCCTTATGAAAACCATATATCTACTCTTCTTTGTATTCATGAGCTTCATGGCCACATCTCAATCTTTTTTCGGTAAAGACGCTGTAATTGAGAAATCACTATCGGAACGTTGGGAGCTGGATGAGGAGGATAAAAATGGAACGTTCAAGCTTACCTTCTATAAGCCGATATACGTGCTACCAGTGAGATGGTCGAGTGACCCTAATCAACTTCCACAAAGTGAAAATCCGGATAACAGCTTTACAGAAGTGCAAAATTACGATCAAGTGGAAGCTAAGTTTCAACTGAGTTTAAAAACAAAACTGATACAATCCTTCTTGTTTGGTCACGGGGATATCTGGTTAGGTTACACACAACTTGCCAATTGGCAAGTCTACAATGATCCTATCTCAAGACCTTTTAGAGAACTGAACTATGAGCCTGAAATTCTGGTTAATTTTCCTATGAAATTAAATCTATTCGGACTTGATTTGAGAATGGCAGGCTTTGCTTTAATCCATCAATCCAACGGAAGAGATTTACCAAGATCGAGAAGCTGGAACCGAATTGCTTTTCACGCTGCATTTGAAAAAGATAATTTTCAATTGTACTTGAAACCTTGGCTAAGAATTGAAAGTCCCGATAAAGATGACAACCCGGGCATCAGCGACTACATGGGTAGAATGGAGGCTAATATAATTTATAGCAGAGGGAAACACAGATTTTACGTGATAGGAAGAAATAATCTTGATGTTGATCAAAGCAGAGGCAGTCTAGAGTTCAATTACCTCTATTCAGTCAAGTCGAATCTTCGTTTGCATTTTCAAGCCTTTACAGGTTATGGGGAAACGTTGATTGACTATAATCACAAACAGACAACTTTAGGGGTGGGAGTTTCGTTTATAGACTGGTAGATTCATCAGTTATAGCCTTCGCAAATTCAGACGTAATGGAAAGGAGAATGGGATGCAAATCAGGCAATTTTGAATTCAAAACTACGGTGCAGGTTTTAAAGCGTACCTTTGCACCTCAATAAAGAAATGACCTCAAACTAAATAGTGTCATTTCATAAACACTTTTTATGTCATTTAAGTCATTAGGACTCTCAGAATCCCTTGTGAAAGCGGTAAGCGAACAAGGTTACGATACACCAACCCCCATACAAACCAAATCTATACCACCAGTGCTCGAGGGCAGAGACGTCCTTGCTTCTGCACAAACCGGAACTGGTAAAACTGCAGGTTTCACTCTACCTTTGCTAGATATTTTATCGAAAACACCTCCACTGAGGAACAGACCTGTGCGCGCTTTAATATTGACACCCACCAGAGAATTGGCAGCTCAAGTTCATCAAAATGTAAAGGATTACAGCAAATTTGTAGACTTAAGATCTACTGTAATTTTTGGAGGAGTGAATCAAAAATCTCAAGTCTCCACTTTAAGAAATGGAGTTGATATTTTGATTGCAACACCAGGAAGACTTATCGATTTAAACAATCAAGGTTTGTTGTCACTAAGTAAGGTTGAAATCCTGGTTCTTGATGAAGCCGATCGCATGCTTGACATGGGCTTTTTAAGAGATATCAAAAAAATTATGGGACTTATCCCAAAACAAAGACAGACGCTATTGTTTTCGGCAACTTTTTCTAAAGACATTCGAAAACTAGCGGCCGAATTTCAAAAAAATCCAATTTCTGTAGAATCTACTCCTGAAAACACGACTGTGGAGGCCATTGAACAGCAAGTCTACAGAGTGGCTAAAGAGAAAAAAACAGACTTACTTATCAAGCTTATATCTGAAGGAAATTGGGATCAGGTGCTGGTATTTACCAGAACAAAGCACGGTGCCAATAAACTTGCAAAAAAACTGGAAGCTGCCAAAATTGGAGCTGCAGCTATACACGGGAACAAAAGTCAGGGTGCCAGAACCAAAGCTTTGGCAGGATTTAAAAGCGGGTCAGTCAAAGTTCTAGTAGCTACTGATATTGCGTCTCGTGGTTTGGACATACCACTACTCCCCTATGTTGTGAACTTCGAATTGCCTAACGTCTCCGAAGACTACGTTCACAGAATTGGACGAACTGGAAGGGCTGGAGCCAGTGGCTTAGCCGTCTCTCTGGTGAGTGCCGATGAAACCGTATTTTTAAGAGATATAGAAAAATTGATTGGTGACAAAATTCCAATGGACATATTGGAAGGTTTTGAACCAGACCCCAATGCCTCCACAAAACCCTTCAATCCGCAGCAAAGAGGTAAAAAACCACGTAGTAGTGGTAGGTCTGATAACTCAAGAGGAAACAACAATAAAACTAGTGGAACAAGAACAGGAAACACTAGACAAAACTCTAACAAACCAAGACGCTAAGACCATCAAGCATTGGAAACTCAAAAGAACAATCCTTTACACGGCATAACTTTAGAGCAAATTTTAGTGGATTTGGAAGCTTTTTATGGCTGGAAGAGCCTTGGAGAACACATCAATATAAGATGCTTCAAAGAACAGCCATCCATCAAATCCAGCTTGAAATTTTTAAGAAAAACTCCCTGGGCCAGAACGAAGGTAGAACGGCTTTATATCCAATTTCAAAAAGAGATCAATGGATAAGTCTGCTTCAGAATATTGGCTCCGGGGTCCGGTTGATGGCATCCCCCCACTACTCCAGCCTGCTGCTCATGCCTTATTACAAACTCAATTGGAAGCTCACCAATACACCAAAGGTTTTGATGAACAAAATCTTTGGAAGACTCCGTTTGGCAGAGCCAGCGTTGGCTTCCATTTACAACACATTTCAGGAGTGATAGACCGGATGATGACTTATGCGAAAGCGAGTCCTTTGTCTGAAGATCAATTTAATGATTTGAATAGCGAGGGTAAAGCAGATCCAAATATCCATCTTGAAGGCTTGTTGATTCGTCTGGAACTTAAAATTGAAGAGATGCTGTCCTATTTCAAGCAGCTTTATAAGTCAGATCTCACTGAATTTAGAAGTGTAGGTAGAAAAAAGTTGCCTTCAACGCTTATTGGAGTGTTATTTCATGCTGCAGAGCACAGTCAACGGCATGTAGGGCAGCTATTGGTGACAGTAAGCGCCTTAAAAAATTAGGCCTTTTCTTTTTATAATTAATCTCAATTCAATACAGAAGCAGTTATTTTGATTTTTGTTTCAACTGCAGTCCGTAAAGAAAGTTCCTAAGGTATTGGTCCATCAATTCTCTATATTGAGGTTGAGTTGGGCGACGCATAAAGGAACTCAACTCGTGTTTACTCACCTTTTTACCAGCCAAGTGAAATAGCTCGATCATATCCTCAGATTTTAGTTCATAAGCTATTTTGAGCTTTTTAAGTACATCATTATTGTTCAAAAAGGCTTCGTTCTCTATCGGCTTTCCTTCTTTTTTTCCTCTATTGGCAAAGATAAGACCGTTAAGGAAAGCAGCTAACCGATGATCTTCAAGCTCCACAAAAGATTCATCCTCGTCACCTTTCAGCCAATCGCTAACCTCAGCTCTGCTCACTTCTACTCCTCCGAGTTTAAAAAAAGACATCATCTTGGAATCAGTATATTCAAACGTGTAGCGAAGTCTGCGTAAAACATCATTATTGGTCATATGAGCTTAGATTTATTGAACTTCAAAAATAAACAAGCTTATCTTACTTCTGCCGGATTCTAATGGATATTTAATTTTTATCCATTGAGTAAGTTCTCAAAAGCAACAAATGATATGACCCGATGACTTCACTTAAAATAGATTAACATTTTTTAAGTCTAAGCTTTACTTAAAATGAAGTTCAACCAGCATTGAACTCCTAAATTTGAAAATAAAACTTACTACGATGAAAAAAATACTTTTTGTAATTACAAGTAACGATAAGATGGGAGACACGGATCACAAAACAGGGTTTTGGATCGAAGAGTTCGCTGCTCCCTACTACCTGTTAAAGGATGCGGGATACGATATCACGTTGGCTTCGCCTAAAGGAGGTCAGCCACCAATAGACCCAAATTCTGAAACCGAAGATGCGCAAACCAAAGCTACCGAGCGTTTTGATATGGATAAGGAGGCTAAAACTTTATTAGCCAACACCCATAAGTTGAGCGAGGTTAAGGAATCGGATTATGATGCTGTATTCTATCCAGGAGGCCATGGTGTGCTTTGGGACTTGGTAGAAGATAAGACCTCAATTCAATTAATCGAACGTTTTAACGCCAGCAATAAGCCTATAGCTTTTGTATGTCATGCTCCAGCAGTACTGAAACATCCAAAAACGACTGATGGCGAACCTTTAGTAAAAGGTAAAAAAGTGACTGGATTCACCAATCAGGAAGAAGCTGCGGTTCAGCTTACAAAAGTTGTTCCTTTCTTATTGGAGGATATGCTGATAGAAAACGGTGGGGTATATTCTAAAATTGAAGACTGGCAAGCCTATGCCGTAGAAGATGGAAACCTCATCACTGGACAAAATCCAGGGTCTTCTGAAAAAGTTGCTGAATTATTATCAAAGCACCTCAGCTAATTTTAAAGTGAAGATCAATATTCAAAAATGCCTTCTTTCAGGAAGGCATTTTTAGTTTAATCAAGTACTTCATCTTAGAATTAGTTAACTTTGCAGCTTTACTAAAACATGACCACACCTCATCATATCGATATCAGAGTGACTCCGGAAGTCGCTCATCATCCTGAACGCCTAAAGGCATCGCTAGCCGAATATGTTGGCATTCCTGTTGAGGAGCTTTCTGAGTTTAAAATTCTAAGGCGCTCCATCGATGCTAGGGCCAGGCAAATAAAATATCAATTACGAATTGCTTATTTCCTGGTTAACGAATCTGTGGTTTGGCCGGACCAGAGAATAAAAGCATATCAGCGAGTAACGGAACAAGATCCTAAAGTTTTGGTGATTGGAAGTGGTCCTGCTGGCCTTTTTGCAGCGCTCAAACTTCTGGAACTAGGCCTTAAACCAGTTGTGATTGAACGCGGAAAAGACGTCAGAGCAAGGCGTAGAGATCTGGCCAAAATCAATAAAGAGCATTTGGTCAATCCAGAATCCAACTATTGTTTTGGAGAAGGTGGTGCAGGGACCTATTCTGATGGTAAGCTATACACTCGCTCTGGCCATAAAAAAACCATCAAAAAAGTACTGCAAACCTTTGTAGAGCACGGAGCAGATGAAGACATCCTGATAGATGCGCATCCTCATATAGGCACAAACAAGTTACCAGACATCATCACTAAAATGAGGGAAAGCATCTTGGAATATGGAGGTGAGATTCATTTTGAAACCAAACTCACAGATCTGATTATAAAAAAAAATAAGCTAGTTGGAATTGAAGTGAATCATCAAAAACAAATCCATGCCCAGGCCTGTATTTTAGCAACTGGCCATTCTGCCAGAGATATTTTTTACCTTTTACACGACAGGAAAATCAAGATTGAATTTAAGACCTTTGCCATGGGCGTTCGCGTAGAACATCCCCAATCCCTGATCGACAGTATTCAATATAAAACTCCAGAACGAGGTGAGTATTTGCCTCCATCTGCGTACAGCCTGGTGGAGCAGGTGGACCATAAAGGCGTGTACTCGTTTTGCATGTGTCCTGGAGGAATTATAGCACCCTGTGCTACTGCGGAAGGTGAGGTTGTTACCAATGGCTGGTCCCCTTCCAAAAGAAACAATCCTTACGCCAACTCAGGTATAGTGGTAACCATAGATGATGAAGAATTGAAAGGGTTTGAGCACTACGGCCCACTGAAAGGCTTAAAATTTCAAGAAGAAATTGAGAAAAAATGCTGGCAACTTGCTGGTGAAACCCAAAAAGTTCCAGCCCAAAGGCTTCAGGATTTTATTTCAAAACGCAAATCGACCTCTCTCCCTAAAAATTCCTATCAGCCTGGAACCACTTCAGTTGAAATGGATTCTATTTTCCCTAAAGCAATGACTAAAAGACTTCGGGAAGGTTTTAAAAAGTTTACAATAAAAATGAAGGGATTCGATCATCCTGACGCGGTGATTTTGGCTCCAGAATCCCGAACATCCTCTCCTGTGAGAATCCCGCGAAATGATGACACCTTGGAACATCCTGAGCTAAAGGGCCTGTTCCCTTGTGGTGAGGGTGCCGGATATGCAGGCGGTATTGTTTCTGCTGCCATAGATGGAGAGCGTTGTGCTGAGGCCGTTGCAAAACTAATGACTAAGACTTCTTCCAGAATATCTAACTAAAAAACTGCCTATGGGCTAGATAGACAGTTTTAGAAAAAATGAAATTTAGGCTTATTAATCTGCCTGATATATTTCAAGCACTCTGGCTGAGGGATCTTTTACGTCGCCACACCATTTTGGCAACCACTGATACGGAGTCAGCTGAAAATGAGAACCATAGGTTTTCTCAAAAGTTTTTAGATAAAAGAACGCTTCTTTGGAAGGAGGTTCCGGAGTAAATCTAAATTTTTCAGTCTGAAATTCTTCATCAGATATTAAGGTTTCCATGTGATCTTTAATAACTTCACTCCATGATTTTTGTTTGCTGCTTACACTGTCAGAAAACCCATTTTTTCGTCTCCATAAGACTTCACCAGGTATCAAGTCTTCTCCTTCAAAAGCTTTTCGAATAAGGTATTTTTCAATTTTCTGATCTGAAAACATTCTGAGTTCTGCTGGAATAGACATAAAGAATTTAACGAAAGCTTTATCAGCAAAAGGAACTCGGGCTTCCAAGCCTGCATTGGATATGGATCTATCGCCTCTCTTCATATCAAAAAACTGAATGTCTTTCAATAATCGAATGGATTCCTGCTGAAAACTACGAGAATCTGGTGCATTTTGAAAGTAAAGGTAAGACCCAAACTCATCTGCAGTTTCTCCGGAGAAAAGAACTTTCACCTCTGAGTGATCTCTAACATATTGGGCTATCAATTGATGACCAACAGAAGCTCTTACAGTAGTTACATCGTAGCTTCCCAGCATATAGACAGTATGCTCCAATTGCTGAAGAAAATCCTGTTCGGTGCAAACGATACTATGGTGTTTGCTCCCAATATGATCGGCTACCTTTTGTGCAGCTGTAATGTCTGGACTTCCCTCTAAGCCTATAGAAAAAGTTTCTAACTGCTTTCCTTTTTCCTTTAGTTTTCTGGCCAAAATTCCAGCAACTAAGCTACTGTCAAGACCACCGCTAAGTAAACAGCCAAGGGGTCTTTCACTCATCATTCGCTTCTCAACCGATTCTGTAAGCAGTGTATTGATTTTCTGGCAGTAGTCTTCTTCAGAAAATCCAGAGGTCTCATAATCGTGGGTGAAATAAGGAACAACCTCGTCTGTATAAGAATTCCAATGGTGGCCGGGAGGAAATTGGTTCAAGTGATTGGTAAAAGCAATAGCCTTACTTTCGGAAGCAAAATAAATTTCAGATTCTTCAAAACCCATATACATTCCTCTCACCCCAAGATGATCTCTGGCAGCGATGTATAACTCTTTGCTTTCATCGTAAAGCACAAAGGCGAATTCTCCGTCGATTTCCTCAAGCATCTGCTCCTCTCCTATCATTTGATATAAGTCAATAAGGATTTCACAGTCTGATCCAGTTTCAAGTGTGATATCGTATTTTTCTGCAAGCTTCAGGTAGTTGAATATTTCAGCATTTGCCACCAACCAAACTCCGTTCTTATACATGGGTTGATTACCCTTTGGGGTTAAGCCATTAATAGCTAAGCGATGAAACCCGAAATAGGTATTTTCCTTAATACTTTTAAAGTCTGATGCATCAGGTCCACGATGTTTGATTTTCATGAACTCGTCAATTAAAAACTGACTTGATTTTGCACTGTCGATGGCTACAAATATTCCACACATGATGATTTTATTTTAAATATATAAAGCAAATAAGGGTAATTACTTAATATAAAACAATCAATAAGCTTAAATGATTAAAAATAAGTTTTAAATTCGCTTTTTACTAAAAAATATAAAGATGATAGATGAGACAGATAGAAAAATCTTAAATATTTTAAGTACCGATGCTAAAGCCTCTTTGAAACAACTTGGAAACGTCTGCCATATGAGTCCTACTGCAGTTCACTTAAGACTCAAAAAGCTTGAAGATCAAAAGATTATCACCGGATCCAAGAGTATGATCGACACGTATCAACTCGGTTATCAAACCCAAAGTTTTATTGGGATATATTTCAATAAAGCCAATATTTATAGAACGGTGAGTAAAGCACTTCTAAAGATTAATGAAGTCGTGGAATGCAACTACACCACAGGAAATTTTTCTCTACTGGTCAAAGTCATTTGTCGAGATAACAAACACCTCACTGAAGTTTTAAGTAATAAAATTCAAACCATTGATGGAGTGGCAAGAACAGAAACCTTTATTTGTTTAGAGCAGACCTTTAGTCGTGAAATTGAATTTTAGAGAAAATAACTAAAAATTTGGAGGCTGTAGTTGATCTTTCTAACTTAAAACTAAGTATTACTCCCAATTATCTTTAATTTGTAACCTCGCAACTTAACCACAAACATATATTTTCATGAAAAAAATACTCTACCTGTTTATTGCTCTTTCAATTTTATCTTGTAAAAAAGACTCCAAAATAGAATCTCAAGAAAAGTCTGTTCAGACCAATAGCATTGAGCAAAAAGATATAGAAAAATTGGCTGGTGGTTTTTCATTTACGGAAGGTCCGGCAGCAGATGCAGAAGGAAATGTTTACTTTACAGACATCCCTGAGAATAAAATTTATGTTTGGACTACTGAAGATAAGCTTGAAACGTTTAGAGAACATACTGGCGGTGCCAATGGGTTATTCTTCGATAAAGAAGGGAATCTTCTGGTCTGTGAAGGACAAAAAGGACAACTCATTTCCATCTCTCCAGAGGGAAGTGATTTCATAGTTGCAACCAAATACAATGGAAAACGTTTCAATCAGCCCAATGATGTGTGGGCAGATGGAAATGGTGGAGTCTATTTTACAGATCCTAAATACAACGGTAACCTTGAACTTACCCAGGGCAGTATGCAGGTGTATTATGTAAATTCTAGCCGTGATGAAGTAAAACGAGTAACTGAAGATTTGGTAAAACCTAACGGATTGATAGGAACACCTGACGGAGAAACCCTATACATCACAGATCCTGGAGCTGGCAAAACCTATAAATACAACATTCAAAAAGACGGTACTTTAGCAGATAAAACCCTGTTTGCAGACGTAGGCGGTGACGGGATGACTATCGACGATGAAGGCAATGTCTACTTAACGACTGATGGTAAAAAAGCAATCGATATTTTTTCTAAAAAAGGTCAGTTAATCAACTCTGTGAATATTCCAGAGCAACCTGCTAATGTGTGTTTTGGAGGGAAAGCTAAGAATCACCTTTTTATCACAGCACGGACTTCCTTGTACAGAGTTGAAGTCAACAAAAAAGGAGTTAGGTAAACTAAAAAGCTCCGCTTTAAATCTTTAAAGCGGAGCTTTTTAGTTTACCGATAAGTTCTAAGGCTTAAGAACCACTCGAAATCTAGATTCATTGTTTATCATCCGATCGTAAGCTTCTTTAACATCATCAAGACTGTATTCTTCAATCATGGTCTCGGTGTCAAACAAAGCGCTAAACTTAAGCGTATCTTCTGAATCTGTTGGCGTACCACTAGGCCAGCCAGCAACAGATTTTCTTCCCATCAACATTTCCATAGGATTCACCTCTACAGGTTCTGGAGTGGCACCTACCATTAATAATTTACCGTCTGTTCCCAGACCTCCTAAAACTGAAGTCATTGCCTTACCACTGGGTGCAGTTCCTAGAATCAGTTTAGCTCCTCCAAGTCCTTGAAGTTTCTCGGCTGCATCTTCAGATCTGGCATTGATAAAATGATGAGCTCCTAGATTTGAAGCTAATTCCTTCTTGTCATCACTTGTTGAAATAGCTACGGTTCTCATTCCCATTTTGTTCGCATATTGAATGGCTAAATGTCCTAAGCCACCGATACCTTGAATAGCAACCAAATCTCCAGCGGTAATACCAGAATTTCTTAAGGCATTAAAAACGGTGATCCCGGCACACAATAATGGTGCTGCTTGCTCAGACTTTAACTCGTCTGGCACAGCTACCAAAGCTTCTTGAGGGGCACACATATATTCTGCGTAACCACCATCATAAGAAATCCCACTCACCTTGGCGTTTTCACAAGAAATAAAATCCCCTCTACGGCAGGGTTCACATTCAAAACAATGCCCACCATGCCAGCCTACGCCAACGCGTTGACCTTTTTTCCAAATGTTTACGTCTTCACCAGCTTCTTCTACCGTTCCAATCACTTCATGACCTGGAACTCTTGGATATTCGAGTCCGGGAAATGTACCCTCTTTTACAAAAGCATCTGAGTGACATATCCCACAAGCCTCTACTTTAATTAAAACTTCGTTTTTTTTCGGAGTAGGTTTATCTATATCTACAATATGAAACTCTCCTCCTGCTTCTTTGATCTGTGCTGCTTTCATTTTGTAAAATTTTAAAGATTAATAATTATTATGCTGTATCAGTCCTTTGCTAGACTGGAAACCTCTTGTATAGTGACTTGATCATAATTGTTTTTTTCGTTACCGAAACTATGCATAATGTAATTCATAACATCAGCAACTTCACGATCTGTCAAACCCATAGAGGTCATATTATTGTTATAGGTTTTACCGTTAACTTCAATTTCTCCATTTAGACCATATTTCACAGACTTGATACTTTCAGTTCTCTTTTCAGAAAGCCAATTGGAGTTGGCCAAAGGCGGATAAATCCCCTCAACTCCTTCTCCTTTACTTAGATGACAACGCATACAAAATCCTGAGTATACGCCTTCACCATCTTTAATACTCTGTTTTAAATCTTTCTCTTGTACTGGAGTTGTATAAGTAAACGACGGATCTGCTGAAAAATCTTTTAACATATAACCCAATAAAACGATAAATGGAATCAAGAAAAATTTCATAATTATGATTTAGGAAGCATTTTTACTATACCTACATTTTCAACACCAACATAAATAAAACCATCTGGACCTTGTTCTACACTTCTGATCCTGCCGATTTTATCTAATAATTTTTCTCTTTTCTGAACACCGTTTTCACCAATGGCTACATGTTCTAAATATTGAAACTTAAGCGAGCCTACGAGTAGATTACCTTTTAATTCCGGGTACTTATCTGAAGTCACAAACGCCATTCCACTTGGAGCAATAGAGGGAACCCAATAGTAAAAGGGTTGTTCCATTCCTGGCATTGAAGTCTCATCAGTGAACTCAGTACCATCGTAATTGATACCATAACTTATCACAGGCCAACCGTAGTTCGCAGCCTTTTGGATGATGTTGATTTCGTCTCCTCCTCTAGGTCCATGTTCATGTACCCAAATTTCTCCAGATTCTGGATGAATTTCCATTCCCTGCGGATTCCTGTGGCCATATGAATAGATTGCCTTTTTGGCATTTTCTTGATCGTAGAATGGATTATCTTCAGGAATTGAACCATCATCATTGAATCTATAGATTTTTCCTCCATCTCTAGTAATATCTTGTGGGTTTACATCCCTAGCTCCTCTTTCTCCAATAGACATGTACAAATAACCATCTCTGTCAAATTCTAGACGGCTACCAAAATGAACACCTTTAGTGGTATTTGGACCTGCTTTGTAAAGTGTTTCCATATTGGAGATTTTACCATTTTGAAACTCTGCCCTGACTAAAGCTGTGTGTCCCCCTTCTTCTTCACCTTGAGTAGAAGCATGAGTCATGTAAATCCAAGGTTTTTGAGGGTAATCCGGATGAATTTTCACATCTAGTAAGCCTCCTTGGCCTCTGTTATATACATTGGGCACGTCGGCAACTTTACTTGTATTTCCATCTTTATGATAATACAATTGACCTGATTTCGAAGTCGCTAAAAAACTACCATCTTCAAAAAAATCCATTCCCCAGGCTATCTCAATGTCGTCTATGACTACTTCGTGAGAATAATCGTTTTCAAGGGTTTGTATGGTAGTATCCTCTTGTGCGCAGGCCAAAAATCCTGTGCATAGTATTCCTAAAGTAAATGCTTTTAAATTCATAATTTAAATTTTGACTAATTTCTAAATTTGAAAATTAATCTCAGTTGAATTATGAAAAATTTATTTTTTTGATTCCAGCAGTTCTACTTTTTGTTGGAGTTCACGGATAGTTTTTTCTTGATCATCTATAATTCTCTTGCTACTATAATAGATAAAAACAGCTAATAAGGCACTGAGTACGAAAAGATAAAGGTATATGTTTTTGGCCATTAGACTTCTATTTGAAGATTATCGTAAGCTAAGAAAATGCCTTCAGGAAGTTCTTTTTGAACTTCTTCATGAAATCCCATGTGGTGGCTTATATGGGTAAAATAGGCTTTTTCTGGTTTCAAATAATTAACCACATCAATAGCTTGTTCTAAATTGAGGTGAGATCTATGTTCTTCTTTTCTCAAAGCATTCAAAACTAAAGTCTTTACTCCTTTCAGTTTATCTAGCTCTTTATCAGGAATGACTTTTGCATCTGTGACATAAGCAAAATCACCAAATCTAAACCCGTACACCTGAAGCTCTGGATGATAAACATTCATAGGAATTACCTCTTTGTTACCAAGGATAAAAGGTGAATCGTCAATAATATGGGTATCCATAGTTGGTGCCCCGGGGTATTTATTTTCAGTCTCGAAGACGTATTCAAACCTGTGCTGCAAGCTTTCTAAAACCCGTTTATGACTGTAAATTGAAATATTTCCTTGTCTGAAATAAAATGGTCGTACATCATCAAGACCAATGACATGATCGTTGTGCTCATGTGTATAGACAATCCCATCAATTTTTTTCACATCATTAGCTAACATTTGCTGTCTGAAATCCGGACCGCAGTCTATGACGTAAGTGTACTCATCCCACTCAAGCAACACAGAAACTCTTAGCCTCTTATCTTTTGGATCCTTGCTTAAACATACTGGATGTTCACTTCCTATAATCGGTACTCCCTGAGAAGTACCCGTGCCTAAAAATGTTACCTTCAAAACGTTATTTTTGATACAAAACTATAGTTTTTTTTTCTTAAGCTATGAGTATATATTACATTTGTTTAGAGTTTAAAAACTGTTTAAGACTTCATAAAACCTCAGCTTATGTCTATTACTATAATGGGTGATAAAGATTTTGAAAGTGTACCTTCCATCAAAGACAAATCCTTAAGAATTAACCTCAATGAAAATATTTACGGCACATTTGCTGAAATAGGTGCCGGACAAGAAACAGTGAGAAATTTCTTTAGGGCTGGTGGGTCTTCAGGAACTATTGCAAAGACAATGAGTGCGTATGATAAGGATTTTAGTGATGCTATTTATGGAGTAGAAGAAGACAGGCGTTATGTCACTGAAAGCAGACTTCAAAAAATGTTGGACCATGAGACCAATTTGATTGAAGAACGAATTCACAGAAGTAAGCATCCCAATAAATTATTTTTCACCTACGCTAATACCGTTGCGACAATTGATTTTGCAAAGCGGTATAAAGGTCACGGTTGGGTTGGAATCAAATACCAACTAAAACCAAAATCTGAATACAATAAAATCGTATTGCACATTCGTTTTAAAGAAAACGACGCGAGATTACAGCAAAATACTTTAGGTATTCTTGGCACCAACTTAATTTATGCGGCCTATTATGCTCATAATAATCCAAAACAAATTTTAAATGAGCTTTATGACCATCTACATAAGGATCAAATTGAAATAGATACTATCAATTTTTCAGGACCTGTTTTTGAAGAAGTGGACAATAGATTAATGAGTTTACAACTGGTTAAAAACGGTATGACAGAAGCCGTGATGTTTGCTCCCGATGGAAATAACATCTTGCCAGCAAAAGCACTTTATAAGAAAAACATTCTTGCTATGCGCGGAAGCTTTAGACCAGTGACTAAAGTAAATATGGATATTTATGAAACTGCTTTAGAGCTCTTTGAAAAAGAAAAGAAGGTTAAAAAAGATAACATTCAACCTGTTTTTGAAATCACCCTCTCTAACTTGAGATCTGAAGGAGAAATAAACGAAGAAGATTTCATGGATAGAGCAAAATTACTTTGTGCTCTGGGTCATACGGTTATGATTTCCAATTTTCAGGAATATTACAAATTGGTAGAATACTTTTCAAATTATACCAAGGAGAGAATGGGACTGGCGATGGGTGTCAACAACCTTATCGATGTTTTTGACGAAAAATATTACAGACATTTAAGCGGTGGTATTTTGGAAGCTTTCGGAAAGTTATTTTTTAAAGACTTGAGAGTTTATCTGTATCCTTACAAAGATCCTAAAACTGGTAAATTGACAGATAGTGACAACTTGAAGGTACATCCTAGGATGAAAGAATTGTATAAATTCTTTAAACACAATGGTAGAGTTGTAGATATCAAAGACTATAATAAAGATATACTGGGGTATTTCTCGCGTGATATCTTACAAAAAATATCAAACGGTGAAGACGGATGGCAACAGGCCTTACCAGAAAAAACAGCTCAAATGATCGAAGAACAGGAACTTTTCCAACGCGAATACACCAGAGCAGCAGAAAAAATAGGATTTTAAATTTCTTAAACTTTAAGTAGTATAATTTACATGTCTGCTAATGTTATTAGCAGACTTTTTTTATGTGTTTTTCCAAAAGTAAGGTGTGAAAAGGATCAAGACAGTGAAAAGCTCGAGTCGACCTATCAACATCAGAAATGAACTCCAGTATTTTCCAAATTCGGAAAGTGAGGCGTAATTATTGACAGGGCTTAAATCTCCGAATGCGGGACCAATATTGCCCAGAGAAGATGCTGAGGCGCCAATCGCTGATTGAAAGTCTAAACCTGTCCCAGCAAATACAACAGCTCCAATAATAAACGATAAGGAATACAAAATAAAGAAGCCAAGAATATTATACACAATTTTCTGGTCTACAGATAAACCTTTATACCTAACGGGTAACACAGCATTGGGATGTAATATCCTTCTGAATTCTTGAAACCCATTTTTGATCATTATTAAGTGTCTTATCACCTTTACGCCACCAGAAGTGGAACCCGCCGATCCTCCTAAGAAGAAAAGTCCAAAGAATAAAATAGTAAGTAGAGGCGTCCATAGGGTATAATCTGCTGTAACGAAACCAGTGGTAGTAATAATAGCCAGGACCTGAAACAAACCATGTCGTAAAGCACTTTCTGCCTCACCTAAAACCATTGGGTAATCAATACTAGCTATACTTGTGTCTGCAAAAAAATAAATAGAGAATGAAGTTATGGCAGTAAATCCAACAATGAAAAAGAAGAACCATTTGAATTCTTCATTATGAAGGACATTACTGAGTTTACCTTTAAAAGCGTAGTAACTCACAACGAAGTTGGTTCCCGCTAAAAACATAAAAAATATGATTATGTACTGAATAAGAGGTGAATCATTCCAGTAAGCAATACTAGCATTTTTGGTAGAGAAGCCTCCTGTTGAAAGCGTACTTAGAGCATGATTGGTAGCATCAAACCAGTCCATCCCGGCTACCTTAAGCAAAATAGTTTCTGAGACTGTATAACCGAAATAAATCAACCAAAGGCGCTTAGCAGTATCCGCTATTTTAGGTTTGACTTTATCGGCACTCGGACCAGGAGATTCTGCTGAAAAAAGCTGCATACCTCCTATTCCAAACAAAGGGAGAATAGCCACAGCTAGCACAATAATCCCCATACCACCTATCCAGTGAGTAAAACTTCTCCAAAGTAAAAGTCCCTCAGGCAAAGACTCGATATCATTGAGGATTGAGGCACCGGTAGTTGTATAACCCGACATCGTTTCGAAAAAGCTATTTTCAATTCCATTTATTCTGCCCGAAAGGATATAAGGCAGCATACCACTCAACACCATAAAAAGCCATCCTAAACTTACGATGAGATAACCCTCTTTTTGTGTGATATCTTTATCGTGATTTCTGGTAAAAAACATAGCTGTAAGTCCAACAAAAATAGAGATCAAAGCGGATTCTGCAATTGCTAAAGCAACCGATTCACCAATGATCCAGCTGTATATGGATGGGATGAGCATAAATCCTCCGTTGAATACGAGAAGGACACCCATGATATGCGTAACGATTTTTAAATTTAAATTTGCCACACTAACAGAATAAATTCTCTACGCTCTTTATAGACTTCGGAAGCGTACAAACCACAATCCTATCTCCTTCCCTTATCTTGAAATCTCCTAAGGCAATAATTCCTTTACCATCCCGAATGACACCCCCTACAACGGCAGTTCTTGGGAAATTGATATCGGCAATCTTACTATTGGTTACTTTAGATTCGGCTTTCACCACAAATTCTAGTAACTCAGCATTCATGTTGTTTAGTTTGGTCATCGCCACAACATCTCCTTTTCTTAAGTATCTAAAAATACTATTGGCAGCCAGTAATTTTTTATTTACCAAAGAATGAATGCCTATAGAATGACTTAACTGAAAATAATCCATGTTTTCCACCAGGGCTATTGTTTTACGAACTCCTTTAGAGTTGGCAACCAGGCATGTTATAATGTTAGTTTCAGAGTCTTCCGTTACCGCAACAAAAGCATCCATCTTGCCAATGTATTCTTCTTTTAGAATTTCAACATTTCTTCCGTCAGCATTTATCACTAAAGCATTGGGCAGTATGTTTGCAAGTTCAATTGCTTTTTTATGATCTTTCTCAATTACTTTAACTGAAAAATTTTCTTTACAAAGATCTTTTGCCAGGGTTCGTCCTATATTACTACCACCCAGAATCATTACTTTTTTTATTGAACGCTTTTCCGCTCCTGTTAACTTGTAGAGTTCTTCAACACCCTCAGAATCTGTTATAAAATAAACCCTATCTCCTCTTTTGAATTCTGTATCACCCCTTGGAATAATAGTGAACTGTGTCCCATATCGTTGCAAAGCAATAGGAACAAAATGCAATCCAGGAAAGATATCTGCAGCTTCTTGAACGGTATTTCCTATAAATGGCGCTTTAGACCTCAAGGTAAGCCCCATCATAGTTAACGCACCATCATCAAACTTAAAAGTGTCTGTGAAGGCAGATTGATTCAGAAGCATTTTTACCTCGTTGGCAGCCAATGCTTCAGGTGAAATCATTTCATCTATTCCTAAAGCTTTCATATCTATAACATCTTCGCTGTCGAGTAGCTCTTGATTGGAAACTCTTGCCACAGTTCTGCCTGCTCCCATTTGTTTAGCAAAGACACAAATAGAAATGTTTATGGATTGGTTGGAGGTCACTGCAATAAGCATATCTGCATTTGAAACATCAGCCTCCTTTAATGTACTTGGTAGGGTCGCATCGCCATAAGAAATTTTGATATCCAGATGTTTGTTTGCATATTCCAAACGTTCTTCATCTACATCTATCAAAGTAATAGCGTGGGCTTCGTAAGAAAAAAGTTGAGCCAAATGAAAACCAACTTCTCCAGCGCCTGCAATTATTATTTTCATGAGTACAAAACTAAGGTAAAATTTTAAAAAAGAAGTATTAAGTGACTTCATATTGAAGAAGCGTATTCTTAAGAAGATGTATCTTCGCAGCAAAAAACTTACATGAGCAAAAATGTAAAGCCATATAAAGATTCTGAAGTTGAAAAGAAAAAGCAAGTCGAACAGATGTTCGACAACATTTCAGAAAACTACGATGGTCTCAACCGGGTCATATCGTTTGGAATTGACCTAAAATGGAGAAGACGGGTCATAAAAATGGTAAAAGAAACTCAGCCAAAATTCATATTGGATGTAGCTACTGGAACTGGAGATCTCGCTATTGCCATGGCAGACTCCAATGCTGAAAAAATAATAGGCCTAGATATTTCAGCGGGTATGCTCCAGGTGGGGAAAAATAAAATTAACGCCAAAAATCTAGATAAGCGTATAGAGATGGTACAAGCAGATTCTGAAGCTTTACCCTACCCGGATGGTACTTTTGACGCCATCACTGTGGCTTTTGGAGTCCGTAATTTTGAAAATCTCGAAAAAGGACTTTCAGAAATTTATCGCGTGCTTTCTCCTGGTGGTATTTTCGTTGTCTTAGAAACATCAGTTCCTACCAAATTTCCTTTTAAACAAGGCTATAGAGTATACTCAAATTATATATTACCAACTATAGGTAAGCTTTTTTCAAAAGACAAAAGTGCTTATCAGTATTTGAGTGAAAGCGCTTCAGTTTTTCCATATGGCGAAAAATTCAACAATATTTTGAAGAAAATCGGGTTTACAGATGTAGAGAATCACCCCCAAACATTTGGGGTCTCTACGATATATTCTGCATCTAAAAAATAATTATGAGGTTACTTTTTATACTGGTTTTTCTGTTAGGATTCAATTATACAAATGCCCAGCTTTTCAATAAAGAAAGAGTCCTTAATAAAGAAAACTTTGACAAGAAGCGCTGGTCCTGGGGCTATTATCTTGGCCTCAACATGTATGATTTTCAAATTAAATACAAAGACCAAGGTGATGATATAGATGTAGGAAAAAGCCCAAGCTTCAATGTCGGACTCATTGGTAATCTAAGGATTACTGAATATTTAGATTTAAGGTTAGAACCTGGTGTTGTGTTTTCGAATAGAACGCTCACCTTTCCAAATTTTGCAGAGCAGAATGATAGTTTTAGAGATGTCAATTCTTCCTACATCCATGTTCCGTTGTTATTAAAATTTTCAGCCAAACGTATCAATAACTTCAAACCGTTTTTAGTTGCCGGTGCTTCGGTATCTCATAACCTGTCCAGCAATGAAGATAACCCGCAGGATAATTCTGCAGGTCAGTTTAGGTTAAAGACTCAAAATTATTACTACGAAGTTGGTTTTGGAATAGATATTTACTTTGATTATTTCAAATTTACCCCATCCATCCGGGGAATTTTTGGAATGGGAGATGAACTGGTGAGAGATGAAGACCCCAATAGTCCATGGACATCTAATATTGAATCTCTAAAAACACGGGGGATATTTCTCAATTTTACCTTTCAATAAATTAGCGTCTTTTAAATTCACTTAAAAGAATGGCTCCTGCCATGGCTACATTAAGACTTTCCGCCCCCTTTGCAGAGCCATAATTCGGTATTGATATTTTCTCATCTATGTGAGACTGGATATTAGCTGTAATGCCATTTGCCTCATTACCTAGTACAATTATCGAGTTTCCTGTGTTTATAGATGATTTGTAGACATTATTACCTTCCATATAGGCTCCATAAGTATAGGCTGAAGAATTAGATAAATAAGATTCTAAATTGGTATATATAATATCAACTCGGGTTAGCGATCCCATAGTAGCCTGCACCACTTTTGGGTTAAAGCAATCTACAGTGTCCTGGGAACAAATGAGTTGCTCAATTCCAAACCAGTCACACATGCGAATGATGGTCCCTAAATTTCCAGGATCTCTTATACCATCGAGAGCTAAACTCAGTTTAACATCCTCGAGCGGCTGAATTGGTTTCGGAATCTCAAAAATAGCTAAAGCGGTTTGTGAGGTCTTTAAGTTTGTGATTTTATCCAGCTCCTTTTTGGAAATAATATAGCTTTCGCCTTGCTCTACATGAAAAATATCTGCAACGGAATACAATGCCCTGAGCTGGAATGAACTTTTTAAAAATTCTTTGATTACTTTTACACCTTCAGTAACAAAAAGACCGTGTTCTAAACGGTGCTTTTTTTTGTTCAAACTTTTTATAAGCTTAATTTGATTTTTGCTGAGCATTTGAAATTATATTTTTGAAAACATCACACACTTGAACTACGGACTCACAAAACTACCATTAATTCTTTTAATTCCTTTCCTGTTTTTCTCTTGTGATATCACTAGAAAGCTAAAGACCGATGAGTTTTTGATTACAAAACAAAACATCATCAGCAGTGATACATTGGTGACAAAAAAAGAAATTTACAGACAACTTTCCCAGCAAACCAACACCAAGCTCCTTGGCTTTCCATTAAAACTTCAAATTTATAATCTGGCTCAAACCGAACCCGAAAAACGATTTATTAATTGGGTTGGTAAAAGAGAAAAGCGAACAGACCGATTGGTATCATTACTATCCAAACGTCAGGTCGTTCAGCTAAAGAAAACCTGGGTCAATGTAAATAATTCTATTAAAAAAACGGGGGAAGCCCCCACTCTATTGGATGAAAGTAAAACTGAGACCTCGCTGGAAAGACTTAAATCCTGGTACTGGAATCACGGTTGGTTCAATGCGGAAGCTGAATATGAAATCAAGACAGATTCTGTGGCTCAGACTGTAGAAATTGATTACAAAGTTAATCCGGGAGCCTTATATATTATAGATAGTATTTCAGAAAGAATAGAATCTGAAGCCACGGATTCTTTATATCAACTCATTAAGAAAACCAATAAGGTGAAAGTTGGTAAACCTTACAATACAGAGGAATTTAATGTGGATAGGGATTTTATAACTAATTATTTCAGAAACCACGGTCTTTACCACTTTGAAAAAGAATACATCTCCTATTATGCAGATACCTTAGAAAACAATCAAAAAATAAATCTAGAAATCAATATTTCTGATCGGCTTATAGATGTGAGAGATACAGTAGCTTCTATCCCCTTTAAAGTCCATAGAATTAGTGAGGTGAATGTATTTTCAGATTACGATGGGACTACTACCAAAATAGAAGATTCTGTTATTTACGAAAAAACCAATGTGTACTCTTTTGGAAATTTAAAGTTGAATCCAAAAGTTTTATCCGACTTCATTTTTATCAAAAAAGACAGCATCTATAGGGATATCGACAGAGCAAGAACAAACAATAGAATTGCAGAAACCCGAATTTTCAAATATCCCAACATCTTATACCAAGAAGACCCTAGGGATACCACAGGAACAGGTTTGATCGCTAATGTATTGCTTACACCTAAAGAAAGATTTTCTACCAATTTTGGAATTGATGTCAGCCAGAGTAACATTCAACAGTTTGGTATTGGGTTTAATACGTCGATACTTTCTAGAAATATTTTCAGGGGTGCAGAAACTTTGGAACTATCGGGAAGAGGGAATTTTGGGTCATCCAGAGATCTAGGGAATTCTGCAGATCAATTTTTGGACATCTTAGAGTATGGGATGGACTTAAGGTTAAATTTTCCTCGAATTATTTTTCCATTTTCTACTGAAAGTGTCATTAGAAATACAATGTCTCCTTTTACAACTGCTAGCGTGGGTTTTAGTACACAACAAAATATTGGTTTGGATAGAAGAAACTTAAATGCCACTTTTGGTTACCGCTGGAAGCCCGAAGACAGAACTTCGTATCAATTCGATTTGATGAACATTCAGTTTGTAAATAATCTAAATGCAGCCAATTTCTTTAATGTTTTCAGGAATTCTTATACTGAACTAAATCAAATTTCAAGGGACAATCTAGATCAAGTGAATCCTGAATTTCTTTTTGAAAATCAGCAAGGAGAATTAGATTTAATTATTCCAGAAGGCACGCAAGGTTTTATTCAAGACATCAATAACCAAAGAGTCAATTTAAATAGAGAAGATCAGGTGATAGCGAGCTCGCTTATTGAAAGAAGAGAACGTTTAACGGAAAACAATCTCATCGTAGCCTCCAATTTCACTTATGAGTATAGTACCAGGCGTAATATTTTTGATGAAAACTTCTCTCAGTTTCGTGGAAAGATAGAATGGGCTGGAAATTTGCTTTCTGCCTTAGCCAGACCTTTAGGATTAGAAGAGACCCCGACTGGAAACTATAGATTATTTGGGGTCCAATTTTCCCAATACATAAAACCAGAGCTCAATTATATCAAACATTGGGATTTAGGTAATCAACAAGTGATTGCGACACGAGCCTACGGGGGTATTGCCATACCTTACGGCAATGCGAATTCCATACCATTTCCCAGAAGTTTTTTTGGTGGCGGACCCAACGATAACAGAGGCTGGAGACCCTATGATCTTGGGCCTGGAAGTACCAATGGTGTAAATGATTTTAATGAAGCTAATTTCAAATTATCCTTCAATGCAGAATACAGATTTAACTTATTCGGAAGCCTTAACAGTGCTTTGTTTGTGGATGCAGGAAACATTTGGAATGTGTTTGACAATGTAGAGGACCCCGCAGCAACTTTCGACGGGCTTCAAGATCTAAGCGAGTTATCTATTGCATCTGGCTTCGGATTACGCTACGACATCGAGTTTTTTGTCATCCGAATGGATCTTGGGTTTAAAACCTATAACCCTGGAAGTGAGGGCTCCAAATGGTTCAAAGATTACAACTTTAGCAACGTTGTTTTCAACTTCGGAATCAATTACCCGTTCTAGTCGGTTTATATTTATTAATTTTACAGCTTTAATTTTACTAAAATTTAGACATTATGAGTCATCACATAAAACCTGGAGTGGCAACAGGAAAAGAAGTACAAGCTATTTTTCAACATGCCAAAGACAACAATTACGCACTACCGGCTGTAAATGTTGTGGGATCTAACACGATTAATGCAGTACTTGAAACTGCAGCCAAATTGAATTCTCCTGTGATTGTTCAGTTTTCCAATGGCGGTGCTCAATTTAATGCTGGCAAGGGCTTGTCTAATGAAAATGAGCTTGCAGCCATCAAAGGAGCTGCAACTGGAGCCAAGCACGTTCATGATTTGGCTGAAGCTTATGGAGCAACAGTTATTCTTCATACAGATCACTGCGCCAAAAAACTACTGCCCTGGATTGATGGATTGCTAGATGAAGGTGAAAAGTTTTTTAAAGTCCACGGAAAGCCACTTTATAGTTCCCATATGATCGATCTGTCTGAAGAACCTTTAGAAGAAAATATCGAAATTTGTAAAACCTATCTCGAACGTATGAAAAAGATGGGGATGACCTTAGAAATTGAACTTGGTGTTACAGGTGGTGAAGAAGATGGTGTGGACAATACCGATATCGACTCTTCAAAATTGTACACACAACCCGAGGAAGTTGCTTATGCTTATGAAGAATTAAGCAAAATTTCAGATCAGTTTACTATCGCAGCTGCATTTGGAAACGTGCACGGCGTATACAAGCCTGGGAATGTAAAGTTAACTCCAAAAATCCTCAAAAACTCTCAGGAATATATTTCTAAAAAGTATAATGTTAAGGAAAATCACATCGATTTTGTGTTTCATGGAGGAAGCGGATCTACAGTAGAAGAGATTCAGGAAGCTATAGGTTATGGTGTGATCAAAATGAACATCGATACCGATCTGCAATATGCTTTTACAGAGGGAATTAGAGATTATATGAAAAACAATGCTGATTATGTCTCTACTCAGATCGGGAATCCAGATGGCGATGACGTCCCAAATAAGAAATACTATGATCCTAGAAAATGGCTTAGAGAAGGTGAAAACACATTTATCACCAGATTGGAAAAAGCATTTAAGGACTTAAACAATATCAACACATTATAATTTAGCACCTATTTGATATGGCAGCTTGGTTTAAAAGAAAGAAAAAAGGGATCCAAACAGCAACTGAGGACAAAAAAGACGTCCCAAAAGGCTTATGGTATAAATCACCTACAGGAAAAATTATTGACGCAGAACAGCTTGCAAAAAACTTCTATGTGAGTCCGGAAGACGACTACCATGTGAGAATTGGAAGTGCGGAGTATTTCGACATTCTATTTGATAACGGAAAATTTGAGGAATTAGATGCTAAGCTAACATCTAAAGATCCTTTAAAATTTGAAGACACCAAAAAATACAAAGACAGATTAAAAGAGGTTCAAGAGAAAACACAATTGAACGATGCTATTAGAACAGCTGTAGGAAAATCAAAGGGTAAAGAAATCGTCATTGCTGCAATGGATTTCAAATTCATTGGTGGCTCTATGGGATCTGTGGTTGGTGAAAAAATTGCCAGGGCAGTAGATCATGCCATCTCCAGAAAATGCCCATTAATTATCATTTCAAAATCTGGAGGAGCTAGAATGATGGAAGCCGCCTTATCACTAATGCAACTTGCAAAAACATCTATCAAACTTACGCAGTTGGCTAAAGCTAATTTACCTTATATCTCTCTTTGTACAGATCCTACTACAGGAGGTACTACTGCCTCATTTGCTATGCTAGGAGATATCAATATCGGCGAGCCTGGAGCTTTAATTGGTTTTGCTGGTCCCCGAGTTGTAAAAGATACAACAGGAAAAGATCTTCCAGAAGGATTTCAATCCTCAGAATTTTTGAAAGAGCATGGTTTTTTAGATTTCATTTCTCACAGGAAGGAACTTAAACATAAGATCAATCTCTACATAGACCTTATAAGGAATCAACCCGTAAGAGCATAAAAATTCGGATATCGCTTTCAATTTAAATTTAAAAGATTACTTTTGCAGGATTGAATAGAAAATCTATTCTCGCATAAAAATTATTGAAATAATATTGGCATGTACTTAACATTAGAAGAAAAAGGCAAATTATTTGCTAAACACGGTAAAAACGAGAAAGACTCTGGTTCTGCAGAAGGTCAGATCGCATTGATGACTCAGAGAATTGAACACATTTCTCAACACCTCAAAACAAACAGAAAAGACTTTAATTCTGAAAGATCTTTGGTGAAATTGGTTGGTAAAAGAAGAAATCTTCTTGACTACCTTATGAAGAAAGATATCTTGAGGTACAGAGCTATAGTAAAAGATTTAGGATTGAGAAAATAATATAAAGGGGGCAAATTTGCCCCTTTTTTAGTTTAAAAGCGTTCCTAGGGACGACTTCAAATGGTTTTACATTTTTTCTAAACGACAACACAACAACACGTAATTAAGAAAAACGTATAACCTTTAAATCATTAGTTATGATTCCAAAAACATTTAGTGAAATTATCGATCTTGGGGATGGTAGAGAAATCAAACTTGAGACTGGTAAATTAGCAAAACAAGCTCACGGCTCTGTAGTAGTCCAGATGGGCAAAGCCATGTTATTATGTACAGTAGTTTCTTCGTATAAGGAAAGTACTATGGATTTCTTTCCACTTACGGTGGATTATAGAGAAAAATTTGCCGCAGCTGGGCGTTACCCTGGTGGATTTTTCAAACGAGAAGCAAGACCGAGTGATGGTGAAGTTCTTACGATGAGAATCGTTGACCGTGTCTTAAGACCGCTTTTCCCGTCAGATTATAGAACTGAAACTCAGGTGATGATTCAGTTGATGTCTCACGATGATGACGTTATGCCTGACGCCTTGGCCGGACTCGCAGCTTCTACAGCCATTCAATTATCAGATATTCCCTTTGAAACTGCCATTTCTGAAGCCAGAGTTGGTAGAATAAATGGTGAATTTGTGATCAACCCTAGTCGAAGCCAGCTACAAGAATCGGACATCGACATGATTATTGGGGCTTCTGCAGACTCTGTAATGATGGTAGAAGGAGAAATGAAAGAAATTTCTGAAGAAGAGATGGCTGAAGCCATTAAATTCGCTCACGAACACATCAAAAAACAGGTGGAAGCGCAATTGAAACTTGCTGAAGCCTTTGGAAAAAAACCAGTAAGAGAATATGCAGTAGCAGAAGAAAATGAGTCTTTTGAAAAGAAAGTTCATGAAGCTGCTTACGACAGAATATATGAAATTGCAAAAGGCGGACACAGCAAAAGAGAGCGAGGAGAAGCTTTCTCTGCTGTAAAAGATGACGTTATGGCTCTATTCTCTGAGGAGGAATTGGAGGAAAACGAAAAATTGATCAAGAAATATTACAGTAAGACCGAAAAAGCTGCGGTAAGAGAACTTACCCTGGCAGAAGGCTTACGACTAGATGGAAGAAAGACAGATGAGATAAGACCTATTTGGTGTGAAATCGATTATCTGCCTTCTGTTCATGGTTCTGCAATTTTTACACGTGGAGAAACACAAGCCTTGGCCACGGTTACACTGGGAACGTCCAGAGAAACCAACACCATTGATATGCCAACACACCAGGGTGAGGAGGCTTTTTATTTACATTACAACTTCCCTCCTTTCTGTACCGGTGAAGCTTACCCAATAAGAGGAACCTCAAGAAGAGAAATTGGACATGGTAACCTTGCCCAACGTGCCTTAAAAGGTATGATTCCAGAAAGTAATCCTTACACAGTAAGAGTGGTTTCTGAAGTTTTAGAATCCAACGGTTCTTCATCTATGGCTACCGTTTGTGCTGGAACCATGGCAATGATGGATGCAGGAGTTAAAATGACAAAACCAGTATCGGGAATAGCTATGGGATTAATTTCTGATGGCGATCGTCATGCTGTACTTTCAGACATTCTTGGAGATGAAGATCACCTGGGTGATATGGACTTTAAGGTCACTGGAACTGCAGATGGTATTACGGCTTGTCAAATGGACATCAAAGTGAAAGGCCTTCCTTACGAAATTCTTGTAAAAGCTTTACAACAAGCTAGAGCCGGAAGATTACATATCTTAGAAAAGCTTACAGATACGATTGCTACGCCAAATGAATCTGTAAAAGCTCATGCTCCAAAAATTATCACCAGAAGAATTCCAAATGAATTTATTGGTGCGCTAATTGGACCTGGGGGTAAAGTTATTCAGGAATTACAGAAATCAACTGGTACAGAAATCGTAATTAACGAGGATCCTGTGACTGAAGAAGGAATTGTAGAAATTCTTGGTACAGATCAGGACGGTATCGACAAAGTACTTGCAAAAATTGATTCTGTGACGTTTAAACCAGAAAAAGGAAGTATTTATGAAGTTACAGTAGTTAAAGTTCTTGACTTTGGAGCTGTAGTAGAATATAATGATGCACCTGGAAATGAAGTTCTTCTTCACATTTCTGAACTGGCTTGGGAACGTACAGAAAACGTTGCAGACGTTGTAAAACTTGGAGATGTTTTAGATGTGAAGTATTTTGGTGTAGATCCTAGAACCAAAAAACCTAAAGTTTCTAGAAAAGCACTTCTCGAAAAACCAGAAAGAAGTCCTAGAAAAGAAGACGAAGACTCTAAGTCTTAATTCGACTCAAATAACTCAAGCGGTTTAGAACATTCTAAACCGCTTTTTTTTTACTGACAAACTAGCGCAACTGACATAAATTCATGTAACTATATCGCATTTTGTTCAGTGTTTTCGATAAAAACTCGTGTTTTATCTTAAAACATGTTTAATAATACAAAATAAAACAATAAAATAAGTATTTTGGTAAATGTGCATAATCGTTGCACAGTATTAAACAATCATTTTTATAAATCTTAAAAAAGTAAAATGAAAGTATTAGTAATTGGAGCAGGTAATATGGGGTTAACCTACTCTGAAGGAATGGCGAAATCCCCGTTATTGAATAGAAAAAATCTAATGATTCATGATGTCTCAAAGGACTTATTGAAGAAACTTAGCGAAGTATCTTATTATGATACTTTCGATAATTTAGAAGAGTGTTTGCCTAATGCAGATGTTGTTTTTTTAGCAGTGAAACCTTATCATAGCGAGGAATTATTCGCAAGAATGAAACCTATGCTAAACGATCAGCAAATCATTGTTTCCTTGATGGCTGGAGTTACTATAGAAAATATCCAAAATGGCCTAAATGTTAAAAAAGTAGTTAGAACGATGCCAAATCTTCCTGCTAAAGTTGGTAAAGGTGTCACTTCTTACACAGAGTCTAAAGAAGTTTCCAGAGTGGAACTTCTTATGATTAGAAACTTATTGGATACCACAGGGCAATCCATTAGAGTAAAAGACGAAGATTTCATCAATAAATCTACTGGTATTTCAGGTAGTGGTCCTGCTTACATTTTCTACTTTATGGCATCAATGTTAGAAGCAGCGAAAAAAATGGGATTTTCCGACAATGATTCTAAAATTTTAGTGAGTAACACATTTGAAGGCGCTGTTCATTTATTTAATGAATCAGACTTAACTCCAGAAAAATGGATGGATAGAGTAGCTTCGAAAGGAGGAACAACCAGAGCGGCTTTAGACTCTATGGATGACAATAATGTCAAACAGCTCATACAAGATGCAGCTTATGCAGCGTTTAACAGAGCAGTAGAATTAGGTGATGAATAATTTAAACTCAGATAGAATGCATGCAAAACGTATAGTAGTTAAAGTCGGGACCAATGTAATGACCAATAAGAACAATAGAATTGTTGGTCCTATTTTGAAAAATCTTGTAAGGCAAATTGCTTACTTGTATGAAAGAGACATCATCACAATTCTTGTATCTTCAGGTTCTGCAATTGCTGGTAAAGAGGTTTTAGGAACCTGTTCATCTGAGGATAAATCAACCAGGCGCCAAATCTATTCCTCTGTAGGACAGCCAAGGATGATGAGACATTATTATACTATGTTTCACGATTTCGGGATGCGATGTGGGCAAGTACTAGCGACCAAAAGAGATTTTGCTCCTGGAAAATACCGTGAAAATATGATCAATTGCTACGAAGGCTTATTGACAGAAGGTATTATTCCTATCGCCAATGAGGATGATGCTGTTTCACTTTCAATGTCGATGTTTTCTGACAATGATGAACTTGCAAGTTTGGTTTCTGAGCTTGTAGGAGCCGACATGCTCATCATGCTTACAGATATTGATGGTCTTTACACCGGTCATCCAGATCACGAAGATTCTGAATTACTAAGACACGTGAGAGTTCATGATAACGTGGAGAAATACGTTCAGGAAAATGAAAAAGGTGAAGGCGAAGGTCGAGGCGGTATGGAATCCAAGTTAAAAATTGCAAAGATGACCGCCAGTAAAAATATACCTACTTACATTGCAAATGGCAAAGAAGAGAATATTATTATAGATATTCTTGAAGGAAAAGAAGTAGGAACAAAGTTTACAGTTTAAAAATAAGTACACATGAAATTACTAAACACAAAAATAAAAAATGACGTTCTTCAATCTATGATGACCATTATAGATAAAAGAAGAAATGAAATTATAGAAGAAAACAAAAAGGATTTAGAATCTTTCAACAGAAACGATCAAGCCTTATACGATAGATTGGTCGTCGATCAAAAGAAAGTGGATGGCATGATACAAGCCATTAAAGAGGTAAAAGAACAGGAAGATCCCGTAGGTAATACAATTTCTGAAAGAACGCTTGACACAGGTTTGAAAATTGTAAATAAAACAGATCCTTTTGGAACCATTATGATTATTTACGAATCTAGACCAGACGTTACAATTGAAGCTGCAGTTTTAGCTTTTAAAGCGAATAACAAAATATTTTTGAAAGGAGGAAAAGAAGCCAATCATAGTAATATCATTCTAGAAGAATGCTGGCATGAAGCCTTGGAAGAAAATGGATTGTCTAAAGATTGGATTACCTTACTTCATCTCAATAGAGAAGAAACCAGAGAATTCCTTAGTAATCCACCAGAGAAAATGGACTTGATTGTTCCTAGAGGTGGTGAAAAACTAATTAATTTTGTGAAGCAAACAGCCACCTGTGCAGTCTTGATAAGTGGCCGTGGGAATAATTTCCTCTATGTAGCTCCAGACGCTGATTGGGACATTGCCAAAAAAGTGATTATTAATGCTAAAACTGATAAAATATCTGGATGTAACGCCTTAGATAAGGTATTGATCGACTCTCATCTACCAGATTTTGAATCTAAAGTTAAAGATCTTGCTCAGACCCTTGAAAAAGAATACGAGGTTGAAATTCTTGTTGATGGAAAAGTAGAAGAAGTCACAGACTATCCTACAATTCCTACAGAAGATACCTGGAAAGAAGAGTTTTTAGCCCTTAAGATTGTCCTAAGCTCAGTAGATTCTTTTGATGAAGCGGTTGAAAAAATAAATAAATATTCCGGAGGACATTCGTCGGTCATCATTACGAAAGACAATGAGAAAGCCTTGAATTTTATGCAACAAATAGACAGTGCTGCTGTTTATCAAAATGCTTCTACACGCTTTACAGATGGTGGACAAATGGGAGTAGGTGCAGAACTGGCAATTTCTACCGATAAGCTTCACCACAGAGGGCCATTGGGACTTAAACAACTTGTTACCAACAAATATTACGTTTGGGGTGATGGTCACATCAGAGAATAATTTGTATAAATTCTTTTAAATTTTAAAAGCCTGCTTGTCAACACTAAGCAGGCTTTTTCATTTCATTTGGGATTGCATTTGAAAATATTTAATAACCATTTGTAACATTTCTACACTTTCGATCGTAAAATAAGATGTAGATAAACGATAATCGAGGACATTTCTAAATGAGACAACTTAAAATTACCAAGCAGGTTACCAATAGAGAAACTGCATCACTAGACAAGTACCTTCAAGAAATTGGAAAAGTAGACTTAATTACAGCTGAAGAAGAAGTTGAATTAGCTCAACGTATCAAAGCTGGAGACGATCTTGCTCTAGAAAAATTAACGAAAGCGAATCTAAGATTTGTGGTTTCTGTATCTAAGCAATATCAGAACCAAGGTCTTACCCTACCCGACCTTATTAATGAAGGAAATCTTGGCTTGATAAAAGCAGCCAAACGTTTTGATGAAACTAGAGGTTTCAAATTCATTTCTTACGCGGTTTGGTGGATAAGACAATCTATTCTTTCAGCCTTAGCAGAACAATCCCGTGTGGTGAGATTACCACTAAACAAGATTGGATCTATCAACAAAATCAATAAAACCTTTGCAATTCTAGAACAACGTCATCAAAGGCCACCAAGTCCAGATGAAATTGCAAAAGAATTGGAAATGACGGTTAATGACGTAAAAGAGTCTTTAAAGAATTCTGGTCGCCATTTATCAATGGATGCACCACTTATTGAAGGAGAAGATTCCAACCTTTACGATGTATTGAAATTTGGTGAATCTCCAAGTCCAGAAAATGATTTGTTACACGAATCTCTTCAAACTGAAATTGAGCGTGCTTTGGAAACCCTAACCACTCGAGAAGCGGATGTAATCAGACTGTATTTCGGTTTAGGAAATCAACAGCCAATGACCCTTGAGGAAATCGGTGAGACGTTTGGACTTACAAGAGAACGCGTTCGTCAAATCAAAGAAAAAGGCGTTAGACGATTGAAACACACTTCTAGAAGTACTATTCTTAAAACGTATTTAGGATAGTAAGAGAAGTCTTTATAACGACAAAAGCCCTCCATGGAGGGCTTTTGTATATTTTAATTTGACGTTTAATTTTGATTCACGTCTACTGATGAATTGGTTTCCGAAGCTTCAACTTTTATAGCTTGAAGTAATGCTTCTGCTTCTGAAATCGTTTCTGGATAAGACTGGAAATTCTTAATAATGTTTTCCAATATATAAGTAGCATTGTAATTATCTCCTAGAGCATTAAAATTCTTTGCCATCAATAACAAGCCCTTCACTCCAAATTCTCTGTATCTTGAATAGTTTTTAGTCAAATCTTGGACTACTTCTGTAGAAGCCTCATAGTTATTCGCCTTATTTTTAAAGTAGGCATCATAGTACAAAGCTTCTGCTTTCAATTTTCCTGTAGCCGTTTTAAGAACCTCTTTATAAGCGGATTCTGCACGCTTCTCGTCGCCAACTTTAAGAGAAGACCTAGCAATAAATATTCTGGCGTCGCTTAAGATTTCTTCGTCGCTTATGTCTTTGGATAAAATCAATTCTGCGTAAATCAGAGCTTTATCATAATTTTCAATCTCAAAATAAGCCTTCATCAAATTGGACTGAGCAAATAAAATATTTTGAGAGAAACTTGCCTCAGTTTCCATACGAGATAAACTAGCTATAGCTTTATCGTAGTCTTTATTTGATAAATAAATCTGAGATATTCGTCTTAAAGATTCTTCCGTAAATTCGCTTGATCGGCTATTCACTACTGCTTCATAATAGGGCAGTGACTCTTCTACGTCTCCATCATTGTATAACAATTGTGCTAAATAGAAATTTGACTTTAAGCTATTTTTTCCATTTGGAAATTCCTTTAGGTAGGTTTTAAATCCTGAAATTGCTTTTTGTGTGTCGTTGTCCAAAAATTTATTTTCTGCTGCTTCATAGGTCGCTTCTTCAATGTCAGAATCGGCAACTTCAACAAAGTCTAGGGTATTCACCCAACTTGCATATTGGTCGATTTGACCCATGTCTATGTAAATTAATCGAACAGTTTGTACAGCTTGGAGTGCCTCTTGAGAGTTTGGAAACTCACTCACCAGTTGCTTGAATTTTGTAAGAGATTCGTTATAGCTCTCCTGATTGTAGTAAATCAAAGCTTGTTTAGACAGTGCCTTAGGATAATATAAGCTTTTCTTGTAGTTGGTTAAAATATTCTGGTAGGCCTTGATCGCTTGTTGATCTTTGTTTTCGGCTACATAGGTATTTCCGAGTTCAAACAAAGCATCATCTTTATAAATCGAATTTGGGTATTTTTCTATAAATACATTCAAATTTTCAATCTTCTGTTCATTTCGATTTACAAAACCATAGCTGTAAGCCTTTTGAAAAAAGGCATAATCACTTTTATAATTTTTCATAGCGATTGCACTATTATAAGCTTCCATGGCTGGCCAGTACTGACTCAGTGCAAATTGTGCATCTCCTAATCTCACGTAAGCATCATGAAGACGCTGTGAAGGTCTTTCAACTTTTATGAAGTCTTCGAAAAATGAAACCGATAACCTGTAATTTTTAGTCTTAAAATATGAGTAAGCAATATTATAATCTATAGAATAATATTCTGGTAATTCTTTTGCTTTCGTCATTCCTTTGAATTCTTTGTAGCCAATAAGAGCCATGTCATAATTACCTAAAGCATAATCTACTTCTGCCTTCCAGTAGGTCGCTTTTGCGGTGAACTCTGCATCCAATCGCTCTGAAAGGGATTTATCAAAATAAGTCTTAGCCTCTTTAAGCTGATTATCTTTAAACAATTCGATTCCGTAATAATAAGTCACTTTTTGAAAAGCCAGTTTATACTCATATGCTCTACTGCCTTCCAGCATTGAAATCGCTTTCTCGTAATTTTTAGAAGTTAAATAGGAATCGATAAGCAGGCTCCCAACCAGGTCTACTTCATCTGATGTAGGATAAGTTTCGATATAGGTTTGAAGAACTTCTGGTACAGACTTGTAAGCATTTCCAATTTCATAACTAAGTTTCGCATAATTCAAAAACGCATCTTGCTTCAAGTCTTTGTCGAAATCCATTTCTGTGACGTTCTTAAATGCATTTAAAGCTTGTGTTTTCTTATCTGTTTTCAAATAAGCTTTTGCCAGGTGGTAGTATGCATTTTGAGCTACAAAATCCTGGCCACCAATAATTTTTGAAAACTCATCGATAGCGGAATCATAATCGCCAGTTTCGTAATAGGCATAGCCAAGTTGGTAATAATCCGTATTATTCCACTTCCCTCTATCACCTCTATATTCTTTTAAATAGTCAATGGCTTTTGAATAATTTTTGAGATTGAAATAACTCTCACCAATAATTTTATTGAGCTGAGAGCGCTCACGAGCATTGGATTTTGGTAATTGCTCAAGTCCCAACTGGATAGCCTTTTCAAAATTTCCTAACTTAAAATTCATGTCGCTTTGGAAATAAGAAATATTATTTCCTTTCACCCCTTCACTCCTAGCCTCGTCAAACAATTCTGAAGCCGACTGGTATTCATTTTCTTCATAGGCGATAAAACCAATATAGTATTTAGCTTGAGCACCATACTCTTTATCATTTCTTACATTTTCGAAAAGCTGCTGAGCTTTATTATAATTTTTAGTCCTAAAGTTGGTGTATCCATAATTGAATTGATAGGTTCTGAGTTCATTCTTAGACAATGAGCTGGTATTGACCTTGCTCAACCATGTATTTGCTTTGTTGAAGTCTTTATTCTCAAAATAATAATTTCCTACTTCCAAATAAGCTTTGTTAGTTTTAAGACTGGTTGGATTTTCAGAAATAAAGTCTTCCATCATTTTATCAGCCTTGGGTTTACCGAGTTTAATAGCACAATTAGCTAAGAAATAATCCACATTAGACTTTAATTGTTCACTATCTATTTCATAATAAATGGAACGAAAGATTTTGCTGGCAGCATCAAATTGATTTTGGTCGTAGAAATGTAAAGCGTCTTGGTATTTCCCTAAGACATCGGTGGAGCGCTGGGTTTGTTGTGCTTGTAGGTTTGTAAAAACAAACACGATGAGAACAAAGAAAATTTTTGGCATTGGTATACGTTTTTAAGTATGAATCAAAGATAAAATTATATAGTCATATAACGCTGAAGCTTATTTTTAATTATGAGGAATCTCATATTGATTTTTTCACCGTCAATTAAATAATCCTATATTTATAACTTCTAAATTTTCCATTTTTCATATGTCAGAAACCATTCTAGAACTCAGTAATGCCAGCATTTTTCAAAGGGAAGCTCTTATCCTTTCCGATGTTAACATCGAAATAAAAAAGGGGGAGTTTGTCTACCTAATTGGAAAAACAGGTACAGGTAAAAGTAGTTTTATGAAAACGCTTTACGGAGATTTACCATTAAAAAGCGGCTTTGGTCAAATTGTTGGCATAGAATTGAAAGATTTGAAGGATAAACAAATTCCATTTCTAAGACGTAAACTCGGTGTTGTCTTTCAGGACTTCAAACTCCTCAACGATAGAAACGTAAAAGAAAATTTAATTTTTGTACTGAAAGCAACAGGCTGGAAAGACAAATCCAAAATGGAACAAAAAATAGATGAAGTTCTGGACAAGGTTGGTATGAAAACCAAGAATTTTAAATTCCCCTATCAACTTTCTGGAGGAGAACAACAGCGAATCGCGATTGCTAGAGCTTTACTCAATGATCCTGAGTTGATTCTTGCAGACGAGCCTACAGGAAACCTGGACCCGCAAACCTCTGTAGAGGTCATGCAGGTGTTACAGGAGATCAATGCCAATGGAAATACCATATTGATGGCAACTCACGATTATGCCCTGCTATTGAAATTCCCCTCCAAGACTTTGAAATGTGACGGTCAGCGTCTATTTGAAGTTGTCCAAAAACAACAACAGCATTAAATCAAACCCTATGAAATCCAATATTAAACTAATTACTTTAGGCTTGCTTGCACTATCCATAGCTTGCACTGGAGAGAAAGAATCTAAAGATAAATTGATGACAGAGAATACACTTCTGAAAGCATGGGATGGACCTTACGAAGGGGTACCAAATTTTGAGAACATGGACTTGAAAGATTTGGAGCCCGCTATGGATTACGCCATGGAAAAATACCTTTCAGAAATAGAGGACATTGCAAATTCTAGGGAGCCTGCTACTTTTGAAAATACGATTGAAGCTATGGAGAGAGCCGGCAAGTTGATGGATAGAGTTTACACTTACTACGGTATCTGGAGCAGTAACAACTCTTCTGAAGACTTCAGAAAAATTCAACAAAAATTATCTCCAAAACTATCTGATTATCAATCTCAAATTCGTCAAAACGAAAAGCTTTTCAACAGAATAAAGAAAGTGTATGATGAAAGCAGGATAAAAGCTTTGGAGCCACAACAGCAACGAGTAGTTGAATTGATCTATAAATCCTTCGAAATGAACGGTGCCAACTTAGACAAAGAAGGAAAAAAACGCTATGCTGAAATCAATAAAGAATTATCAAAGCTTTATACCGATTTTTCTAACAATATTCTTCACGATGAAGAAAACTATGTGACTTTTTTAAATAAAGATCAGTTGGATGGCCTTTCCGATTCTTTCATAAGATCTGCTAAAGAAGCCGCCCAGCAACAGGGCAAACCAGAACAATATGCTATTGTTAACACCAGGTCTTCTATGGATCCTTTCCTCACCTATTCTGAAGAAAGAGACCTACGGGAAAAGGTTTGGAAAAATTACTATTCCAGAGGAGACAACGGAGATGAATATGACAATAATCAACTCATCAAAGACATTTTAAAGCTAAGAAACGAACGCGTTCAACTTTTGGGATACGATAATTATGCACAATGGAGGTTACAGGATAGAATGGCTAAAAATCCTGAAAATGCTATGAATTTATTGATGGCCGTGTGGCCTTCGGCCATTGCAAGAGTTGAGGAAGAAGTTCAAGACATGCAAGAAGTCGCAGATAATGAAAATGCAGGTATTGAAATTGAAGCCTGGGATTACAGATTCTATGCTGAAAAAGTAAGGCAAGAAAAGTACGATTTAGACTCTGAAGAGGTGAAGGAGTACTTAGTATTAGACAATCTTACGGATGCCATATTTTACGTTGCTGGGCGACTATTTGATTTTGAATTTTCTGAAATCACAGATGGAAGGGTTCCTGTTTTTCACGAGGATGTAAAGGTGTTTGAAGTTACTCAAAAATCTGATGGTAGTCCTGTTGGTGTGTTCTATTTAGACCCATATGCCAGAAAAGGTAAACGTTCTGGAGCTTGGGCAACGACTTACAGATCCTATACCAGTTTTGATGGTGAAACCAACGTATTGGCTTCAAACAATTCAAATTTCGTAAAGGCTGCTGAAGGTGAACCCATTTTGGTCTCCTGGGATGATGCTGAAACCTTTTTCCATGAGTTTGGTCATGCTTTACATTTTTTAAGTGCCGACGTAAAGTATCCAACCTTAAATGGTGGAGTAAGAGATTATACCGAGTTTCAATCTCAACTTCTTGAACGTTGGATTTACACAGATGAAGTGATTACAAATTATTTGAAACACTACAAGACAGGCGAACCAATGCCTGCAGAGCTGGTAGCAAAAATTAAAAAAGCATCAAAATTTAATCAGGGTTTTGCTACTACCGAGTTTTTAGCATCAGCGATTATGGATATGAAATACCATACTACAGACCCAAGTAAAATCGAGCCTAAAACTTTTGAAAAAGAAACTTTAGATGAATTGGGTATGCCGGAAGAATTGGTCATGCGTCACCGCAGTCCACATTTTGGTCATGTCTTTTCAGGCGAAGGTTACGCGACGGGATATTACGGCTATTTATGGGCAGATGTACTCACTTCTGATGCATCAGAAGCTTTTGCTGAGGCTGAAGGAGGATTTTATGATGAAACACTTTCTAAGAAATTGGTAGAATTTCTTTTCGCCCCAAGAAATGCTATCGACCCAGCTGAAGCTTACAGGCAATTTAGAGGTCGAGATGCAGAAATAGATGCCTTGATGCGCGACAGAGGTTTTCCAGTTCCGAAAGAGTAACATGTTATCTATTCTGATAAGAACATACAATGATTCAGTGTTTGAGATTGTTGATGAAATCAATCAGCAATGTCAAAAGCTAAGTTTTAATTATGAGATCCTTATTTCTGACGATGATCCTAATGGAGATAAAGTAAATGAAGAAGAGCTCATGAAGTTTCCAAACCTGAAGTACTGGAAAAATCAATCAAATCTAGGACGCTCAAATAACCTTAATAAACTAATTGGTGCCTCAAAATTTGATTATGTTTTACTCTTAGATAATGATGTAATCCCCCTGAGAACAAACTTTATTGACATTTATCTAAAAAAGATAAAAGAAGAATGTAAAGTTATTTATGGAGGTCTTAGTTATGAGAACACTCCTCCAGAAACCAATCAGAGATTAAGATGGTTGTACGGTCATAAAAAAGAAGCTAAGTCCGTTCACATTAGAAAAGAAAAATTCAAGTTTGATGTGTTAGTCTCCAATTTGGTTTTAAAAAAGTCCGCCTTCGCGCAGCCTATCTTCGACACTGAACTAATGACATATGGCTATGAAGATCTTATTTTTTCTGAAGGGCTTAAGAGAAATAGAATATATGTATGTCACTTAGATAATCCAGTGATTCATAAAGGACTTGAAACCTCAAAAGAATTTTTGAATAAAACTGAAACAGCTTTAAAAAACCTTATTCAGCTTATAAAAAAAGGAAAACTTTCCAAAGAAGTAACCCCCCTGTCGCGTGCATACTTCAATTTAAAATCTAACAAAATTGAAGCCATATTTAGAGGTTGCATTGGACTTTTTGAAAACAGCATTAAAAGAAATTTGGTATCAGATCAACCCAGCCTGTTTCGGCTGAATGTGTATAAGCTTTATTTTTTTTCAAAATACTTCCAAAAAAATGATTGAATTCTCTGTCATCATACCACTTTATAATAAAGTTAATTACATAAAGGATTGCCTGGAAAGCGTTTTAAAACAATCCCATCAAAATTTTGAAGTGATAATCGTGAATGACGGAAGTACAGACGGTAGCGAGAAGGTAGTTGAAACATTTGAAGATCCAAGGATTCGGTTGGTTCAGCAGGAAAATAAAGGCGCCTCTTCAGCCAGAAACTATGGTATTTCTATTGCAAATTCAGACTGGATAGCCCTCATCGATGCTGATGACTATTGGTACCCAAATCATTTAGAGGAAATTTACAAAACCATCAAAATCCTTCCTAAGGCTAATGTGGTATGTACTAATTATGAGATTTTACTAGAAAAAGCATATTTGAAGAAGCCTACTTTTTCATTTGATATAAAATCAGAAATAGATTATGTTAGTAACTATTTTGAAGCGAGTTATATAGATCCTCTAGCCTGGACTTCAGCGCTTGCATTTACAACCTCAATTTTTAATAAAGTTGGAGGTTTTGATACCAATATAACATCTGGACAAGATATTGACTTAACGGTAAAATTTGGAATACACGCTACCATTGCTTTCAATCCAAAAGTCACCATGAGATATCACAGAACAACTGAGAATAATCTTTCAGACCTTACCGGATTAAAAGAGAAATTGAATTATATCAACAATCATAGATCTGAAGAAAAAAGAAATATATCATTGAATAAATTCATGGATATCAATAGATTTTCACTGGGTATCCAAGCAAAAATGAAGGGAGACAAATTGCTCTTTAAAGAATTACAGTCGGATATCGAATTATCTCACCTCAACTTGAAGCAAAGACTACTTTTCAATTCTCCGGGTTTAATATTAAGAGGACTAAAATGGATTCAACGTCAACTGATTCTTAATAAAATTTACAGAAGTCCTTTCAAGTAAGTCATTTTTTAAAATAGAGATCAAAATCCAATCCATTTCCAATGATTCGTTTTGAAGGCTGGTATGCATCATTAAAAATGCTTTTTCTCGAATCAAAACCTTCAAATAAAATTTGATTTAGATCAATCTAAATTTTCAGCTATTGAATTCAATTCTTTAAATTTCGGGTTCATCCAAATAAAAAATGGAATTTCATACATAGATTTTGTTGGATTATCATCCAAATGGCCTGCAAAATCAATATCAGTGAACACTTCTTCACCGTGATCAGATAAATACAACATATATGAAGGTTCTTCTAAAACAAGAAGTTTTTGATGCACTTCTTTAATAAAATTGTCATGGTAAAGCACTGCATTATCATAAGCATTGGATAAGTCTTGAGCTCTTACAGTATTGAATTTTGAAGGACTTTTACCTTTGAACTGTTGAAATGATTCTGGGTATCTATCGGAATACTTCATATGTGTTCCTAAAGGATGCAAAACGATGAATTTTAATGGAGCTTTATCCTTAAGCGCCTCTTCAAATAATGGAACTAAAACTTCATCGTAAGGTGTTATGCTTCCATCTAATGCTGTGTTTTTAATTTGGTAAACATCACTGGCTGAGGCAATTTTTGTAACCAAACTTTCATACTCTCCGATGGGTCTTTGGTTGGATAACCAAAAAGTCTTAAAGCCTGCTTGATTCATTAATTGAATGATTGAAAAATCATTTTCATCAGTTAATCCATTTAAAGTCAACACTTTTCTGAGTGAACCAATTGTAAAAGCATTGGGACTGATGACATCATTATAAACATTCAAATTAGATTGAATGCTACTTAGGTAGGGGGTTGTATTCCTCGAATAGCCATATAGACTCAATCGATTTCTAGTAGTTGATTCTCCAAGAATAAATACATAGGTTGCCTTCTTTATTAGGCTATTATTATAAGAAAACCCTTCAATATTAGTTTTAGATTTTTCAATATTAAAAGACTCGATTTTGTTGTATTCAACAACATATTCTTTAATGGATTTTAAAGTCAGAAATGCGAAGTTATATTGAACATATCCGCTTTGAAGAAGAAAAATAATAGATAAAATACCTGTAGCTAGTGAGAACATTTTTCTTTTAAAGCTTAACACTTTAATCTCCAGCATTTTTTTATGGGTAAAAAAGATAATGATAAAAACCAGATAACCTGCTATCATAAATAAAATTGCAGGATTAAAATAGAATTCAAGAAATTCTTTTGATTCTGCAAGATTGGTTTCTAGCAAAATGTATATAGAAGAAGCGCTAAGATTCGCTCTAAAAATGTAAAAATAAATAGTCTCAACCAGACAACTAAGAGTCCAAACTATATAAAAAATATGCTGACTTATTTTTCTTGTTTTAGCGTTGAAAAGCAATAGTATTGAAAGCAATATGACAAGAGAAAGAAAATTTTCAAGCGCATTTCCCAGGACTACCCTATTCCAGCCAAAACTAAAGCCTTGAATTAATAAGGATACTACCAATGGCAAAAACCATATGAATAAAGACTTTCCTTTAATTTTCATTCCTTACCTTCTTTAATTCTGATATTCCTTTCATACCTGCCCGGTATGCTACTAATTGTTCTAAAAAAGATATATAATTATGCCGAAAAAGAAAAAACACATACTTGACTAGCCAAAAATACACCATGTTATTGTATTGAATATACTTGAGTGCAGTAGTAGCTTGAATTGACTTGATATTGCCAAGATCAGATGCAGAAGTCTTACCATAATGAACCAGTATAGGTTTTGCAACAAAAGCCAGTTTGAGATTATTCATTAAAAAATCACGTTTTAACAACTGTTCTTCTCCCGATGGGAATGTGGTCCCCAAACCAAAGTCTTCATTCATTCTGATGTGACATGAAATAAGATCTTTTTTTCTAAAGCAAATTTCAACAGAAGAGAGTGGCCGTTTGGAAGAAATAACATATCCCTCTTTTTTGGGGTATAATTTTGCTAACTTTTCATTTTCATTCAGAAACTGAAAAGATATTAAACTTGCCTGATCATATTTTTTATAAGCCTGTAAAATTATTTGTTCAAATCCAGGTAAATATTTTACATCATCATCGGCTAAAAGCAAAATATCTCCTTTTGAGTTTTCAATGGCCAGGTTTCTGCTTTTACTCAATCCAAAATTTCTTGAGTTTATGACTCTAATTTTTGGATTTGAAGACTCTAAATCTTGCTCAAAACTAGTCTGATTGATGATTAAAATTGAGTAAAGAGAGATATCGACTTCAGAAAACATGAAATCCAGAAAAGACAGATCTTTCCTATTCATTGTTGAAATTAATATCTCTAAACTCAAGTTTTCGCTCATTGCTTATAAAAAAATATGGTCTTACTAAAGATTGTAGTAATGATTAAAAAGTAAATGACATATGTAAATGCGTGCCCGATAACAACTCCTTCTAAGCCAACTTTAGGTATAAAATATAATGCTGAAAAATATAAACACAGGGCTAGAAATAAATCGGTCAAAATATAGTGCCACATCATTTTTTTGGCATGAAATTGATAAACCATCACCAAGGCTAGAACTCTAAAAAAATCGCCAAGCATTTGCCATAAAAGTAAGTCAGTGGCTGGTAAAAATTCTTCAGAAAAAATTAAGCGAACTATCCACTCTCTCAGTACATAAACTATCAGCAAGCCTAAAACAAAAAATGGCAAAATTTGTTTATAAAAGGAAAAAATGATTCTTCTAAATTGCTTTTTAGTTTGGGCTTCTGCAAGTTTGGGCAGGATAAATAAATTAAGCAGTGAAAGCACGAAAAGTAAATAATAATTGGATATTCTTAAAGTAGATTCCCAATAGCCTGCCTCTACTTCTCCTATCGTATCAATCAAAAAGTTTCTAATTCCTAAAAAAACCAATGGAAAACTTGCACTAGAAATCAAAGTCATAAAGGCAAATTGGCCTAAATTCTTAAGCTTAGGTGTTGAAAATCTACTCCATGAAAATGAAGTAAGAGATCCAAAATGAGCCCTTACATAATATAAGGTGAGAAAAAACATGAAGGATGGCACCAAAACCACAGCTAATAGAGCACCTTTCAGATCCAAGATAATAAGCAAGATAACAAACACCGCCAAATTCAAAATATGAGTTGCAATGTTTACTTTTATGACTTTATTGAATTCGCTAAAGCCTTTCAAAATGGAAATCAGGTAAAGATTCATGACATGAAGTGGCAGCACAATAGCAATAACTTGAATTATAACTACAAAATCTCTCGAACCAAATATAAACTCGTTTATATATTCAGCTAAAAGGAAAATAAAAACCATCGTTAGCACGCAGACAAATATTCCTGACCAGATCAAGGTTGACAAAAAAGAAGCAAAAACTTTAGGTCTAGACTTATATTCTGCTGAATATTTGACTACGGCGTTAGCGAGACCCCCACTAGAAAAGTTATGAAATAACTCTAAGCCATTTCTCAAATTACCCAACAATGCAATACCTTGAGGTCCCAGATAAATAGCTGTAAATTTGGAAACACCAAGACCTGTAATCATCTTAATGATAACGGATATGCTATTGAAAGAAGTTACTTTCAATAAGGTGGACTGATGAATGACGGTCTTTAATCGGTTGAACACGTGCTGTATTGATGCTTCAATTATCGAAATTACGATTTTAAAAGATACAGGACCGCCTTATGAAACTGAATCTTATAAACTGAGATAGCCTTTTACATAGTTGTAAAAGGCTATTTGTAATAAAATTTAAGTTTATAATTATTGAAAATAAAAGTTGTTGGGTCCAATACCACCAACACTTACTTCGGAAAGTAACAGTCCCGAGGTAGAATAGATATATACCGTTCCATTTGCAGTAAAATCTCCTGCATCTCCAACATAGATCTTATCCTCATTAACACCAAATCCATAGAAGGAACCAAAGGCAGAACTACTTCCGTAATCAAATAGCACTTCGTCAGAAAGCATAGATGCCGTAATAGATGAGCTATAGGCTGCTGTTCCAAGGGTATAATACAATTGGTTATTTTCAATTTTAAGATTACTGAAACTCTCAACTGATTCTGGCTTATCGATTTCATTTTCAATAGCGAAGGCCGTCGGATCTATAATTTTTACTCCAACTGAGTCTAAAGCATAAAGCTTATCGTTGTAAACTTCCAACGAGTTCAATTTTGCATCAACTTCCAGAGTTTGGTTAATTGAATTTGATGATGGGTCAAGCTTTGAAATCTGATTTCCTAAACCGAAAGCTGCATTTTGAATGAAAATCTGCCCCCCGGATTCCACAATATGTTCAACAATAACACCTGTTGCAATCGACTCTACAACTTCCAGAGTTTGAAGATCTACCACTGCTATAAAATCATCTTGATCGGTTTCAAAGTCTGCCTGATTGGTCACGTAAGCTTTACCATTCAGAACAGTTCCATAGCGAGGTCTGTTAAGTCCAGAGTCGACTACATCTATCAACTCAAAGTTAAACCTATTGACTACCGAAATTAAATTGGATTGATTGGATATAATATAAGCCTTATCGTCTTCAAAAAAGATAGATTGAGGAAATACCCCAATGCCTTCACCTTCATTGGCAATTTCAAAAATTGAATTGCTCACTTCGCTAAGATCTTCAGAGATAAAGGATACTGATGCACCTCCAGAAAACCCTCCTTCGTTAAGCACTAAAGCACCATTTACAAAATCTCTATCTGAAATTACAGGTCCTGAATTTCCGTCATCGCTATTGCAAGAGATAAAAAAAACTGAACTAATTACTAAAAACAACCTTGAATACGTGTTCATTAAATTTGGTTTTAAAAATTGATTAGGGTTTGAATAAAAAAATGCCGTCCTGGCAATGGTCTATTTTCTTGAGTTTGGTAAGCTACATCTCCCAGGTTACGAACCTGAGCTGAAATTTTTAAACTTTGAAGTGCTGGAAATTGGTATGAAATTCCTGCATTCCAAAGCAGATAATCTTCCAGAACATCCCCCGCACTATTATTGGATCTTGTAAATACTTCTCCGTTGTATAAATTTTGAATATCTACAGAAAATCGATTGATTTTATAAACTATACTATTGGTGAACTTATGCTGAGGCACATAGGTGAGCTGAAAACCGGTTTGTTTATTTTCAGAAATAGTATAAGCATAGAGGGATCTCAGCTTGAAGGTGTGTAGACCAAATTCATATCGAGAATCTAGATTCACTTCCAAACCGTAGGTTTCTACTTCATCTACATTTTCTGGCTGCCACACACTTGTGGGGCTTGGGATCCAACGAATCAGGTTTGTAATGTCATTATAATATCCTGTCAAAGACAACTGATGCTTATTTTCATCATCTGAGAGTATGACAGAGGCTTCTACCTGATTGGACGTCTCTGGAAGCAAACTGGTATTCCCACTTCCTTCCCAATACAAATCATTGAAGGTCGGTATTCTGAAGTTTCTCGAAACGTTTGCTTTAGCGGTAAGAAGTTTTGAAAACTCATAATTAAATCCTGAACTAAATAAAAATGGACTATCATAGACATCAGAATATTCTTGTCGAAAACTTACTTCTGAGGTTAGTTTTTTCCAGCGGTGCTTAGTTAGAAAAGCAAAACTAGCTATATTTCTGCTTTCTGATAGAACATTAGTTCCACTTGCGCTACTATAATTGTATTCACTTAAAACATTAAAATCAAAGTTTTTATAAGGGTAGAATATGCTGTAGCGTGCCAGTATAGTTTGAGCAGAAGCTCCTGTTGGATTTGGAGATCTTGTGTCTGCAGTATATTGAAAAAACTCATCAAAAAAGGCAAATTTCAACACTGAAGTCACTTCAGATAATTGACTTTCCCATTCCAAAAGGTGTCTGTGGTCCTCGTTGAAATAACTGGAAGGCGGATCAGTGGGAAATATCAGCGAGAAGTTACGATCACCGTTAAAATACATCCCGTGGTAGGTGATCCTGTTATTTGGATTTAGTTTTCTGGACAAACTGAGGTTGGCATTGTAATGCTCAAATTGTCCATTTAAGTTTTGTCGTGAGGTTTCAGGCCAGTCGTAGTCGTTCTCAGAAGAAAATCGAGATAAAGCAAGAGATAAACTCCACTTTTTATTGGACGTTGAAGCTTTTAATAAATTTTGATAAGTTGAAAAACTGCCTACTCTGGCACTTAACCTTGCTTTAGTTTCACCAGTAAATCTCAATTCATTTTTGAGGTGGATACTCCCTCCTATGGCTCCAGTTCCATAAATCACGCTTCCCCCACCTGGTCTCACTGAAAGTTCATCAAACCCATCTACAAGCAGGGTGTTGAAATCTGTCTGACCATTAAATTGTGAATTGATATTAAAACCATTCCAGACTACAGCTGTTTGCTGGGCTGTGGTACCTCGAAATGAAGGTGAAGACACCATGCCGTAGCCATTTTGTTTTAAGAAAATTGGAGTGTTTTGTTGTAAAACATCTGTGAGCGTTCCAGGAGAATCCTGTAAAGTAGAACTTGAGAAATTTTGTAAGAGCTGTCCTGTTGAAAACCTATGGATTTGGCGATCTACAACAAGAACTTCATCCAATTTCTGGATGGAATCCATCTGGGCATAACTTAGCGTTGTCAAAAGACACGCCAAGACGCTATAAGCTATTGAGTACTTCATACACCACTAGACCTTTATCCCGAAAGTCTTCGTTTTTAAATTAAACATTAAGGCAGGTCTCCTGGCTTGCGTCTTTATTCAACCTTCCCATCCGGTTATAACGGACAGTGGTTATGAAGTTGAGGAATAAAGCGTACGCTTGTAGCGCACTAAGCTTACAGTTGCGGGAACAGCTTTCGATTTTCACGAAATTCCCTTTTAATCTTCAAAAGTTAAAAACCTTTGAGAACCAAAACGTGTCACAAAAGTAGACAATTCTTAAAGAAAGTATTCTTATTCTCCATATAATTTTGGAAACCTGAAATTTTAGGCGATTCCATTCAAAATAATAAATCATACTTTTGTTTAAAATTTAATTTGAATGAAGTCCCTTGTCATTTTAGCAGTCATTTTAAGCGTTATATCTTGTCAGAAAGTAGAAAAATCTAGTGAAGACATTCACCCTTATACTGAAGTAAAGATTGACTATGCCAAAGGATTCTCTATTCAAAAGTTTTCCAACTATACCAAAGTCATTGTGCATTCCCCTTGGCAAAATGCCGAAAAAGATCTGGTTTATATGCTTAAAAATGAAGAGGTAGCACTTCCAGAAAATGAGTCCTATGATGCTATAATTAAATTACCTGTTGAAAAATTAGTCACTACCTCGACCACTCACATTCCTTCATTGATCAGATTGAATAAACTCGATCACCTGGTGGGTTTCCCTAACCTGGATTATATCTCTTCTAAGGAAGCAAGAGCTTTGATCGATGCAGGAAAGCTTAAAGAATTAGGTAAGAACGAAACTTTAAACACAGAAATTCTCCTTTCGGTTGAGCCTGATGTTGTATTCAGTTTTGCTATCGAAGGTCAGAACAAAACCTTAAATCAGATTGAAAACTCTGGAATTCCTGTTGTTTATAATGGAGATTGGCTGGAGAAGGATGTGCTTGGTAAAGCCGAATGGATTAAATTTTTTGGAGCATTTTTAGGAGAGTTAGATCGTTCTATCGAAGCGTTTGAAGAAGTGGAAACTGCTTATAATTCCTTGAAGAAGAAAGCCGGAAAAATTGACAAGCAACCCACTGTGATTTCTGGAGCAATGCATCAGGATCGCTGGTATTTACCCTACGGTACAAGCTGGCAGGGACAGTTTTTTGAAGACGCCAATGCAGACTATGTTTATAAAAATACCAAAGGTGAAGGCAGTGCAGCTTTTTCCTTTGAAAAGGTCTTGGAAGATGCTAAAACTGCTGAAATTTGGATTTCACCTGGACAGTTCACTTCCTATTCCCAACTTTTGGATAGTAATATACACTACAAAGAATTCAATGCATTTCAAGAGAGAACTATTTATACCATGGCCACTACAACTGGTGAAACCGGCGGTGTCCTTTTTTACGAACTAGGTCCAAACAGACCAGATTTGGTACTAAAAGATCTGGTAAAAATATTTCATCCAAAACTATTAGAAAATGAAGAATTTACTTTTTTTAAGCCTTTGAATCTTGAGTAAATCAGTTATAAATTACATTTTATTACTACTGTTGTTATGCTTTGGAGTCCTCTTGAGCTTATCTCTGGGTTCTGTATCTATACCTATCAAAGATATTTTCAAAAGTTTAGCTGGAATTGAAATAGACAATTCGACCTGGGATTATATTATAGTGAATTATAGATTGCCCAAAACTATTACAGCTGTGATCATTGGCTCGGGACTCGCCGTAAGCGGATTACTAATGCAAACTCTGTTTAGAAATCCATTGGCAGGACCGTATGTTCTGGGCTTGAGCAGTGGTGCAAGTCTTGGCGTTGCCTTTTTAATCATGGGTGCAGGATTATTCTCAGGAATTTTGGGAGAATTTATCTTTTCGAAATGGACCATCATTTTAGCAGCAAGCGGGGGAAGCATTTTGGTCATGCTGGTCGTTTTGTCCACCGCACAACGGGTTAAAGACACTATGACATTGTTGATCATCGGTTTAATGGTTGCCAGCCTTACCTCCGCAATAGTAAGTGTGTTGGCCTATTTCAGTAACTCTGATGATCTTCAACTTTACATATTTTGGTCATTTGGCAGCTTAGGAAATCTGTCCTGGCAAGAAGTTGGTGTTTTGACGTCATGCTGGCTGACGGGGCTTGGTCTAGCCCTGCTATGCCTCAAAAACTTGAATGCCCTACTGCTTGGTGAAAATTATGCTAAAAGTATGGGAGTTGAGTTAAAGAAAAACCGACTCTTCATCATCCTCTCTACATCAATCTTAGCAGGAAGCGCCACAGCTTTTGCTGGCCCTATAGCATTTGTGGGACTGGCCGTACCTCATCTGGTAAGGCAACTTATCCCAACTAGCGATCACCGGGTTTTAATACCGGGGGTTATTCTAGGTGGTGCTATCCTGATGCTTCTTTGTGATGTCATAGCACAACTTCCTGGAAGTGAAAACACCTTACCCATCAATGCTGTTACTTCTATATTTGGAGCACCGGTAGTGATTTGGTTACTTTTAAGGAAACGAAAACTTAATTTTTGAAATATGTCTTCTGAATTTGATCACGATAAAATTTTGCTTTCCGCTTCTTCCTTAGACGTTGGCTATAAAGAAAAAAGAAAGGTGATTCCTATTGCCGAAGCTATAAACTTTCAAATAAATACGGGGGAACTGGTAGCTTTAATTGGTATTAACGGTTCTGGCAAATCTACTTTACTGAAAACTTTATCTGGTCAAATTCCAGCTTTAAAAGGGGATATAAGAATTGACGACCAAACCTTGACTGAATTACAAACAAAAAATTTAGGTACTTACCTCAGTCTGGTTTTAACCAACGAAGCAGTTTCAAGACAGTTATCGGTTATGGAATTGGTGGCTTTAGGCAGACATCCGTACACCAACTGGCTCGGGCATTTAGGACAGGTAGATGTTGAAAAAGTGATTCAAGCCTTAAGTCAAGTGGGGTTAATTTCAAAAAGAGATAAATTATGTGATTCCTTGAGTGACGGGCAGTTTCAAAAGGTTTTGATTGCCAGAGCCCTGGCACAGGATACCCCTTTAATATTGATGGATGAACCTACGACGCATTTAGACATGTTCCACAAGGCTTATGTTCTTCAACTTTTGAAATCTATCGTCAAGTCTTCTCAAAAAAGTATTCTTTTTGCATCGCACGAAATTAACCTTGCGCTCCAGTTATGTGATAAAATCATTTTGATGGATAATCACAAAGTAATAAGTGGGTCACCTTCAGAATTGATAAATAATAAAGCATTTGACTCTTTATTTCCTAAGGATTTTATAGTTTTTGATGAGACGTCTAAAACCTTCAGAATGAACATCAGCAAAGTCTAATTCCTCTTGAAAAGTTTTCTCATAATAAAGACATGGGGAAATGTAATGGCTGCTATAAAAGCAAATAAGAGCGATAAGAAGTTTTTAGAATCTTTAAATAGCCAGACGACGACGCACATTCCAATAATTGAGGCTAACCAATAAGGAAATGCCTTTTTAAAATAGTTGATAAAGTTCTTAAAGTTGAAGTTTCCATACAACGCGTTAACCTGGTCCTTCAGCGAAGGTAAGCTGTGCCAAAGCACAAAATAGACTGCAAAACCCCAAACTACATCACTTATATAAAATAAGATTGCAAATAGAATTAGATAAAAACTATCAACCAATACTGAATCCTTTAATCGTGTATTGTGTAGTGAAAGAATAAAATATAGAATTAAGCTGCTTATAAAGGTTGCTATCAATACATAACTAAATACACTTTCAGGAACAATAAAATTAGTCATGTCCTCAATGATCAAAATAACTTCGCTGATATTGAGATATAAAAGAAGGAACAATACCAGGAGGCCATAACTCAAATAGAATACGGAAGTTAAGATAGAAGCTTGATTGGTGAGTTTATGATGAAAATGCTGTTCGCCGAAATGATAACCACTTATAATTACAAATGCGATTAAAGCTATAAGCGGAATAAAATAAAAAATGACTACAAAGCTTAAAACCACACCTAAATAGGTAAATAATGACTTTAAGAAGTGTTTTTGTTTATCGTTGGTGTTAAGATTTTCAATCACGAAAAGATCGTTAGATCCATGTAAAATTCCAAAACTAAAGATTCCTAAAAGAGCTATAACATACTGAGTTTCTTGCGGAAAGATTCCTGCAGCCCCTATGGCTAAAAAGCTTAACAGAATTATATAATTGTAAAAATTAGTCTTATTAAGTTTCATATAAAACAAAAATAAATTAAAAAATTTCATAAAAGTAAAATTTAGTGTTTAATTATTTCCTACATTTGATTGAACAAACTTAAACTTTTAATGCTATGAGAACTTTTATGTACTTATTGGCCGACGTTTCAAAAATCGCTAATGACGATTACGTTGGTTTTACTTTTTTCGTAGGTAGTATGGCTATGATGGCTGCTTCTGCCTTTTTCTTTTTGTCATTAAGTCAATTTGACAAAAAATGGAGAACTTCAGTCCTAGTATCTGGTTTAATTACCTTTATTGCAGCAGTACACTATTTCTACATGAGAGACTATTGGGATCAAGTAGGTGAATCCCCAACATTCTTTAGATATGTTGACTGGGTTCTTACTGTACCATTAATGTGTGTTGAATTTTACTTGATTTTAAGAGTAGCTGGCGCTAAAGTAGGCCTAATGTGGAAATTAATTTTCTGGTCTGTTGTGATGCTTGTTACTGGTTACTTTGGTGAAGCTGTTCAACCAAATTTATCTTGGCAGTGGGGTCTTGCTTCAGGTATTGCTTACTTTATTATTGTTTACATGGTTTGGTTCGGAGAAGCCAAAAAATTGGCAGTATCTGCAGGTGGACAAGTTTTAAAAGCACACAACATTTTATGTTGGTTTGTACTTGTAGGATGGGCAATCTATCCAGTTGGTTACATCTTAGGTACTCCAGGAGGATTATTTGGATATGATTTTGGTATTGATGCTTCATTTATGGATGTTGTTTACAACATTGGTGATGCAGTTAACAAAATCGGATTTGGATTAGTAGTTTACTCTTTAGCTATCAAATCAACTGAATAAAATATATTTAACTTTATTAGTTTAAGCCGAATCATAACTGATTTGGCTTTTTTTATGATTTATTATTACTGGCTGCTAAATAATTATCATCCTAAATAGAAATATAGACCCACAATTAATCAAGAGCTTTATAATGGCTTTATGATTAAAATTTACGCTGTTGCCACTTTCTTAATTTTTTAAATCAATACTTTCCTCCACTCTCTAATAGTTTTTGAGTCATTGCTTTGTTTATTTCCTGCAAAACAAATACACATGGCACTGTATTTCAGGTGATGACTTGCGAATCTACATCGGGTTTTAAATTCAAAAGATAATCTCAATTTTTAAATCACCCACATACGTCACAAACAGTATGGAGTTAAAGTCTATTGGATCTTTAATAGTGATTTGCTTGGGTTCATTTTCTACAATCGGCTTTACTGCTTCTAAGTATTAATTCTTTTGGGTATCTATTCATTTTTGCTGGTGTAAAACTAAATTTTAGCCTTGAGTTGAAACAAAAAGAATAAACCCAGAATAATTTCCATCTCTAACTACATTAATACTATAAGAAAATCAAATCATAAATTATAAGATAATCCTATACACTTATAGTTTATAATTATTGCCTTTTTTAAGTGAAACCTATAATTGAATAATTAATGAGGACTACAACATAAATGAAAAAGTAGTTTAAGTACTACAAACACTGGCTTCTTCCATAAACTATTTTTAAAAATTTAACTAAATAATGACAATTTTAAAAAACTGAAGGCAATCCTAAAATATAGGAAAGTTATGATACACTCTATTTTTGCAAAAATTTTCAAAGATGAGAGGTTTACTTTTTTCATTATTGCTTTTGGGACTTGGCTTTTCAAATACAGATTTGCTATCACAAAACATAGAATCAGATTGTGAATGTGATGTCGTGATTACTGGTGAAAATGATAGTTTCCCTTACAATAGCTACCAGGAATCTCGCCAGAAGACAGTTTGCTTCCAGGGAGACTTTAACTATGAATTGAACTGGAAACAACTTGGGAACAACATAAGGCTATGTGTGGGTGAAAATGTCAACTTTAAGTCTAATGGTTTAAATTTTGAAGGTTCTAAAATCATAACTAATTACGGAGAATTTGAATACGGGCAATCAATAGATTTAGATAATGATTCCTTTGTTCATAATTATGGAAAAATGGAATCAACTTTTGCTTTTAATGGAGGTTCGTTGGAAAATTTGAATAATGCCGAACTCATTATTACTAGCTATAGCAATTTTAATACTGGGAATTTATTCAATGATTATACATCTTCACTAGAACTTGAACAAAGATCATACACTACCTTCGGAACGCATATGGTTTTCACATCTGAAGGTGTATCCTATTTTGAAGGAGATATCGAAAATAAGGGAACCCTGACGTTATCTGGTGAATCAGAATTCAATAAAAAATTGATAAACACAGGTTTCACCTCACTTTCAGGTGAACTAATAGTTGGAGAAGGCTACAACAGTAATAGCAACGATGCAATAACAGTTGCTAATGGCTTTTTACAAATAGACGGAGATGTCAACATATGGAGCGGATATCTTGAAGCCAGTGCTGGTTTAGAATTTTCTAAGAGAACAACTATCAATAATGCAGCAAGATTAAAGTTTCTAGGTGAAGCTAAATTCAATAATTTAACCTTGCGAGGTGAAATTATTACAGATTTCAGTTGTAATACTTTGGATATAAAGAAAATGTCTGGCTTTGCTGGTAAGATTTCTGCTGAATCCAATAGCGGTATTTATGTAAAGCAGTTCAATAAAATTCCTAATAGTTGGGTACTGACCGGGAACGTTACTAAAGACAAATGTGGAAATGATTCTGAAGTTGTCGTGTGGACAGGAAATATTTCCAATGACGCAGATGATAACGATAATTGGACTAGTAATGTGAGAAATAACAGCAGCGTACTAATTCCTGCAACTAGAAACAATCCAGTTATAAGCAAAAGATTTAAAGTTTATGATGTATTTGTAAGAGAAGGTGCACAACTCAAAAATAAAGATGTCTTTGAGCTGAGTGGAAATTTAAAGGTAGAAGGTGAATTACTTTCAAAAGAAGGTGAAATCAATTTAAAAGGTGAACAACTACAAGTTATTGATTTAAATTCCAACACCGAAATCGGTACTTTGGTGATCGACAATGAAAGCGGTGTTTCTTTAAAAAGAGGCTCATTGGATATCTTTAGAAGTATTGATTTATTAAATGGTAACCTCAACACAAACCATTCTGGAACTCATTCAGAAGACAACCTAATTACATTCAAATCTGATTCTTTATACACAGCTATTCTCTCAGAAGTTAATAATAGCAACAGAATTATTGGTGCTGTGAGAATTGAACGATTTCTTCCAAGTTCAAATAGAGCTTACAGATATTTGAGTTCTTCTGTCAATTCTTTAGGTTCTATTAGGGATGACTGGCAAGAAGGTGTCAACAATACGGTAAACAATTACGGATCAAACAAAAACCCAAACCCTGGTTATGGCACACATATTACAGGTAGCAAACAAGGAAACAATGGGTTCGACGCTTCACTAACCGGCAATCCTTCTTTATTTACTTGGAACATCAACGCTGGAAACTGGCAAGCTGTAAGCAATACAGATCAAAATAAACTAGAAGCAGGAAAATCCTACAGCCTTTTGGTAAGAGGTGATCGCCAAACGAATATTTACTCTAGTAATTCCACTTATACGGGTTCTACAACTTTAAGAAGTACGGGGGAATTACTTACCGGAAATGTAGATGTATCGGAAGAATTAAATAAAACGCCCAATGGCTTTTCCCTGGTTGGAAACCCATATCAAGCTCAGGTTGATCTAAAAATAGCTTTAAGAGAAAGCTCGTCTCATTTAAAACAAAATTTCTATTACGCTTGGTCTCCTGCTTTACAAACAAGTGGAGGCTATGTAACAGTAGATCTGGACTCTGATCCAGTTGAATACGTTCCGGCTAGGAATACAAATACTTCCAACAGTCAAGAATCTTACAGGTTTATCCAACCCAATCAATCGGTCTTCATAGAAACAGCAGCTTCTGCTAATGAGCAAAACAAACCATCGCTGGTCTTCAAAGAAGAACATAAAACCAATAATTCATTTTCAAATGAACCATTCAGTGCTCCAGAACAAGTTGGAACCATAGATTTGACTCTTATCAGAACTCATACTCATCAAGTTGTGGATGGCGTGCGTTTCAAATTCAACGACAACTATTCAAATGAGGTCAACCTCAATGATGCTTCCAAAGTATGGAACAATGAGGAATCTTTTAGCATATTGTCCAATGGAAACAGTTATCTGGCAATAGAAAAGAGACACTACCCAGAAGTAGACGAAAAATTGACTTTTTGGATTGGAAACTATACCACTCAAGACTATACTATGCTTGTAAAACTTTCTGAAATTGAAGGTTATGACGTATTCTTAAAAGACAAGTATACCGATGAGATCGTCCAGCTTAACAACGGCGATAACAAAGTTATGTTCACTGTTGATGGTTCTATTTCAGGATCCAAAGCTTCAGATAGATTTGAGATTACTTTTGAGCCGGTAACATTGTCTACACGAGAAAATCTTTTTGCTAGCCAGGTTCAATTATATCCTAATCCCTCATCAAATGGTATGGTTTATCTTAAGCATGATGCTTCTTTTGGAAATGATATCAATGTAGAGCTTTATTCTATGATAGGTCAGAAAATGGAAATTCCAACTGAACGCGTATCAAATTCAGAAGTAAAACTGAATACGACCTCACTTACAAGTGGAATATACCTTGTCAAATTATCTCATCAATCTCAGACAGCTACACAGAAACTAGTCATTAAATAATATTTATTTACTGAGGTAAATACTGCTTGATATCGGATAACCTAATTGCTGAATGTGAGGCGTGATGTAGTACTTCACTATTTCTTATAACCAAAATTTGTGGAGATTGATGCAGGATTTGAAATCTTCTAGTGATTTCATTAGAAACATCTCTATGTGCTAAAAGGTCCAGATAAAGCATTTCAATATGGTCATTATTAAAATCAATTTCATTTTGAAATTGATGCCAAACCATATTACTGATACCACAGGTCACAGAATGCTTAAAAATTACTACCAATTTCTCTTCAGAAAGTGTTTCGACGGCATCCAGTTGAGATAGATCTTCTAGAGTTCTCCAGGTAAAATTCGTCGATTTTGAATCATTTTCTGTGGAAGTCGTTTTGGTGTTAAAAAGGTGATTAAAAAATCCCATAGTAGTTCTAAAATTTTATTTAAAGCAAAGTTAATTCACTCTTCAGTTTAAACTTGATAACTGAAATAAAGTTATGAAACTAATTAAAGTCTAAAAGTAAACAGTTACTTATATTCGCAAAGTTAAAATATCTAGGGATAGAATGAGTGAAATTGCAGAAAAGAGAGTCGTTTCCAAGCAAGAAATAAGAAACCTGAATAATAAATATAAGTCTTTAAGCGTGATGGATCGCATCGCAGCTTTGTATGATGATTTTGATCAAGCCGAAGTAATGGTGACTAGCTCTTTTGCAGCTACTTCAGCATTTCTGTTAAAGCTTTTTTCTGAAGTCAATACAGACCAGATTATATATTTTATAGATACGGGTTATCATTTTGATGAAACTCTTAAATACAAGAAGCAACTTACCGAGACTTATGATCTAAATGTGAAATCTGTAAGTGCCTTAAAACAGGAACATGATTTCACTACCAAAGATAAAACCTGGTCTAAAAATCCAGAT
>CAZOAD010000007.1:0-67872 GCA_964577705.1 uncultured Mesohalobacter sp.
TTATCTTAGTCGGACACAACATTACTAGCTAATATAATTCCAAATCGTCTTGTCTTTAAATAGGGCTCTGTAGGTCAGATTAATCATTTTATGCTCTTCCAATTGGAAGTTTGGATCCGCATTGATGACGTGATGAGCGTAACTACGAGCAGTTTTTAAGATCTGATTGTCTTTGACTAAATCAGCGATTTTTAAATCGAGCACACCACTTTGCTGAGTGCCCATCAGATTTCCGGGACCGCGGAGTTTAAGGTCCACCTCCGCAATTTCAAACCCATCATTGGTTGCCGTCATGGTTTCCATACGGGTTTTACCGTCGGAGCTTAATTTCTTGCCCGTAATGAGCACACAGTAGCTTTGCTCTGCTCCTCGCCCTACTCGACCTCGTAACTGATGCAATTGAGATAAACCGAATCGCTCTGCGCTTTCAATAATCATCAAACTCGCATTAGGCACATTGACACCCACTTCTATCACTGTCGTGGCGACCATGATCTGTGTTTTGCCCTGGACAAAGCGCTCCATTTCGTACGCCTTGTCTTCGGGTTTCATCTTACCGTGAACTATAGAAATCTGATATTTGGGTTTAGGAAACTCCCGCTCTATGCTGGCATAGCCGTCCATCAAATCTTTATAATCAAAGTTAGCCGACTCTTCAATCAAAGGATACACAATATACACCTGCCGACCTTTATCTACCTCATCTTTAATGAATTTAAAGACTTTGAGACGATTGCTATCATAGCGGTGAACCGTTTTAATGGCCTTTCTGCCTGGTGGTAATTCATCGATTACCGACACATCCAAGTCACCGTAAAGGCTCATCGCCAAAGTTCTTGGGATGGGTGTAGCTGTCATTACTAACACATGTGGCGGAAGCGAGTTCTTCTTCCAGAGTTTGGCCCGTTGAGCCACACCAAAGCGGTGTTGCTCGTCAATCACCGCCAGGCCTAAATTTTTGAACTGAACCGTATCCTCAATTAAGGCATGGGTTCCAATTAAAATATGCAGTGCTCCGTTCTGAAGACGTTCGTGAAGAATTTTTCGATCTTTCTTTTTGGTGGATCCTGTCAAAAGTTCAACCTCAACACCAATAGGATCACAGAGTTCTTTTAACCCTTCATAGTGCTGAGTCGCCAAAATCTCTGTAGGAGCCATCAGACAGGCCTGATAGCCATTATCAATGGCCATCAGCATGGTCATCAACGCGACTATGGTTTTTCCCGAACCCACATCCCCTTGCAATAGTCTGTTCATTTGCGCATTGCTCCCCAGGTCTTTTCGTATTTCTTTCAACACCCGTTTTTGGGCATTAGTCAGTTCAAAAGGAAGAACACTGTTGTAAAACGTATTAAAATAGTCCCCCACCTGTTGAAAAGTAAAGCCTTTGATTTTGATTTTGTGAATTGCATTTTTGCGTAGCAGTTGCAATTGAATGTAAAAAAACTCTTCAAACTTAAGCCTAAATTGTGCCTTGGCTAAAAGTTCTGCAGACTGGGGGAAATGTACGTTGTGTATGGCTTCGGTTTTGGAAAGCAGCTTTAAATCGGACATCACATTATTGGGTAAGGTCTCCTGAAAGATTTTAGACTGCTCTAGCAATCCAAAGATCAGGGTACTGATCACCCGATTGGAAATACCGCGTTTACTCAGTTTTTCGGTAGAAGGATACACCGGCTGAAGCTTGATTTGAGCTTTAGTTTTAGCCTTTTCCAACTCCTCTATTTCTGGGTGGGGCATTGAAAAGCTACCGTTAAAATAATTCAGTTTACCAAAGATGACATAAGGTGCATCGATTTTTAAATTTTCAATTATCCATTTATGTCCGCGAAACCATACCAGTTCCATAGATCCGGTGTCGTCTTCAAATTCGGCGACCAAACGTTTGCCTCGCTTCATCGGTACCGTTCGTACATTGGTAATCTTACCAATAATTTGAACTTCTGCTGAAGAGTCCTGAAGCTCTGCTATTTTATAAAATCGGGACTTATCGATGTAGCGAAAAGGAAAAAACTGAAGTAAATCCTGAAACCTATGAATACCCAGCTCTGTTTTCAACAAATCTGCCCGGCCAGGACCTACGCCTTTGAGATATTCTATTGGGGTTTGTAAGGTCTTCGTATCCATAAAACGAAAATACTATAATTCATGAAAATACTCTACTTTAACGTAAAGACCCGTGAGTTTTTAAAAACCTCACGGGTCTCATTAATTTGACCCGCCCATCCTCTGGCGGGAATGAAATGATAAAGAAATGAAGAATCTCTACTACTAAAACTTTTTAAGATTCCCTGCCTCCAAAGGCACCTGCCTGCTAAATGCACCTGCCTGCCAAGGCACGACAGGCAGGCTGGTCGAAGCAGAAAAAACTTCTCTGTCGGAATGACAATAAAAAAAACTGCTCAAAATGAGCAGCTTTTTCTAAACTAAATTCTTCTGTCAGCTCGAGTGAAGATATTTAGTTTTTGATAAAAAATTAAATGTCTTTGTATCGAGAGCTTAGTACTCGGTTCTTAACTACTCCAGAACTTGAGGCTAGTTCTCGATACATTTTTGATTCGTTAGGCTTTGCTTCACTCACAAAAACACTCGAACTGACGATTAATCCTGATACTTATTAGAATATCTCTCGTATAATTCAGTTTGATGTGACTCTAAACTCACATCACGGCCTTGAATATAGGCATGACTGATGATATTTCCCTTCATATCTAGTGCATCGCCTTCACTAACAAAAAGCGTGGCGTCTTTCCCTACTTCCAGCGACCCAATCTGATCTTCCATACCAAGAATTTTAGCGGTATTCAGTGTAATCATTTGAACTGCTAATTCTTTATCGACTCCAAATGCTGCTGCAGTACCTGCGTAGAAGGGTAAGTTTCTGGAATTCATACGTTCCATACGTCCGCTTCCTTCCAATGCTACTAGCACTCCTGCATCGCTCAATAACTTGGGTAATTTGTAGGGCAGATCATAATCATCATCTTCAAAATTTGGATTGAGGTGTGTACGCTGCACCAATACAGAAATATCATTCGCTGCAAGCTCTTTGGCGACCTTATGCGCATGATATCCACCAACAATCGTCACTCTATCCAAATTCATTTTAGTTTTAAAACTAATAACGTCTCTTATTTCCTTCTCCCCTTCCACATGAATAAAAAGTGCCTTTGACCCATCAAATAATCCAGCCATAGCTTCAAATTCTAAATCAGTGTCTTTGGAGCCTGGAACGTATGCATTTGCATTGTTGAAGTAAGCAACCACCTCATCAATTTCACTGGTGTAGTCTTTATTCTTTTCCCATACTCTATCAGCATCGTACCAGTTTCCACTTCTGCGGAATCCTCTAGGCCAGTTCATATGAATAGCATCATCCTCTTTGATGACTGCATCTTCCCAGTTCCAGGCATCAAACTGAACCACAGAAGAGGTTCCAGAAATACGTCCTCCCTGAGGCGTGATTTGTCCCATCAATACGCCGTTGGGTCTCATACTTTCTACAATTTTACTTTCAGCATTGTAGGCGATTAAACTTCTCACATGCGGAAGCATTTTACCGAGTTCATCCTCATCATTTGTAGCAGCAACAGCGTCGATTTCTACCAATCCTAAAGTCGCATTGGGTGCGATAAAGCCTGGGTAAACGTGTTTGCCACTGGCATCGATTTGCTGCCCTGTTGCCTTGGTCTGGTCGGTTCCAACGTAAGTGATCTTACCTTCTTCAAAAACGACAACAGAATTTTCTATAACTTCAGTATTTCCAATGTGAGCTGTTGCTCCCACTATTGAAATGGCCTGAGATTGTTTTGGAGCTGGTGTTTGCTGAGCCTGGCTAGAAAAAACCAAAGTAATGGCAATAAAACAGCTCGTTATTAGGTGTTTATAATTCATCTTATTCGTGTATATGGTTAATATCATCTAAACTATCACAATGAAGGTATTCCTTCTCTTTTTTCTTAATCGGTTGTGTTTTTAAGCCTTTATTTTTGGCCTTCATCATTTTATTGATTAAGAATTGTCTTTCTTTCTGAACTTTAGCTCTCATCGCCTTATCCTTTTCGATATCAAAGTAAACCACACCTTCAATGATGGTTTTTTCTGGTTTGGCGTAAATCGATAGTGGGTCTGCATTCCAAAGCACCACGTCTGCATCTTTACCCTCTTTAATACTTCCTACTCTATCATCGATATGAAGTAATTTGGCTGGGTTAAGCGTAACAAATTTCCAGGCCTCCTCGGCAGGAACTCCGCCGTATTTCATAGATTTCGCCGCTTCCTGATTAAGACGTCTTATCATTTCACCATCATCACTATTAATGGCTACTGTAACTCCTTGATTATGCATAATCGCAGCATTAAAAGGAATAGCATCATTAACTTCGTACTTATAAGCCCACCAGTCACTAAAGGTCGAACCACCAGCGCCGTGTTCTTTCATGATATCTGCGACTTTGTAACCCTCCAAAATATGGGTAAACGTATTGACTGTAAAGTCAAATTCTTCGGCCACTTTCATCAACATGTTGATCTCACTCTGAACATAAGAGTGACAGCTGATGTAGCGTTCTCCGTTAAGAATCTCCAATAAGGTCTCCATTTCATCATCATGACGATAAGGTTCGCCGGATGCTTTTTTCTCTCCGTAAGCTTTTGCCTGAGTGAAGTAATCTCTAAATACTTGCTCAACCCCCATTCTGGTTTGTGGAAATCTTGAGTTTCCGCCCCAGTTGGATTGTTTCACATTTTCACCCAACGCAAACTTGATGTGTTTTGGCGTATTGTCGTAAATTAAGTCTTCTGCATTCTCTCCCCACTTTAGCTTCAAAACTGCTGAGCGCCCACCGATAGGATTGGCAGAACCATGTAATAACTGAATACTGGTGACGCCACCAGCCAATGATCTGTAAATACTTATATCGTCTGGGTCTACTGCATCTTCCATAGTGACTTCTGCAGAAGAATTGTGTCCTCCTTCGTTAATGGATGTTCCTGCAATATGAGAATGCTCGTCAATGATTCCAGCAGTTAAATATTTACCAGTACCGTCGATGACCTCCGCTCTTCGGTCACTTAAATCCTTACCAATTTTATCAATTTTACCATCTTTGAGTAAAACATCAGTGTTTTCTAAAGTACCGGCAGCTTCCCCTGTAATCACCGTAGCATTTTTAATCAAAAGGCGTTGAGGTTCACTTGAGGCCGAAGTTCTACCATAAGAAGAATTGGGATAAGTCATAGAGAGTAATTCCATCTTTTTATCATCCTTCTCCTCCTTCTCTTTGTCTTCTGAATCTGATTCTGATTGTTTTTTTGTAGCAGTGAAACTTGCCGTATTTCCATTACCTAAAATAGCTTTTCCTGTAAAATTGGATTGAAAAGGTTGGATTTTAGAAGTTAATATAGCATACTCTTCTTTAGAAGTGTCTGCATCACTTAAAACTAAAGTCATCCAGTCATCTTCATAGGTCAATTTAGCACCCAACTTTAAGGTGTCCAGCTTAACCTGAGCAGAAAATTTCCCAGACTTATTGTTGATCGTCAAATCGTGTTTTTTTCCATTCACCACTAAATCATAAGTCCCTGAAATATCGATGACATCTAAAGGTTCTAAACGGTGACGATGACCTTGCACCCAATTTTCATAAATTTTGAACTCATCTTCAAACAACTCTTCAGAAGTGATGATAAAGTTTGCAAGTTTGCCTTTTTCCAAAGTTCCTATGAGGTCTGAAGCTCCAATGGCTTTGGCAGGCTGAGTTGTGATTCCCGCAAAGGCTGTCGTTTTATCTAATCCACGCTCTACAGCTTGTTTTAAGTTTTTAAGCAATTCTTCTGGAGATTTTAAACCTTTGGTCGTAAATGAAATATCCACACCATTTTCGGCTAGAATTTTAGCATTTTCTGGAGCGTATTGCCAGTGTTTCATCTCTCCCAAAGTTAAATACTCTCTCAAGAAGGGATCTGCCACATCGTATGCATCTGGAAATTTCAGGGGCAATACAAAATGCGCATTCATCATTTTGAGGTCGTCAATTCTTTTATACTCATCACCAGAACCGATGATGGTGTATTGCACTCCAAATTGATCTCCAATTTTATCGGCTCTAAAGGCATCCAGATAATCATCTACAGAGAATAATTGTGGAAGATTCTTTTTGGCTAAATAAGCTTCAATGGCCAAATCTTTCTCTTCAATGATGCCATTTTCATAAGCTTTTGCATCGTGGTAAAATTGTCTCAACAATGCCGTATAGCCCATAATTGAACTAGGATAGGCCTGTCTAGACTGCTTACTTTTACTGAATTCATAATAAAATGCAGACTGATCTTTAAGGAGGTTTTCATTGAAATTATCGCTTTCTACCAAGGCAAATAAAGCACCATTCCCTCTCATAAAACCATCGGTTATATGAGTATTGACAGCTCCAAAACCTGCTTTACGCATGCTAGCAGCGGTTTTCTCATCAAACTCAAAATGAGATTTTGCGGATTGCTCGGGTCTCATGTGGTCGTTCCAATAGTAGCCTTTTCGATTAGGATCGTATTGAGGTTGTGAGGATCGAGGTGCTGAAGCGATATCCTTGATACCGAAATCTGAATAGATTTCTATAAAAGAAGGATAGATGTGTTTCCCTTTTGCATCTATGATCACTGTATTTTCTGGAAGTTTTACATTTTTTCCAACCTCCACCACTTTACCATCTTTAAATAATAGAGTTCCATTATTTACAGTCTGGGATGGTGAGACATGAATGATGGCAGATTTTACTGCGGTGTAATTGCTTGTTCGTGTTTTTACACCTTTATTTTCAGGAAAATAATCCTGAGCAAAAAGACCAAAACTCAACATGCAAAATAAAAGAAAGACGCTTTGTTTCATTGAAATTTGATTTAAAGATTAACGGTTTGTTGTTGATAATAGTTGACTAGAAGTGCAACTACGTAATTGTAACTCTCAATACCCTGAGGCTGGTTATTAACTTTTAAGTAATTGCCATAAACTGTTTCCATGATTAATTCTACAGGACCCGTGTAGGCCTCCCAAAACTTTTGGACTTCTTTATAATTTTCCAAAACCCCTGGGTTGAGTTCTGCAATAAGAGCTTCCGATAAAAGAGGATCTTTTTTGTACATATCATTGAGACTATACTTTAAAGAAAAAGTTAAACCCGAATAGCGTAAAAATGCATTTTCATCTTGCATTGTAACAAGGGCCGCAATAAAATTAGCTTCATTTTCTTTGGAATAGCCTAACTGATGACCTATTTCATGAGCCATCGTTGTGGGCAATTTGTATTTCGGGATTTTATAATTGTATTGGCCTTCATTGGTGAAAGGATTGACATATCCACTAAATCCAGCGTAAGAAAGTGGCAAAGAAAACAAAGACTTTTTAATATTTTCAACTCGATATGGAATCTCCAAATCTTTATTAGTTGAATTTTTATAAGCCTCAAAAACCAATTTCTGAAGATCCGTTTGTTTAAACTCATACGTCACCTTCAAACTGTCATTACTAACTAAATCTGAATGCAGCGCGTTAGTTTTCTGAATCAAATCACAGGTAAACTCATGTAATTCTTCTTTGGTATAGGCTGTTGAAATTCCTAAAGATTGATGAAGAGGAAGTCGGTAGTAATTAAACCCCCAGAACAAGTGAAACAGAAAATAAATCAAGGATACAAACGCCAATGCTTCCAAAAGCCGCGTCCAAATTTTTCTTAGTTTACTTCTGATCAAATTTAGAATCCAATATAAAATAACGAGAACAAGCAGGGCATAAAAAACATCACCAAGTGAAAACGGAATCCAGGAGGTTAAATAATGTTGAAGTTGAGATAAAAATAAAAACAAGCCTTCACTGTAATAGGCTTCAACCCAATGCGGATGTTGTTTCAATACATAAATCAAAATCAACTGAATCGGAAAAAATAAAGCAAGAACTTTTAAAGTGATTTTTTTCAAGTGACGGATAAATTATATTTAGAGGACTGGTATTGATCAAAACAATCCATAGAATCCAAACTTAACCAATTTATAAAAATACTCACATATTTATCGTAATTTTGAAGGCGTCAAAACACAACTCAAATCCATCAAGAAATGATCATTTTCTTCAAAGCTGAATCGACGCACTACTACGCAGTTTCCATCGAAAAACGTCCAGACTACGAAACCATAAAAAAACTCAAATGGGTATTTGGCGATGCTCAATTCATAGACGAGAAGCAGATTGATGGTAAGTTTGTAGGCCCCAGACAAGTTATGATCACCCCCTGGAGTACCAATGCTGTAGAAATTACTCAGAATATGGGTGTGGAAGGTATTGAGAGAATCGAAGAGTTTTTTGAAATCACGTCAGAAGAAAAGGAATTTGATAAGATGCTTTTTCAAAGTTATGATGGTTTAGATCAACATATTTTCACCATCAATATTAAGCCAGAAGCTGTTCTGGAAATTGAAAATATCTCAGAATATAATCAGAAAGAAGGTCTTGCGCTGAATGACGACGAAGTCAGTTATTTAGAATCACTCTCAAAGAAGTTAGGTCGAAAATTAACCGATGCTGAAGTCTTCGGATTTTCACAAGTCAATTCTGAACACTGTCGACACAAAATCTTCAATGGCACTTTTGTGATTGATGGTGAAGAGCAAGTAGAATCGCTCTTCAAAATGATCAGAAAAACGTCTGAAACTCATCCCAACAGCATTGTTTCGGCTTATAAAGATAATGTAGCTTTTGTAAAAGGCCCTCAAGTGGAGCAGTTTGCTCCTACTCGTCCAGACATAGCTTCAGAATATAAAAACACGCCTTTCGAGTCTGTCATTTCGTTAAAAGCAGAAACGCATAACTTCCCAACGACAGTGGAGCCTTTTAACGGGGCTGCGACGGGAAGTGGTGGCGAGATAAGAGACCGGCTAGCGGGAGGAAAAGGCTCTTTACCATTGGCAGGGTCTGCCGTTTATATGACGGCTTATCCTAGACTTACAGATAGTAAACCTTGGGAAAAAGCCATACCTCAAAGAGAATGGCTGTATCAAAGTCCGTTGGATATTTTGATAAAAGCTTCCAATGGTGCATCAGATTTTGGTAACAAATTTGGTCAGCCGCTCATCAATGGCTCACTTTTCACTTTTGAGCATGAGGAACACGACAGACTACTAGCCTACGATAAAGTCATTATGTTGGCTGGTGGTGTTGGCTACGGCAAAGCCGATCAAGCTATAAAAGAAGTTCCTCAGAAAGATGACGACATCGTGATTCTTGGTGGAGATAATTACAGAATTGGCATGGGAGGTGCTGCGGTATCTTCTGCAGATACCGGTGAATTTGAAAGCGGCATCGAACTCAATGCTGTACAACGTTCCAATCCAGAAATGCAAAAAAGAGCAGCCAATGCGATACGCGCTATGGTCGAACTCGACCATAACCCCATCCGTTCAATCCATGACCATGGTGCTGGCGGACACCTGAATTGTCTAAGTGAACTTGTTGAAGATACTGGTGGACATATTGATATCGATAAGCTTCCCGTTGGAGATACGACGCTTTCAGCTAAAGAAATCATCGGTAATGAATCTCAGGAACGTATGGGTCTTGTGATTGGAAAAAAGGATTCTGAATTTTTAGAAAAAGTAGCTTTACGTGAGCGTTCTCCTATGTATCGGGTAGGAACTGTTACTGATGATCACCAGTTTATCTTCAAAAATTCCAAAACACAAGAAAAACCTTTGGATCTCAAGCTAGAAGACATGTTTGGGAGTTCTCCCAAAACGATCATGACAGACCACAGGGTGGAAAGAGCTTATGCTAATGCTGAATTGGATTCAGAAAAAATTTATGAGTACACAGAACAATTGCTTCAACTGGAAGCTATTGCCTGTAAAGACTGGTTAGTGAATAAAGTAGACCGTTGTGTTTCCGGGCGAGTTGCCGTACAACAGACGGTAGGCTCTCTTCAAGTACCGCTCAACAATTGTGGAGTGGTCGCTTTAGATTATAACGGAAAGGAAGGGGTCGCTAATTCGATTGGCCACTCCCCAATTTCAGGTCTCATCGATCCTGTGGCAGGTGCAAAAAATTCCATTGCGGAAGCCTTGACCAATATCATCTGGGCACCTCTGGAAGATAATTTAACTTCAGTTTCTTTATCTGCTAACTGGATGTGGCCCTGTAACAATAAAGGAGAAGACGCAAGACTCTATGATGCCGTCAAAGCTGTATCTGAATTTGCCATCAACCTAGGAATAAATGTGCCTACAGGTAAAGATTCCTTGTCGATGAAGCAACGCTATAAAGACCAGGAAGTGCTTTCTCCAGGCACAGTAATTATCTCTGCGGCAGGACACTGCAACGATATTACCAATGTGATTGAACCCGTGTTTCAAAAAGATGGCGGATCGATTTACTATTTAGATTTTTCTCAAGATGACCTAAAACTTGGAGGATCCGCTTTTTATCAATTATTGAATAAAGTGGGGAATGAAGCCCCATCAGTTCGACATGATTCGGAGTTCAAAAAGAAATTTGATGCCATTCAAAAATTAATTAAGCAACAGAAAATAGCTAGCGGTCACGATATCTCTTCTGGAGGCTTACTCACGACTTTATTAGAATTGTGTTTTGCTGAAAATGAATTAGGCGCAGAAATCGATTTCAAAGCTTTTGGTGAGAAAGATATTTTTAAACTCTTATTTGCAGAGAATTCAGGGATTGTCTTTCAAGCCAATGCAGACCTGACCTCAGATTTTAAAGCACTTGATATTAAACCAGTATATCTAGGAGAGGTCAATTCTACAGGTAAATTATCAATTACTCACGAGGACACAATGTATAGCTTTGATGTTGATACATACAGAAACCATTGGTTACAGACCTCTTATGAATTTGATAAGCATCAAAGTGGTGAAAAGAAAGCCAAAGAACGTCACGACAATTTTAAACACAATGGGCTAAAATTCAAGTTCCCAACTCATTTTGATGGAGAATTAAAACCCGTAGAAGGTAAACGCATTAAAGGAGCCATCATAAGAGAAAAAGGCTCCAATTCTGAGCGCGAAATGGCCAGAGCCATGCATCTGGCTGGATTTGACGTGAAAGATATCCATATGACTGATTTGATGTCTGGAGCAGAAACTCTTGAAGATGTACAATTTATCGCAGCTGTTGGAGGCTTTTCTAATTCTGATGTATTAGGCAGTGCCAAAGGCTGGGCTGGAGCTTTCAAGTATAATGAAAACGCTAATCTTGCCTTACGTAATTTCTTCAACAGAGAAGATACCCTATCGCTTGGAGTTTGTAATGGCTGCCAGCTATTTGTAGAGTTAGGTCTTATCACCCCTCATCATGAAGAGAAACCAAAAATGCTTCATAACGATTCAGGAAAATTTGAATGTCGCTTTACAGCTGTCACTGTTGCAGAAAGCAATAGCGTGATGCTAAAAAGTCTGGAAGGTTCAACTCTTGGTATCTGGGCAGCACACGGTGAAGGGAAATTTCATCTCCCTCTTAATGAAAGCGAGTACTGCATTCCTGCAAAATACTTTAGAGAAGAATTCCCTTGTAATCCCAATGGGTCGGACTATAATGCAGCTATGTTATGTGATGAAACAGGTAGACATTTGGTAATGATGCCTCACCTGGAACGGTCGACCTTCTCATGGAACTGGGCTCATTATCCTAAAGATAGAAAAGGAGATGAAGTTTCTCCCTGGATTGAAGCCTTTCAAAATGCGAAACATTGGTTGGAAAACGCCTAAATTATGCTCACTAAAGAACAGCTTATTAAAAGGTTAAACTTAGAAAAACATCCGGAAGGAGGCTATTTTAAAGAAACCTACAGGAGCAAAATTTCTATATCTGGGTCTAGCTTACCTTCAAACTTTACATCTGATAGAAATGTATCCACCTGTATTTACTTTATGTTAACTTCGGATGAATTTTCTGCCTTTCATAAGGTGAATCAAGATGAAGCCTGGCATTTTTATTTAGGAGACCCTATTTTACTTCATATCATTTCTCCTGAAGGAAAGTATTCTAAAATCAAAATTGGAAACGATTTTTCAGCTGATGAAACACCTCAGTTTATAGTTCCGGCACATCACTGGTTTGCTGCAGAAATTGAAAATGTAAACGCTTTTGCACTAGTAGGCTGTACTGTTGCGCCAGGCTTTGAGTTTAAAGACTTTGAACTAGCCGAACGCCAGCACCTTCAGAAGAAATTCACTCAGCATAGCGAATTAATATCAAGACTCACCCGTTAAGTTTTTCCTTTTGAAAACCAAAGTTTGTGCTATTTGCCAGAAAGAGTTTGTAGTCCTGTATCGGATTCAGATTGAAAAAGGAAAAACTTGGATGTTTGCCTGTAAATCCTGTGTTGAAAAGCATCAGGATGAGCCTGACTACAAATATGGAGGCACCTGGAAGGGTAAGCGACATTAAATCTTAACACGCTTATTTCTAACTAAATGCATTTTTTATTAACATAGCATTTAGAAATTATAAAGTTTTCTCTTAAGTTACTCATAAGTCTTTTTTTGTCAGTTATTATTTCAATTAATTTGAAGTTTTACAAATCAAAAAATTAGTTAATGAGACAACTTCTACTCGTATTGGTTTTTCTGCCAATATTTAGCTATAGTCAGGAAAAACCTGTAGTCAATATCGGTGGTGCTTTGAGATACAACTACCTGATCAGTTCCTGGGATTCTGATCAAAAAGATATCGGAGGTGATTTTGTTTATGATTTTTTTAGAGTCAACGCTGAGGCCTCTTATAAAGATGTGTATTTGAATGTAGAATACAGAGAGTATTCCCCAGATTTTGGTGGTGGATTCCTGAAACAAGGCTGGATGGGTTATAAATTTAATGAGAAGGAAGATATTCACATAGGATTAACACAGGTACCATTTGGCATTCAAACCTATAACTCTCACAACTGGTTTTTTAACCTTACCTATTATGTAGGACTTGAAGATGATCATGATCTCGGAGTCAAATACATGAATATCGGAGATAAATTTGAATATCAGCTCGCCTTTTTTAAAGGTTCTGAGCTATTTGATTTAGGGGGTGCCAGAGCAGTAGATCCTGAACGCTATGCTTACGATATAGTTGGGACCAATAAAGAGGTCAATCAGTTTAATGGAAAATTCATTTATAAAACAGGAGAGCAGTTCAAACAACGGTTTGGCTTTTCTGCTCAGTATGGTGGACTATATAATATTGAAACTCAAGATATGGGAGATCACCATGCTCTTTCACTCCACCATGAAGTCGATTACAAGCGTTGGAATTTAAAAACGACTGTGCTTACAGCTAGACATAATCCTATGAATGCACCTGGGCAAAACAGAGATATTGTGAGAATGGGAGCCTATGGTTTCCCCTATGATGTCGCCTCAGACTTTGAGATGTATACCGCAGCCATATCATACTCGCTTCCAGTTGATATAGGTCCCATAAGCAATTTACAGTTCTACAATGATTTTGGATATATGGACAAACAAGCTGAAGGATTTACTAATACCGCTCAGAATGTGCTAGGCATGCTGGTCACCGCAGGAGACATGTATATCTACGTAGATTATGCGGCAGGCTATAACCATTCCTGGTTTGGTGGTGATTTCACCAACGAATTTGGAAGTGGAAAGCCCAATTTAGGTTGGGAGTCTAGGTTTAATATCAATTTCGGGTATTATTTCTTAACTGATAATTCATCGAGATAATTACAACAATTTAAAACACATTTTATGTCAGAAAAAGTAACGAGAAGTGATGAAAAAAAATCGATTTTTGGCCTGGAAGTCAATGGTCCTGTTTTTTTCACCTCTGTCATACTAATTGTCGCCATGATCACCTTGGTGTTAATTTTCAGTGAATCTGCCGAGGAATTTTTTAATAAAGTTCAAACCAATGTTTCTGAATTCGGAGGTTGGTTATATGTCTTAAGTGTAAATGTATTTTTAATTTTTGTCTTATTTCTCGCTTTTAGCAAATTTGGAAAAATCAGACTGGGCGGAAAAGACGCCGAACCCGAGTTTAAGACTTTATCCTGGTTTTCTATGCTCTTTAGTGCAGGAATGGGTATTGGCTTGTTATTTTGGAGTGTTGCCGAACCCGTTACCCATTACGGTGCTCCACCCAATGCAGACCCCAATACGATAGATGCAGCCAAAGAAGCCATGAATTTTAGTTTTTTGCACTGGGGTTTTCACCCCTGGGCTATTTATGCCTTAGTAGGATTGGCCTTGGCATTTTTTACCTATTCCAGAGGTTTGCCTTTAACCTTTAGGAGTGTTTTTTATCCATTCCTGGGAGATAAAATTTACGGAAGAACAGGAGATATCATCGATATTTTTGCTGTATTAGCCACCTTATTTGGATTAGCCACTTCTTTAGGTTTTGGAGTTCAGCAAGTGGCTGCAGGCCTGGAGCAAGTTTTCGGCATGTCTAGTGGTACAACTACTCAGGTGCTTCTGATTGCTGGAATTACAGCCGTCGCCACCATATCAGTTGTGCTTGGTGTCGATAAAGGCGTTAAGATTTTAAGTGAATGGAACATTAGGATTGCCGTTGTTCTATTAATCTTAGTATTGATTTTGGGTCCCACTCTATTCGTTTTTGAAAGTTATTTAGAAAATTTGGGTAACTACTTTAGCAGCGTAGTCGAATTGTCTTTATGGAATGAAAGTTTTACTGGTGGCGATTGGCAGAACGACTGGACTATTTTCTACTGGGGATGGTGGATCTCCTGGTCCCCATTCGTTGGAACCTTCATCGCCAGAGTTTCTAAAGGGCGAACCGTAAAAGAATTCATTTTAGGAGTCTTAATTGTCCCTAGTTTGATCACCTTTTTCTGGATTACAGTTTTTGGGAATTCTGCATTAGACGCCATTATGGAAGGAAATAATGCTATAGCAACTGCCGTAGATAACGATGTAGCGACAGCCTTGTTTGTGTTTTTTGAAGACTTTCCATTTACGATAGTTCTCAATGTCGTAGCTATCTTACTTATTATGGGATTTTTCATCACCTCCTCAGATTCTGGTTCTTTGGTCATAGATAGCTTAACTTCTGGTGGGAAAATTGAAGCTCCAGTAGGACAGCGTATATTTTGGGCCGTTACAGAGGGTGCAGTAGCTGCCGTTCTTTTAATTGGTGGTGGTTTAGGAGCTTTACAAACAGCTGCTATTACCACAGGATTGCCCTTTGCGATAATACTTCTTATCATGTGTTATTCGTTATATAACGGACTTAAAGACGAATCTAAAAAACACGAGAAACGAAAGGAAAGTGAGCAAAAAGAGGATTACGAAGAAATCGTAAGTAATATCATTAAAAAACGCACCAAAAAATAAAGCTTATGAAACCAGTAAAAAATATTCTTGTAGGTCTGGATTTATCATCAATAGACGATCAACTCATTGCATATAGCTCATTTTTTTCTGAGATGATCGATGTAGAAAAAGTCTACTTTGTACATAACATTAAGCGTTATGAAATCTCAGAATTACTTGAAAAAGAAATTGAAAACATAGATCTTGAAGAGGTTATTACAGAAGAACTAAGAGAAAAAATAGATCAGCATTTTACGTCTGAGATAGAATGGGATATTTTGATTTCTGATGATCCTTATACTGAATCTTTGATAAGCTACATTGTGAACAAATACAGTATAGACTTACTTATTTTGGGTAATAAGAATAATGAAAGTGGCTCAGGTATATTAGCTTTTAAGTTGTTGAGGACCATTCGTTGTCAATTTCTTTGGGTCCCTTCCAATTTTAAACCTAAAATGGATAAAATTTGGGTAGGAACCGATTTTTCTAATGCTTCCAAAAAATGTTTTGTATTTACAAATTATCTGGAATCCAAAGGTTCACTAGATGTAAAAGCTGTCCACGTTTATAGTTTGCCTATACATTTTTCTCCTTACGTCAATAACTCTAAAATTGAGCCTAAAATGGACTCTTATGTCGATAAGAAATTTGATAATTTCTTGAAAAAGGTAGACTATTCAGGTTCTGTTCAAAGTTTCAAAATCCTTGGACGAGAAGCCAATATAGCAAGCAAATTAAAAAAAGAAGCCTACAAAAATGATGTTGACTTACTTGTAGTGGCCGATAAAGGATCGAACACCTTCTCCAATTTAACTTTAGGAAGTGTGACCGAAGATCTTTTCAACAGAGAATTAAGAATTCCATTACTCGTTGTAAAAGATTAAATTAGCTTAAAAAAAGTATGTCTCGTTTTCCTCTAGTTGGTCTGCTTACGTTTTCTCTAATAAGCTTAATCAGTTGTGCCGAAAAGGCTTCAGAACAACAAAGTCCAGCTAACAAAAAAACTATAGCTGACTCTGCCATGGTTGTTTCTGCAAGAGAGGAAGCCTCAAAAATTGGCATACAAATTCTTAAGGATGGAGGTAATGCTTTTGATGCTATGGTGGCTACTGAGATGGCCTTAGCGGTGTGCTATCCTTTTGCTGGAAATCTCGGCGGAGGTGGTTTTATGGTTTACAGAACCTTTGATGGAAAAATCGGAGCCTTAGATTACAGAGAAAAAGCACCTCTTAAGGCTAGTAAAACTATGTATCTGGATCAAAACGGAGAGCCCAATCCAAAACTCAGTCGAGAAGGTAGCCTTGCTGTAGGTGTTCCTGGGACTGTTGCAGGCATGTTTAAGGTCAATCAGAAGTTCGGAACTTTATCAATGGCAAAGTTATTAAAACCAAGCATTGATTTGGCAAGACGAGGTTTTGTAATCACACAGAATCAGGCCAATATGCTTAATCGGTTTCAAGCTAAATTTCTTGAAGTCAATAAAGATTCGATCCTGTTTTCCAAAAAATTTAACCCTGGAGATACTTTAAAGAACGAAGCTTTAGCAAACACATTAACCAGGATTTCTCAAAATGGGATTTCTGAGTTTTATGGAGGTTCAACTGGAGAAATACTTATAGATTATATCAGCCAATATGGTGGTATTCTAAGTTTAAGCGACCTGGAGAACTACGAAGCTGTATGGAGAACACCTATTGTGTTTGACTACAAAAAACTAAAAGTTATTTCAATGCCACCTCCATCCAGTGGTGGTATTGTTTTAGGTCAGATATTAAAGATGCTCGAACCATATGACCTAAAAGGCTACGGACATAATTCAGCCAAGTATATTCAAGCACTTACAGAAGCCGAACGAAGAGCCTATGCCGACCGAAGTTTTTACTTAGGAGATCCAGATTTTATTGATATTCCAGTAGACAGCCTTTTAGATTCAGAATACCTCAAGCAGCGGATGATCAACTTTAGCTTTGAAGAGGCGACAGACTCAAAAGACATAGAACATGGTGAAATCCTTGGTTACGAAAGTGATGAAACCACCCACTACTCTATCGTAGACCAATTTGGAAACGCTATTGCAGCTACAACGACACTTAATGGTGCTTACGGATCAAAATTATTTAGTGATGAACTTGGTTTTTTTCTGAATAATGAAATGGATGACTTTAGTGCTAAACCAGGTGTACCCAATATGTTTGGATTGATTGGTGCAGAGGCAAATGCCATAGCTCCAGGAAAACGCATGTTGAGTTCTATGACTCCAACAATTGTAGAAAAAGATGGAGAGTTTTGGATGAGTGTAGGTACTCCGGGAGGATCCACAATTATAACCTCTGTACTTCAAACTATTCTCAATGTTTATGAGTTTGAGATGTCTATGCAGGAAGCAGTTAACGCCCCTCGGTTTCACCACCAGTGGAAGCCTGATGAGATTACGTTCGAAACAATTGGCTTCAAGTCCGAACTTCTGGATTCTTTAAGTCAAAAAGAATATAAAGTGATTCAGCAGGAATCAAAAATCTTGGGAAAAGTAGATGGTGTTTTAGTACTACCCAATGGAAAATTAGAGGGAGGTGCAGACTATCGGGGAGATGATAAAGCGGTAGGATTTTGATTGTAAAATTTACAAGCAATTGAGTTTTAAATGAGTAACTCAATTTTTAAGGTTTTGGTAATAATTAGTCGCTTTTAAATAATTTTTTTTAGAATTTAAAGGAAATATTTTCTATTTTGCCATAATCAAAATTCAAACACATGTCATCACTTAAACGCTTATTTGATTTCCCATATTACCAATTAGAAAATTATAATCTTAAAGACGCACTAGTAACTAAATACAATGGTGTTTGGAAGTCGACTTCTTCAAAAGAATATGTTGACCAGGTTAATAAAATAAGTCGAGGTCTTTTAAGGCTTGGAGTTAAACCTAACGATAAAGTAGCTTTGATTTCCACCAATAACAGAACAGAGTGGAACATCATGGATATTGGTATCATGCAACTTGGAGCTCAAGATGTACCTATCTACCCTACAATCTCAGAAGAAGATTATGCTTACGTTCTCAACCACAGTGAATCTGTATTTTGTTTTGTTTCCGATAAGGAAGTCTACGACAAGGTGATGTCTATAAAAGGTGAAGTAGAATCTTTGAAAGAAGTATATACTTTTGACCAAATAGAAGGAGCAAAAAACTGGACTGAAGTTCTTGATCTTGGTGAAGATGACAGTAATCAAAGTGAAGTCCAATCCTTAATGGACAAGGTTACCGAAAACGATTTAGCCACATTAATTTATACTTCTGGGACGACTGGAAGGCCTAAAGGTGTGATGCTTTCTCATAAAAACATAGCAAGTAATGCTATAAACAGTTCCACTCGATTACCACTGGACAAAGGAAATGCTAAAGCTTTAAGCTTTTTACCTGTCTGCCACGTTTATGAGCGAATGCTTCAGTACATGTATCAGTTCAATGGGGTAAGTGTTTACTTTGCCGAATCTATTGAAACTATAAGTGATAACCTAAAAGAAGTAAAGCCAGAAGTCATGTCTGCAGTGCCAAGGCTTCTTGAAAAAGTGTATGATAAGATCATAGCTAAGGGTACAGACCTCACTGGTATAAAGAAGAAATTATTCTTTTGGGCTGTAGAATTAGGTTTGAAATTTGAGCCTTACGAGCAAAATGGCTGGTGGTATGAAACCCAGTTGAAACTAGCCAGAAAATTGATTTTCGTCAAGTGGCAAGAAGCCCTTGGTGGAAACTTGAAAGTGATTGCTTCTGGAAGTGCTGCATTACAGCCTAGACTGGCAAGAGTTTTCAACGCAGCTGATATCAGAGTGATGGAAGGTTACGGTCTTACTGAAACTTCTCCGGTAGTTTCAGTCAATGATATGCGTGATGGCGGTTTTAGGATTGGAACTGTAGGTAAACCCATACCAGATACTGAAGTAAAAATTGCCGATGATGGCGAAATCCTAGTCAAAGGCCCTCAGGTGATGATGGGCTATTACAAGGACAAGGAAAAAACAGACGAAGTCCTTATTAACAATTATTTCCATACAGGTGATATTGGTGAAATTTGTAAAGATGGCTTCCTAAAAATCACAGACCGCAAAAAGGAAATGTTTAAAACCTCTGGAGGTAAATATGTGGCTCCTCAAATTATTGAAAACGTGATGAAACAATCTCGGTTTATTGAGCAAATTATGGTGGTAGGTGAAGGTCAAAAAATGCCGGCTGCCTTAATCCAGCTTAATGAAGAATTTGTAAAAGATTGGGGCAAACGCAAAGGTCTCAAACTAGGTGATTCACTATCTGAAATGATCAAAAATCAAGACTTGATTAATCGTGTTCAAGAAGAAATTGATTTTTATAACCAGAAATTTGGGAACTGGGAAAAAATCAAAAAATTTGAACTCACTCCAGATGTTTGGAGCATCGAAGAGGAACACCTCACCCCCACTATGAAATTAAAAAGACGTGTGATAAAAGAAAAATATGTCCATCTCTACAATAAGATTTATTCAAATTAAGAAGTAAACAGATAGCAAAGGAGTCTAATTTTAGGCTCCTTTTTTGCTTTATATCCATTTGGAATAAAATTTAAATTACTTTGCTATATGAATCCATCAGCTTCAGGTTGGCTACAAAAATGTTTGCATCGCATCAGCGAAACAGGTATTCTTAAACTAAGTGATCAGGAATTCTATGCCTCTTTAAGAACTACGGGATTTATTTATGGATCTAGTCAAAGTGCTTTAATTCCATTAAATCCTACCCTAAAATATACCCAACAGGAGTTGGCTAAAATCAATCTCCTTGTCGCTTTAGTCTACATAGATCATAAGTTTTGTGAGGATCAGCCTACTCATGAAATCATAGATAGACTTTTAAAATTTTACGAATCACTTCATGCTCAAAAAGAATTTTTGAGTCCCATATTTAAATTCAAAACTAAATCTGAACAAAAACTCGAGCAGTTAATTCATAAAAGGGTACAAACCAATGAGGGCTTAATTCAAAAGAATTTCAGTCATCTCATCACCAATGCTTTATTATTCACAGATGTATTGACTTATAGAAAAATACTGATAACCTCGGTAAAACCTAGTGAATATGCTAAAATTTTGGAAGGATTAATAATGCAGACGGTTTTTCTGGCACTCGATCAAAAAACCTCTAAAGCTACTTACGACACTCTTATTTTAAAACTTTTAAAAAGTTCACTTCGTTACAATTACCCAATTCAAAAAGATGTACTGGAAACCACTGCGATCGATTATAAAAATACTTTGGATCATTTGGGTAATCTGTATGTCTTCGACCTTGCCTGCATGGCCGTTTACAGCGATGAAGAAATTGAAATTAACGAGTTACAATTCATGAATACCCTGGGAGCTGACTTAAGTTTAAATGCTCATCAAATCAATACGAGTATAGAATTTCTATTCAATTTTGTCTCTGAACACAGAGAGAACATTGCCTATTTCCATTTTAGTAATCCGCTCAATCACTTTTACAAGAAAAATCAAAAGGCTGTACAGCTCTTATTAACCAGAAATAAAAACAGGCTTTACAAGGAGATTACACAAAGCAAAGAACTCGTTTATCTTATTTCTCAATCCACAAAGAGAGAGCTAAATGCTGATGAAAAATCAAAAGTAAAAACTCAACTTTATGATATTTTCAAAAGCATTCCATCTCTGGCTATATTTGTATTACCTGGCGGTGGCGTTTTACTACCTATTGTTATTAAATTTATTCCTCAGCTGTTACCTTCTGCCTTTAATGAGAATAACGAAAAGGATTAATAACATTCCAAATAATGGATTAAAACAAGGATAAAAATTTTGATTAAAGTGATCATTAGATTCGGATTTAAGTTGTGAAATTACTTCAGTTTAATGGATCCTCCAGACTTCGATCTATTCAAATCCAGTCGTCCTTTTGGTTCGTTATAATAGTAAACATCTCCTCCGCTGCTTGTAGTGGCGGTTAAGTCTTCAATGGGATAAACTGAAATCGAGGATCCTGATGAAGCTTTAGCGTTGACTTTTTCAGATTCAAAGCCTTTTGAATTGATACTTGCACCACTAGAAGATCTTGCTTCAAATTCTTTAGTACTTCCTTCTATTTCAATATCAGATCCAGAAGAAGCTTCTGCAACAGTAGCAATAGCCGTCAATTTTACCTCTGCTGAAGATCCGCTGGAACTATCAACAGAGACATCATCCGCGTTTACAATGAGTCTAGCTTCAGATCCACTTGAAGTTTCCAGGTCTAAAGATTCAAGTTCCAAATCCAGATCAACTTCTGCACCACTAGATATATCTAAAACAAAATTATCAAAAGTTAAGACTTCTGGGGAATTTACTTCAGTTCCACTTGAAGCTTTCAGCAGAGCTAACTTTTCTGTGAAATAGATCGTAATTTGCTTAGCTCCTGCACTTGAAATTTGTTTTGAAGAACTAACTTTCAACCTTCCAGCTAAGTTCTCATATTCAAAGACTTCAAATAAATTTTCATTAGCTTCCACAACCATATAGTTTGAACTAGATGGCTCTAATGTAATGGTCCATCCCCTTTCTAGTTGAAGTTCATTAAAATCTTCGAGCATGATTTGTTCTGTAATCACTTGGCCTTCGCCTTTGATTTTATCAGGATAATTGATGTTGAATGCACAACTGCTAAGTAAAAAAAAGGTGCCAAGAATGAGTGAGTAAGTAATTGTTTTCATAAATTTTAGTTTTGAGTTGATATGGAGTCAATTTTAATTATGCTATCTAAAGGTTTCCAGGTATTATCTTTGAAACCCAAATGGGTATTGTAATCTGAGGTTTTAAAATTTCTAATTCGGCTAAATTTCATAAGACTTTTATCTAAGTATACAATCTGACTCTCTGGAATATAAACTGTTACATCAACACTCACTTTCTGTTTTAAAAATTCTGGAGTTGTCAAAAAATAATTATCGAGTTTCAACGTAGAATTTTCCAAAGTATATTTATAATCGACCAGAGAAGCCTCCTCCCTAGCCTTTGTTTCATTAATCCCAAAGCCTTTTTTAGTCACTCTTACTTTTAGCTGCTTATCATTGGATGTTCTGAACTTCACATAAACATTGGTGCTAAAGAGTCTTGAGTTATCCGCATCGTCTTTTACAATTTTTTGAGATTTCACCTGGTTGAAATCTTCTGAGTATAAAAGATTTGGGTTCATACCAATACTTAAGGTATCCTTTTCGTCTATGGCAAGTGTGTTTACTTCTACAAACTCTGCATCCACACTTACTTCAAGTTCTTTTTTAACAGCTAAAGTAGTTATGATGATGATACATAAAATCCAAATCCCTATTAAGGTAATGTGGGTAATTTTACCAATCGATTTTAAGTTTCTAAATAATAATTTTAAACTTAGAAGCATGAGGTAAAAGAAAGGTATAGCCGCAGACAAAAAGTATAAAATAACCTGAGACCAATAAGGAGCACCTAAAGAAAAGAAATCCATCTGATTGAAATCTCCAAGCTCAAAAATTGAAATGGTACCAAAACTGAAGAAAAAAATCAATAATCCTACCAATATAAGGCTTGAAATAATTAAAAGGATAACCCCTAAAAACTTAGAAATAAATAAGCCTAATGCTTTTAGGACTTCTCCAAGGCCCTCAAAAAATTGGTTAACACCAGATTTGGTTCTTTTCCCATATTTGTCGTAATCAATATCTCCAACTTTATCAGCAAATTTTGAATAACTTTCTTTAACCTTTTTTTCAATATTGGTCAAATTGACGGGTTCACCTTGCATGTCTAACTTCTGAGCCGTAGTCTTTGCTGCCGGGATAACAATCCATAGAATCACATAAATAGCAACTGTAGCCCCAAAGGAGAAAAAAGCAGATATGACCCAAATCAACCTAATAAGTAATGTATTAAGACCTAGATAATAATTGAGCCCAGAAGAAACCCCACCTACATAATTTCTATCTAAGTCACGGTAAAGCTTTCTCGAAGGTCTGAATTTTGAAGAGGATGTTGAAGTATCTTCGTCTTCATCAATTTTATATGCTTCTGGTTCACCCATAATGGCAATCATATCATAAACTTGAGTAATAGATATTACTTGATTGACATGGGCCATAGACTCATTAAAAAGCTCAGCAATTCTCGCTTCAATATCTTGTAGAATTTCATCCCTACTTTCTTCTTTTGCTAAATAACTTTCAATAGTTTTTAAATACTTATCCAGTTTTATGAACGCATCTTCATCGATATGAAAAAATACGCCTGCAAGATTAATGTTGATTGTCTTATTCATCGTTAGTTCTATTTTTTGATGTAATTTTTGTCACTGCATAACTCAATTCTGTCCAGGTTTCAGAAAGTTCGCTTAAAAACTCTTTCCCTTCATCTGTAAGTCCATAATATTTTCTTGGGGGCCCACCAGTTGACTCTTCCCATCGGTAGGTCAAAAGTTTGGCGTTTTTCAGGCGGGTTAATAATGGATAAATCGTCCCTTCCACTACAAGCAGTTTTGCAGATTTTAGGGTATCAAGGATTTCTGCAACATAGGCATCATCATGACTAAGCACAGATAAAATGCAGTATTCCAAAACTCCCTTACGCATTTGGGCTTTAGTATTTTCAATTTTCATAATCTCCTGTTGAAATAATATATAACAAAGATATATCTTTTAAACACTACTTTGCAATGCATAGTAATATAATTTAACTTTTAATTAACAATTTAAAGAATGATATATATCTTTAAGAAGACGGAACACTGAGTAGTAACTGTAGGTTTAAGTGATTTCAAAAAAGCAGAATAATCCTAATATCAAATCAAATTAAGATTAAAAATGATTCTGAGATGAAATAATTGACTACATTGGAGCATGTAAAAAAGCTTAAAATGAAACTAACACCTTCTAAAATCAATTTGTTTTTATTTTCAAAATTACCCTCTGCCTGGCTTTGCGGAGTAAGATTAAAAACAATAAATGACAAAATTTGCATTACCACTGTTACTCACAAATGGATCAATCAAAATCCATTTCAAAGCATGTATTTTGCCGTACAAGCCATGGCAGCAGAATTAAGCACTGGAGCCATTGTGATGAAAGAAATAAACGATAGTGGGGAAAAGATTTCGATGCTGGTTCAAGAAAATTCATCAGCTTTCCACAAGAAAGCCAAAGGTAAAATAACTTTCACCTGTCAAGATGTAGATTTGGTTAAAGAACATATTAAAAGTTGCCTTTCAAATCCCGAAGGCCAGAAATTTTGGATGACTTCTATTGCAAAAAACGATAAAGGTGAACATGTATCGGAGTTTAAATTTCAATGGACTGTAAGAAAAAAATAAATTAATAACAATTATTGATTTATTTAATGATCAATATCATAAATTATAAGCCTACAAATTATTATATTCACAAAAAGTTTTGAATGATAAAAATCTACTTAATTTTTAAAATTTTGAATCATGCCTAGAGCAATGTTTGAGTACACTAAAGAAATTTTGAAAAAAGTAAGTTTTGATGCCAACTTATTTTGCAAAGAATTAAAAAAAGCTACAGAGTATCTACTCCCTTATGAACTTGATGAACTCAGAGACTTTATTTTAAGCCTGATGCAAAAAAATCCATCATTAAAGCAATGTATGGTCTATCTAGATTGATAGAATAGAAAAATATAAATCATATTAAATCCATTATTTCAAATTTTGAAATAGTGGATTTTTCATTTATACTTACCTTTACTGAAAAAGTTTAATGTCTAAAATTACAGCCTTTACCGGATCAAATTCAGAAACCTCTATAAACGATCAACTTTTACAAACCGCTTTAAGTCTTTTAACTACCTCTGATGTTGATTATATAGATTTAAAACTTCTGGAAGTTCCTATATATTCTGAACCTATTGAAAAATCTGACGGAATACCAAAATCCATTACTCAACTGAAATCTAAAATTGATGAAGCTGATGCACTAATTGTTGCAGTTTGCGAACACAACGGCAGTATGTCTGCTTTTTTTAAGAATATAACTGACTGGTTATCGAGAAGTGATGCGAAGTATTTACTAAACAAGCCGGTTTTTTTACTCTCGACTTCTCCTGGTGCAGGAGGAGCAAAATTTAGCTTGGAATACACCAAAAATAATTTTCAAAAATTTGGAGGACAGGTAGTTCATCAGTTTAGCTTACCGCTTTTTAATGAAAACTTTTCTGATGGACAACTTGAAGACAAGTATAAAGAGCATCTCAAGTCACTGATTACAAATTTCGAAAATAGTTTAAAATAGGCTTGAGAACTATAAAGACATTTCAAAAACCTGTTCTGCTAGATCAGTTTAAGCAAAAGTTGCTTCTCTGGGGTAATCGATTTGAAGAAGTTATTTTTTTGGATTCCAACCAGAAGAAGCATTTGTATCAAGAATTTGAAGCAATGCTAGCTGTAGATGGCTTTACTGCCATAAAATCTGATGAGCTTAATGCTTTTGAAAAGTTGGAAGAATATCAAACCACCACCAAAGACTGGCTTTTTGGATACTTGAGCTACGATTTGAAAAATGACACAGAATCCATCAGTTCTAGTAATGAAGACACCCTTCAATTACCTGAGCTATATTTTATACAGCCTAAGAAAATATGGCTTTTAAAGGAAGATGTTATCGAAGCCCACTACTTGAAGATGGTAGATGACGAAATCGACGAAGATTATAATACAATTTCTGAAATTCAAATCAATAAAGCTCCTTATCAATGGTTAAGCTTTACTCCAAGATGGCAGAAGGAGGAGTATGTCGCTAAGGCAAAACAAGTCCTGGCTCATATTCAACGCGGGGACATCTATGAAGTTAATTTTTGCCAGGAATTTTATTCTAAAAACATCGAAATAGATCCTTTAGCGACTTTCAATAATTTAAATTCTATATCGAAAGCACCGTTTTCTTGTTTTTTGAAATTGGAACATTACCACGCCCTTTGCGCAAGTCCAGAACGTTTCCTAAGAAAACAAGGCCAGAAACTAATCTCCCAGCCCATTAAAGGAACGGCAAGGCGTGACCAGGAAAAAACTAAAGATGATCAGCTAAAGTTGAACTTAAAAAACGATCCTAAAGAAATTTCAGAGAATATCATGATTGTGGATTTGGTTCGAAACGATTTATCAAGAACTGCAGAAAAAAAATCCGTGAAGGTGGAAGAGCTTTGCGAGATCTATTCTTACGAGCAAGTCCATCAAATGGTCTCTACGATTACATCAGAAGTAAAACCAGAATATACCGTTGCTGGAATTTTAAGAACTTTGTTCCCAATGGGAAGTATGACCGGAGCTCCCAAACGCTCTGCTATGGAAATCGCAGAAAACTATGAAACCACAAAGCGAGGTCTTTACAGCGGAGCTATTGGCTACATAACCCCAGATAACAACTTCGATTTTAATGTAGTCATTAGGTCATTACTTTATAATTCAGAAAAAAAATACTTGTCATACATGGTGGGTAGCGCTTTGACATCACTAGCAAATCCAGAACTTGAGTATGAAGAATGCCTTATAAAAGGAAAAGCACTACAATATGTTGTTAATGCTACAACAGTTACAGAGAAATAAGGCAATAAAGCTTAATTTTGTGCTTTTGAAAACATGCAAAACCGTTTCCATAACCACATAAAATCTGAATTTCCAGAATTACTGGTTAAGCCATTTATCATAGCCATAAGTGGCGGAGTAGATTCTGTGGTCTTGGCTCATTTATGTTCAAATTTAAAATTAGATTTCGCATTAGCGCATTGTAACTTCAAATTAAGGGCAACTGAAAGTGAAAAAGATGCTGAATTTGTAAAAACTCTTTCTAAAAAATTGAATTGTAAGCTTTACAATAAAGATTTTGAAACTAAACTTATTGCTGAAGAACAAAAAGAATCCATTCAGATTACAGCAAGACATTTGCGTTACCAATGGTTTCAACATTTAATTCAAACTACACCTCACTCCTACCTACTCACTGCCCACCATCTTAACGACAGTTTGGAAACCTTCATTATCAATTTGAGCAGATCTACGGGAATTAAAGGTCTGATTGGAATTCCAGGACATAATGACTACATCCGAAGGCCACTTTTAAAATTTAGTAAAGAAGAAATCAAAGATTTTGCTATTGAAAAGGATATAGAATGGAGAGAAGACCAAAGCAATGCAACCACTAAATATTTAAGGAATAAAATAAGACATCATATCATACCTGAATTGATGAAGTTGACTCCATATTTTCTAAACAACTTTGAATCCAGCCTCCAAAAATTAAGAGATTCTGACCTTCTCATAGAAGATTATACCAGTTTACTTTTCAAAACAATAGTGAGTAAAAAAGAAAACAGTTACGAATTAGACATTGATAAGCTGAAGGGTTTTCCACACCAAAAAGCCATTTTATATCAATTACTAGAGAGCTTTGGGTTTACAGAGTGGAACGATGTGTATCATTTATTGGATGCCCAGACAGGAAAGCGAGTCGAATCAAACACTCATCAATTGGTGAAAGACCGAGATAAATTAATTTTGTCTACACTTTCTACTAAAGTCTTTGAAACGATTAAAATCTACGAGGACCAGGTTGAGGTTGATGTAGACACTTTCAAATTGAAATTATTCAAAGTCAGTCAACTTGGCAATTTCAATCCAGGTGTGGCTTACTTTGATAAAGCGAAACTAAAGTTTCCCTTAAGTTTAAGAACAGTAAATAATGGAGATTCCTTTTACCCGTTTGGAATGAAAGGCAAAAAGAAACTGAGTGATTTTCTGAAAGATGAAAAAATTAGTCCACATCTAAAATCAAAACAGCTTTTGCTTTGCAATGGAAATAATGACATCATCTGGGTCTTAAATCAGAGGACAGACGAGCGTTATAAAGTAGAATCTTTAACTGAGGATATTCTCAAAATTGAAATTTTAAATGATTAGATCATATTTAGCATTCGTTTTTTCACTGCTTGTTTCGTTACAATCTTGGGCTCAATTTGGTTTTGAACAATCGGATAGCTCTTTAAACCCTTCGAGCTGGGAAGCTTCGGTCCAAAAGCAATCTGGTGGTACATTTTTAGTTGTTATTTCCGCTAAAATTGACCAAGGCTGGCATTTACCCTCTCAAACTGAATTGAAAGAAGATGAAAACGGACCAATACCTACTGAATTTAACTTTGAATATGATCCTGATGTTCTAGAGGAAATTGGTTCAACTCAAGAACCTAAAGGAATTACCAAGTTCGATGACATTTTTAAAACAGATTTGACTTATTTTGAGAACGAAGCTACTTTTAAGCAAGAGTTTAAAGTAAATGCAGATCAAGGTTCACTTGACCTTGAAATTCTTTTCATGATTTGTAATGATGAAATGTGTCTTCCTCAAGATCAAAAACGCTTTAACTTTAGTATTGAAAATTCAGAATTAAAACTTACAGAAACCAAAGCTATCGAAATTAAAAGCAAGGATAAAGTGAGCACTGAAGCTTTAAAACTTGAACTAAAAGGAGAAAACGAATTCAAAATGAATTCAGAGGAAGAACAAGATAGTAATTTTACCATTTTTCTTTTAGGTTTTGTTGGTGGACTCATCGCTTTACTAACGCCTTGTGTATTTCCAATGATTCCATTGACGGTTTCTTTTTTCACAAAAGGTGCTAAAACCAGAAAGCTAGGTCTTATCAACGCCATAATGTATGGAGCATTCATCTTTTTAATCTACCTATTACTCAGTTTACCCTTTCATCTCATTGATTCTGTAAACCCTGAAATTCTAAACAGTATTTCTACAAATCCCATTTTGAATATTGTGTTCTTCGTGATTTTTATTGTATTTGCCTTTTCATTTTTTGGGTACTATGAAATCACTCTCCCAAATTCATGGAGCAGTAAGCTGGACCAGAAAGCAACAAGCGTTGGAGGAATCATAGGGATATTCTTTATGGCACTTACCCTTGCCTTAGTCTCCTTTTCTTGTACCGGACCTATTTTAGGCTCCTTGCTAGGAGGATCGCTTACCGCAGACGGCGGAGCTACTATGCTGACTTTTGGAATGGGAGGTTTTGGGCTGGCTCTTGCCTTGCCTTTTGCCTTGTTTGCCTTATTCCCTAATTGGCTGAACTCCTTACCAAAAAGTGGTGGCTGGCTCAATACCGTGAAAATTATTTTAGGATTTCTAGAATTAGGACTTGCCTTTAAATTCTTATCCAATGCAGATTTGGTTGAACATTGGGGAATTTTAAAAAGAGAAGTGTTTATTGGTATATGGATAAGTATAGGCATCGCAATGGTCCTCTATCTCTTCGGTAAAATACGGTTTCCCCACGACGGTTCTGTTCAAAAATTAGGTAAAGGAAGAATCATTTTTGGGGTCTTCACTTTGGCCTTCGTGATCTATTTGGTTCCCGGACTTACGAATACATCAAGTGCCAATTTAAAACTATTAAGCGGCTTCCCCCCTCCACTATTTTATAGTGTTTACGAGAAAGAAACCGAAGGTCCTCTTGGATTAAAAGCTTATAAAGACTTTGAAGAAGGAGTACAAGCAGCAAAGCAAGAAAATAAACCTATTCTATTAGATTTCACGGGCTGGGCCTGTGTGAACTGCAGAAAAATGGAGGAGCAGGTTTGGAGTGTTCCCGAAGTTTATGATATTATAAAAAACGATTACATTCTTATTTCTTTGTATGTTGATGATAAAGCAAAATTGAGTGAAGAAATGCAATTCAACTTTGAAAGAAGTAACGGTTCGGTCAAAAAAATCAGAACTGTTGGAGATAAGTGGGCTACTTTCCAGACCCTGAATTTCAGAAACAATTCTCAACCTTATTATGTTTTATTATCTGGCGATTTGGATATTTTGAATGAAACTATTGCTTACGAACCTTCTTCCAAAGCCTATTTAAATTGGTTGAAGACTGGTTTGGAAAACTTCCTAAACAAAAAAGATAGAACTGAATAGTTCTATCTTTTTCTGGTGTTAATAAAATATTGAATTGATGTTATAAAGCTACTTCAAGCTGATTTCTGACTATATCATCAAAGGTTTCGCGTTGTCTTATCAAATGAGCTTTACCTTTATGCCAAAGTACTTCCGGCGGTCTAAATCTTGAGTTATAATTGCTCGCCATAGAGTAACAATAGGCTCCAGCGTTTTTGAAAGCTAAAATATCTCCTTCGCTTATCTCAGAAATCATTTTATTGTTAGCAAACGTATCCGTCTCACAGATATAACCAACTACAGAGTAGAATCTTTTGTTGCGTTTAGGGTGAGAAATATTGATGATATCGTGTTTTGAACCATAAAACATTGGACGAACCAAATGGTTAAATCCAGAATCAATTTGAGCAAAAACAGTGGAAGTAGTTTGCTTTACAACATTAACTTTGGCTAAGAAAAATCCAGCTTCACTCACCAGGAATTTTCCAGGTTCAAATGCTAAAGTCAGCTCTTTACCATAAGACTTACAGAATTCATTAAAACGTTTAGTCAGTTTAGTCCCCAGCTCTTCCACATTGGTTTCGATATCTCCTTCAGAATAAGGAACCTTAAAGCCACTACCAAAATCAAGAAATTCGAGATTTTGAAATTTAGCTGCTACATCAAAAAGTATTTCTGCTGCATGAAGGAATACGCCAATATCCAAAATATCGCTGCCTGTATGCATATGTATGCCATTAATGGTCATTCCTGTATTTTCTACAATTCGCAAAACATGAGGCATCTGATGGATAGAGATTCCAAACTTAGAATCGATATGACCTACAGAAATATTGGTATTTCCACCAGCCATTACGTGAGGATTAATTCTAATACAAACCGGAACTTGTGGATGCTTAGCACCAAATTGTTCAAGAATAAGCAAATTATCAATGTTAATTTGAACACCAAGTTCTACAGCTTCTTCCAATTCTTGCATGGAAACGCCATTGGGAGTGAAAATAATTTTGCCAGGATCGAATCCAGCAGCTATTCCCAATCTCACTTCTTGTATCGAAACAGTATCCAACGCACTACCCAATTGATTGAACAGTCTAAGTATAGATAGATTTGACAATGCTTTTACCGCATAATGAAGACGCAGGTGTTTGACCTTTTTGAAAGCCTCCGTCAAGCGTTTGTATTGGCTGGTAATCTTTTGTGAATCATAAACATAAACGGGGCTACCGAATTCTTCAGCAACTTTTAAAAGGTCTGCGTGTGTCATTAGTTTTTAAATTTAAAATAAGAGTGTTATGCCGATTAGAATTAAAATCAGCTAAAATAGTAAACATTAATGAATAAGGAATTACGCTATTAACTTAGGTTTTAGAGCGCATTTTTTTAAAATCTTTGAGCGTTTTCGCTTAAGGAGATTGAAATACAAACCTTTTTTGAGGTGAGTTTTGTAGGATTTAAAAAGAAACCCGCAAAAATTAGCGGGAGATAATTGTTTAACTATAAATTGAAAAATAATCATATCTAAATTTTAAGCATTATAATATTTACTTCTCCAAATGGCTGTATTGAAATTTTTACCTTTAGCAAATCCATAATAAAGGGCGATTCCACCAATCCATTTAAACATAAATATAAATAATAAAATGAATTCTGTAGTCAGGTTATCTTCACTCATAAAAAATCCGTTTGGGACTAGCATGGTGCATACCAAAGCAGATAATAAGACAAAGCACATGAAATTTTCAAAAGTTTTGAAAGGCCACATCATAAGTCTACGGAAAGGACTTAAATCATTCCCCCATTTATGGATTAAATAATAATAATCGTTGCCTATTGGAGCAAATAAAAGAGGATCGTCAGCATTTTCAAGTTTAAATAATTTAGAAGGAGCCATAATTTTAAAACCTTTTAAGTTGGTTTCGTGCTCTTCTTCTAGAGTTTTAATTTTTGAAATTGCTTCGTAAGGAAGCTTTCCCTTAAAGTATTTTGAATCTAAAAACCTAAGTCTGTAGTTAACACAAATTTTTTCAATTTGATCAATATGATATATTTCACTGGATTGAAGTTTGTCGACGTCGAAATGATTGAAATCTGCAGCATCACCTGAATTCATTTCATCTAAAATTTGATCATTTCTATCATCAACTTGTTTAAGAACCTCATGAACCTGTTTCAAAATATCTTCATTGGAAGTAGTTTTGAATTTTGCTTTGTTCAACTGAGTTTTAAGGTTTGTTCTTGGAAACATCATATATCTTTTTCAACATTCAGCATAAAAGTAATAAGTAAGTTAAGTTGAAACAATAAGAGTTTGAAAATTTAACACCTATTAAGTATAAATTGAAGCAGTTAGTCCTTTTGATTCAGGCGTATAAAGTTGTAAACTCCTCTTCCTTCAGCAATTGGTAATTGTTCAGGATCATCTTCTAGATAGCATTTCATATTAGCTACAAAGATTCTAGAACCCAATCTAAGCGTTCTGCCTTCAACAATTATTGATTTGGCATAAGCTGGTGAGAGAAAATCAACTCTTATGTCTATAGTTGCCATTTTATCTTTGATGGAACTCAGATGAGTTCCTCCTACAATTCCTCCAACAGAATCCATTACCGTAGTGATTATACCTCCATGCCAGCGATTGGAACGAATATCACCAACTACCTCTGGTCTAAAAGGAACTTTTACTTTGACAAAATCCTTTTCTATATGAAGCAATTTCAAACCCAAAAATTTGTGGATAGGCACAATTTCTTCTATCATTTTTTTTACAAAGTCGTCTTGTAAATCCATTGCCTTTATTTTGTAAAAAAATCCCAAAGCAAATATAACTAAGGGATTAACTAGTCTTATGCTTCTTATCTTAAGCTAGCACCAAATTTAGTTTCAAATTGAGACTGTAATTTTTTCATCACTTTATCAACTTGCTTATCAGTGAGTGTTTTCTTATCATCCATAAACTTGAACCGCAGAGCATAACTTTTTTTCTGCTCTGGGAGTTTATCGCCCTCGTAAACATCGAATAAATCAACCCCTTTTAAAATTTTCTTATCAGTCTTAAATGCCAGCTCTTTTAAGTCATCAAATTTGACAGATTGATCTAATAACAAAGCAAAATCTCGTTGTGTTGAAGGAAATTTAGGAATTTCATTGACTTTCAATTGCTTTTTCTCAATTACATCCAAAACATTGTTCCAGTAGATATCTGCAAAAAGAACCTCTTGTTCAATATCAAAGTGATCTAAAACTGTGGATTTCACTCTGCCAAATTCAACAAGGGTTTTGGAATTTAATTTTCCGGTGAGTCCTTCAGAAATTGATTTAGATTCTACAGTGTGATACTCCAAATTCGACAATCCAAGTTTCTCGAAAACAAGTTCCAAATAGGCCTTCAAACCGAAGAAATTGGTTTTTTGTGGAGTTTCATTCCAAGACTCTGGAGACTTAGCACCAGTCAGAAATAATGACAGATGCTTGTATTCTTGAAATTCACCTTCAACTTTATGATAGGTTTTTCCAAATTCAAAAAACTTTAGATCTGTTTTTTTACGGTTAATGTTATAACTTACAGATTCAAGTCCAGAAAACAGCATCGACTGTCTCATCACACCTAAATCATTGCTCAAAGCATTCAGGATATCAACATTGTGCTCTTGCTTTAAGTCCTCTGCTAATTCCACGTAAGCTTTAGTCGTTAAAGAATTGGACATGATCTCAAAAAATCCCTGAGAGACCAATTGATCAGCTATCTTATTTTGAATCTTATAATCATCATAGATTGAAGAATTCGCTACAGATACATTGAATTTGCTATCAGATTCTATGTTATTGTACCCATATACTCTTAAAATTTCTTCGATCACATCTACTTCGCGCTGGACATCAACTCTGTAAGCTGGAATGGTTAATCCAAGACCACTTTCAGATACATTGTTCACTTTGATGTCTAAAGAAGTTAAGATGGTTTTGATGACGCCAGTGTCGATTTCCTGTCCGATCAGTTGATTGATTTTATCAAAAGTTAAGAAGACTTGAAAATCTTCAATTTTCTTGGGGTAGAAATCGTCGATATCGCTAGAAACAACCCCACCTGCAATTTCCTGTATTAGAATCACGGCTCGTTTTAAGGCAAATTCTGTGATGTTCGGGTCAATTCCTCTTTCATAACGAAAGGAAGCGTCAGTATTAAGTCCGTGTCTTTTAGCTGTTTTTCTAATGCTCACTGGATTAAAGTATGCACTTTCAAGAAAAATTCCTGTTGTACTTTTGGTTACTCCAGAAGTTTCACCACCAAATACACCTGCCATACACAAAGGCTTTTCTGCATCGCAAATCATCAAATCATCTTCATGAAGTTCTCTTTCAACACCATCTAAGGTGGTAAATTTGGTTCCTGTTTTAAGGGTTTTTACTTCTATTTTATTGTTTTTGATTTTGTCCAAATCAAAAGCGTGAAGCGGCTGACCTAGTTCATGCAACACATAATTAGTAGCATCTACAATATTGTTTTTGGGGTTGATCCCTATGGCTTTCAGTCTATTTTTTAACCAGTCTGGAGAATCTTTCACTTCCAATCCAGAAATCGTCACTCCGCAATATCTTGGAGCCAGTTCTGGTTGTTTTACCGAAATAGAGACTCTTAAGCTTCTATTATCTACGTGAAAACTACTTATGGAAGGCGTATCCAACGCAATGTTAATTTCATTTTGAATTAATCCAGCTCTAAGATCCCTGGCAACTCCCCAGTGGCTCATTGCATCTGCACGATTGGGAGTGAGCCCAATTTCAAATACCTGATCTTTCTCAACTGAAAATACATTGTTTAGTGGTGTTCCAGGTATAAGGTGATCCCCTAAGACCATTATTCCCTCATGGCTTTTTCCAATACCAATTTCATCTTCTGCACAAATCATTCCTTCACTTACCTCACCTCTTATTTTGCCCTTTTTGATGGGCCAAGGAGCACCTTTTTCATCATAAAGTGTCGTTCCAATAGTAGCTACAGGAACATTCTGTCCTTTGGCAACATTAGGAGCGCCACAAACAATGGATAGCAACTGCTCTTTACCCACGTTTACTTTCGTAATCTTTAAACGATCTGCATTAGGATGGGGTTCACAGGACTCCACGTGACCAACGACAATTCCTTCAAGTCCTCCTTTTATGGATTCAAAAGCAGAAATTCCCTCTACCTCTAAACCCAAGTCTGTAAGTAAAACTTCAGTTTCTTCAGCTGTCCATTTAGTTTTCAGAAATTGTTTTAACCAGTTGTAAGAAATCTTCATAATATATATCTAAGAAGCCGCAAAGATAACAATACGACTTAGCTCTTAAAATTTTTATTCCTCTAAAATTATAGTAAATTGAGCAAAAATTTTAAACATGAAAACGATACTTACTATTGCCTTTCTAGGCTTTTCAACCTTTTTTTATGGTCAAGTAGACACCAGAATTTATGATATTGTGGATGCTGTCTCGGCTGAGAAATTGGAATATTATGTTCAAAATCTAGTGGATTTTGGCACTCGAAATACCTTTAGTGAAACCAAAAGCGATACCAGAGGGATTGGCGCTGCAAGGCGATGGATCAAATCCGAATTTGAAGAGATTTCTTCAAATTGCAACAACTGCTTAGACGTCTTTTTTCAAGGCGAGACTGTAACCCCAGAAGACGGGAATAGAATACCTAAAACTGCAGAAATACTTAATGTGGTTGCTATACAGAAAGGGAAAAAATATCCAAATTCTTATATTATTATGAGTGGGGATATAGACTCAAGGGCATCAGACACTCAAGATTTTAAAACAGATGCTCCAGGTGCAAATGACAATGCCACCGGTATGGCAGGAGCGATGGAAGCTGCCAGAGTACTTTCCAACTATGAATTCGATCATAGTATTGTTTATGTTGGTTTGAGTGGTGAAGAGCAGGGATTATATGGAGGTCAATTTTTAGCTAAATACGCCAAAGAAAACGACTGGAATATTATTGGTATTTTAAACAATGATATGATAGGAAATATTGAGGGAGTTGATGGCGTTATTGATAATAGAACGTTTAGAATTTTTAGTGAAGCTCACAATCCTACCGAAACCGACAGAGAACGACAAATGAAACGCTTTTATGGAGGGGAAGTCGATGGCGCATCTAGACAATTGGCTAGATATGTTTACGAGACCACTAAAACCTACATGCCAGAGATGAATCCTATGATGATTTATCGCTTGGACCGTTTTGGCCGAGGAGGACACCATAAGCCTTTCAATGATTTGGGCTTTCCTGGCATTAGAATCATGGAAGCTCATGAAAATTATACTCAACAACATCAGGATATAAGAACTGAAAACGGAATTGAGTATGGAGATGTGATAGAGCACGTCAACTTTGATTATGTTAAAAAACTTACGGCTGTGAATGCCATTTCGATGGCAAGTCTGGCTTGGGCTCCGCCTGCTCCTTATGAAGTTGCTATTGGCGGTATTGTAGAACCTTCAGTAAAACTGAAATGGCAACAAAGAAATCCTAGTGACGTTAAAGGCTACAAAGTATACTGGAGATCTACTACTTCGCCCACTTGGGATCATTTTAGATATGTAGAAAATGTTAGTGAACTTACTTTAGAAGGTATAATCATCGATAACTTTTTCTTCGGCATAGCTGCCGTTGACAATGATGGAAATGAAAGCGTGGTTGTGTTTCCTTCAAAAATATGGAGATAAATAGAACTTATAGACACTAAAAAAGGACTTATCCAATTGGATAAGTCCTTTCTTTTGGGTGGAAGATGGGGCTCGAACCCACGACCCCTGGTACCACAAACCAGTGCTCTAACCAACTGAGCTACATCCACCAGTTGTCTGTAAAGACGATGCAAATTTAATATAAAATTGCGTTCTACAAAATGATTTCAATAAATAAGAAGAAAATTATGCTTTCAAAATTATAACCCATTCAATTCGCTAAAATTGAATGGGTTATTTATTAGCTGAAATCTATAACTTGAGATTTTTTTATTCTTGATTCAAAAAAGGCTCAACTTTCTCTTTGATTTCTTCTACAATACTAGGATCCAATAAAGTTGATACATCTCCTATTTGACCTGCTTCACCAGAAGAAATTTTTCTCATAATTCTTCTCATAATTTTCCCGCTTCTTGTTTTTGGTAAACCAGAAACGAAGTGAATGCGATCTAACTTTGCAATTGGACCAATTTTACTAGAGATCAGTTGATTGATTTCTTTGCTTAAGTTTTCTTTATTTCTGGATTCGCCATCATTTTTCAAAATCACAAAACCAGCTAAAGCATTTCCTTTTACATTATGGGGGAAACCAATAATAGCAGATTCAGCTACAGCTGGATGTTCATTGATCGCATCTTCAATAGGCGCTGTACCCAGATTATGTCCCGACACGATGATGACATCATCTACCCTACCTGTAATTCTGTAGTAGCCCACCTCATCGCGAAGTGCTCCATCACCGGTAAAGTAAACATTTTTGAATGCAGAAAAGTAAGTATCCTTATAGCGTTGATGATTTCCATAAACAGTCCTGGCCATACTGGGCCACGGATGCTTAATGCATAACCTTCCGGAAACCGAATTACCTTCAATTTCTTTTCCGTTTTCATCCATCAATGATGGCTGAATTCCGGGAAGTGGTAGTGTAGCATAAGTTGGCTTGGTTGGAGTCACGAAAGGTATTGGGGATATCATGATACCGCCCGTCTCCGTTTGCCACCAGGTGTCCACAATTGGGCATTTCTTCTTTCCAATATTTTCATTGTACCAGTTCCAAGCTTCCTCATTAATAGGCTCTCCAACACTTCCTAAAACTTTTAAAGAAGATAAATCATACGTATTGACAAATTCAATATCCTGTTTTGCAAGAGCTCGAATAGCTGTTGGAGCAGTATAAAACTGGTTAACTTTGTACTTGTCTACAATATCCCAAAACCTGCCATAATCTGGATAAGAGGGGACACCTTCAAACATCAATGTAGTTGCTCCATTGAGAAGAGGTCCGTAGACAATGTAGGAGTGTCCGGTAATCCAACCGATATCTGCTGTACACCAGTAGACATCATTTTCTTGATATTGAAATACATTTTTGAAAGAAAAAGCGGTATACACCATATATCCAGCGGTGGTATGAACCATACCTTTAGGTGTTCCAGTAGAACCGGAAGTATACAAAATGAAAAGCATGTCTTCCGCATCCATTACTTCTGCCTCACATTTGTCATCGACTTGCTTTAATTCTTCATGTAACCAAAGGTCACGATTTTCAACCATTTCAATTTTTGAAAAAGTGCGTTTAGCCACCAGCACACATTCTACTGAAGGTGTACTTTCCAAAGCTTCATCGACGATGCCTTTCAAATCAATGCTTTTGGATCCTCTGTAAGATCCATCTGAAGTAATCACCATTTTACAGTCGGAGTCATTTATCCTTGAGGCTAAGGCTGAAGCTGAAAACCCGGCAAAAACGACAGAATGCACCGCTCCTGTCCTCGCACAAGCTAAGGTAGCAATCGCCAATTCTGGTATCATGGGTAGGTAAATGCAAACTCGATCTCCCTTCTGAATACCGTTTTTCTTCATCACATTTGCCATCTTATTCACTCGCTTTGATAACTCAGCATAACTAATGTGAAGTGCTTCTTCGTCAGGATTATTGGGTTCCCAAATGATGGCTGTTTTATTGCCTCTTATATTCAAATGCCTGTCAATAGCATTTTCAGTGATGTTAAGTTGGGCGCCTTCAAACCAAGTTGCCTTGGCTTCTTCAGGATCCCATTTCAATACGGTATCCCATTTTTTTCTCCATTGAAAATTACGCTCTGCAATGGTGCTCCAGAAGTTTTCTGGGTCGTTTTGAGATATTCTATACACATCCATATACTTCGCCAGCGAATCGATGTTGTAGTAACTTTTGGTTAATGCCTTTAAAGATTGTGTCACCTGATTTTTATTGGTACTAAATGCCCCAATTTTTTGCTGACTGAAGGTTTCAATTATTTCACTGATCACCATTGGATCTTCAATAGTTGACGGTAAACTATAAGGCTCGCCAGCTACAAGTTTTCTTAAGGTTCTTCGCAAAGTCTTACCACTTCGCGTTTTGGGGAGTCTTTTCACCATAACTACGTTTTTCAAGGCAGCAATGGGACCAATTTTATCTCTGACAAGTTGAATGATTTCAGTTTCCATTTTATAAGACTCGTAGTTTTCTTCGCCAGTTTTTGGAACTACGATGGCCAAGGGAACTTCACCTTTCAATTCATCATGAAGTCCAACTACAGCACATTCAGCAACAGAAGGGTGCTGAGACACCACTTCTTCTAAAGCTGCTGTAGAAAGCCTATGCCCGGAAACGTTGATCACATCATCTATTCTTCCTGTTATAAAAACGTAGCCCTCCTTATCGATATAACCGCCATCGCCAGAGAAGTAGTATCCTGGGAACTTACTCAAATAGCCGTTTTTATAACGTTCATGATTCTTCCATAGGGTTTGCATGAAACCAGGGGGCAGAGGTAATTTGGAACAAATGTAACCTTCAGTATTTGCTGGCAAAACCTCTCCATCTTCGGAGAGAACTTGAAGGTTATAGCCTGGGACTGGTTTCCCTGCAGATCCTGGTATAACTGGTAAAGCATCCATACCCATGTAGTTAGCCACAATAGGCCAACCAGATTCTGTTTGCCACCAATGGTCAATAACAGGAATTTTTAAATGTTTTTCTGCCCATTTCAAAGTAGTTTCATCACAACGCTCACCCGCTAAAAATTGATACTTAAGTGAAGAAATATCATACTTTTTGATAAACTTTCCTTCCGGATCTTCTTTTTTTATAGCTCTGAATGCAGTTGGAGCTGTGAACATTACATTTACTTTATGGTCTTCAATCACCCTCCAAAAGGCTCCAGCATCTGGTGTCTTTATGGGTTTGCCTTCATAGATAATCGTTGTATTTCTTTGTATCATTGGAGCATACACAATATAACTATGACCTACAACCCAACCCACATCGGATGCAGCCCAAAAGGTATCGCCAGGCTGAGTCCCATAGATATTTTTCATCGAATATTTGAGACCAACGGCATAGCCACCTGTATCTCTCACTACCCCTTTTGGAGATCCTGTTGTTCCTGAAGTATATAAGATATAAGACGGATCTTTGGATTTTAAAGGCACTGCATCTGCCGGTTTGGCTTTTTCAAGCAGTGATAAATAATCAATATCGTAAGGTTTTTGTTCAAATTCTACCCCCAGCTTTCTATTGAAAACTACCACTTTTTCAACCTTATGGATAGCCTTTTCAATAGCTTCATCCACCATAGACTTGTAAGCAATAAGTCTATCCACTTCAATTCCTGATGTAGCGGTAATGATGACTTTTGGTTTTGCATCATCAATTCTCATCGCCAATTCATCTGGTGCAAAGCCTCCAAAAACCACCGAATGTATGGCTCCTATTCTGGCACAGGCTAACATACTAAACAAGGAGTGAGAAATCATCGGCATATAAATAATGACCCGGTCTCCTTTCTCTACACCCAGTTCCCTGAGTCCTCCTGCGAGTTTAGATACTTTTTCTAAAACCTCGTTATAGGTATATTTCACCTGTTTTTGCCTTACCGCAGAGTCGTAGATAAGTGCCAATTCATCGCCGTACCCATCTTCTACATGTTGATCTATGCACAAGTAACTTAAGTTGGTTTCACCATCTGGGAACCAATGGTAAATACCTTCAGAAGTTTGCTCCATTGCTACAGTTGGTGCTTTAAACCACTTGATGTTCTTGGACTCTTGCATCCAAAATTCCTCTGGTTGTTCAATACTTTTTTGATAAGCTTCTTTATAATTCATAACTGTGTATTTTTAAGATTTTTGTATTATTAATTCACTTACAGTGCTAAGAAGTTTTTTCATAGAAAACGGTTTTTTGATGTAGGCTTTAGCACCGAGAGTCATGGCTTTATCTATATCGCTTTCTTTCTGTTTAGCACTTATTATAACAGTTTGTGTTGTTTCCTTTAGAGTTTTATGCTGTTTCAGATGTTGTAAAACTTCGTAGCCATCCACTTTAGGCATCATGATGTCCAGAATGACCAAGTCAGGCTCCAGTTTTTCTGCAAGTGCAATCGCTTCTTCACCATCTCTAGCAATAAATACCTCATAACCATTTTTTCTCAACGTGTATTCTACAGCCATTATAATATTAGGCTCATCATCTACAACTAGAATCTTTTTCATAGGTCTCGTTTTGGTAATTTAACAATCATTTCAGCACCAACACTTACATTGGATTCCGCATATATTTCACCTTTATGCATCTCTACAATTTGTTTGCAAATCGCTAGTCCAAAACCACTTCCAATCGGTTTTTTAAAGGTTTGATTCTTGGATTGATAAAACTTTTTGAAAATCAAATGAATATCTTCTTCTGGAATTCCCTTGCCATTATCCTTTATAATACATAAGATTTCTTCTGAATTTTCCTCCAGAAAGACTGTTATGGTTCCGTTCTTATCTGGAACAAATTTTAATGCATTGGAGAGTAAATTAGTAAAAACTTGTAACATTTTACTATAATCAAATTCGATTCTAACACTGGGGTTAGAATTGAAACTCACCTCTATGTTTTTTCTTTCGGCTATGCTGCTAATCCCATGAATAGCATCTTCAATACAAGCATTCAAGCTTTGAGACTTCAAGGTCAATTCGTCTCTCCCAGATGCCATTTTTTCAAGATCTAGGATATCATTGATCAAAACATTTAAGCGTTCTGTATCTTGAATAATATTGCCTAAAAATTTCTGCTTTAGTTCCATCGGCATCTCCTCTCCTTCCGAAAGAACTTCCGAACTGGCTTTGATGGACGTAATTGGCGTTTTGAGTTCATGAGCCACCGTATCTAGAAAGTCATCTTTTAGCTGATCTTGAATTTTGAGCTCTTCATTGGCCAACTTCAGTTCTGAAGTCAGTTTGATTAATTTTTGAGATTGTTCTTCCAGTGACTTATTAACTGATATGGTTTCTCTGTTTTCTTCAAGAATTTTAAGGACTTCAACCAATGATACGGGCTTCTCTTTGGCCACATTAGAAATTAAAATTTTTGCAGAGGCGCTCCCCACTGCTCCAGTAAGTAAGCGTTCCGAAAAATTAATAAATCTCGCATCTGCAAGTTTATCCTCTGGATTTACGGCATAGCGTTTTCTAAAAACGCGCAAGGCTTTTTCTGCTTTCACTTGTCCAAGGAAACGAACCAATATATTTTGAATATCCTCAACGTAAGCTTCCCCTTTCCAGACGTAAGCATTTTCTTTAAGCTCAACAACCTTCTCTGTGTTTACAAACATTTCACCGTAATTACGCTCTCTGTAGTTTCCTTTTTTGATGACAGACAAAATTAGATAAGCCCCGGTATTCAATAGTAAACTCCAGTACAAAGCATGGTTTACAGGATTTAAGAAATCTATACCAAAAAGCGTATAAGGTTTAAGCAGGCTATTTCCAAACAGTCCATTGGTTACAAACTGATTATTACTAAACACATTTTCAGTAAAAAATGGAAGTAAATACGTGAATACGATCATACACATTCCTAAACTAATCCCAACTTTAGAACCTAGAGCAGAGCCTCGATTCCAAAACATGCCAATGAAAAAACTTGGCGCTAATTGAGCGATAATCAAAAATGAAATGAGTCCAATCGAAAATAAAGACACCTCTGGATTGAATGACGCATAAAGTAAATAAGCCAGAATTATCGAACTAAAAACACTTACTCTCCTTATGTTTTTGATCGTTTTTTCATTATTGAATGATTTTCTTTTAGTAAAGGTTTTGATAAATCCATAAGGGATGATAAGATTGTTACTGAGCATTGTAGAAAGCGCTACTGTAGAAACTACCACCATAGAAATTACTGCTGAAAGACCTCCCAGAAAAACCATAACTGCTAGCCAATGATCGTTGAAATGCAAAGGAATAAGTAGAGTAAAATAATCTGCGTTGGCTTGCTCTCCCAGAATCAATAAGCCTCCCCAGGCTATAAAAATTACAAAGACGTTAAAGAGTAACAAATAAAGCGGGAATAGCCAAATTGAAGTTTTAAGCTGTTTTCGGTTACTGAATTCAACAACCGATGTTTGGAATTGGCGTGGTAATAAAAAAATGGCTAAAAATGAGAGTGCAATACTAAAATACCAGTTGATTCCTCCACTTAATCCACTTAGTGTACTCAACTGCTTTACATCTAAACTGAGACTTGCCTGCTCATAAATATCTGAAGTGCCATCGAACACATAAAAAGTCACATAAATCCCCACTATGAGGAAAAAAGTCAGTTTCATGACAGATTCAGCTGCGACAGAAAACATCACTCCAGTTCTATTTTTGGAGGCATCTAAAGATAGGGTCCCAAAAAATGAAGCAAATATTGCTAAAATCAAGGCAATGTAAAATGTGGAATCTGTAATTACAGAAGAACCTTCAATTCCTAAAGAGGAAGTAGTGACAATTTCAAATGTTTCAGAAATGGCTTTTAACTGAAGAGAGATATAAGGAATAATGCTGGCAGCACATACAATAGTAACTATTGCTCCAAGAGATCTACTGTTGCCATACCGAAGAGAAATAAAATCTGCTATGCTGGAAACATTGTAAACCTTAGACAATTGAATTATTTTTTTCAGTACAACAATCCATAGAGGAGCGGCTATAATTGGGCCTAAATAAATAGTAAGAAATTCTACTCCAGATTTTGCGGCCATACCAACGCTGCCATAATAGGTCCACGCTGAGCAATAGACAGCAAGCGAGAGTGCATAAACAGCTGGATGAGTCACCAGTTTTGATCCTTTATTTTTTTCAGCAAAAAAGGCGATGAGGAACAAAATTCCCAAGTAGATAAAAATGAGTGCTATAAGCCCAATTTTACTCATTAATCTGAATATTTTTTAAGAATTAAAAAGGAAATACTTATGCCTAGCGCCCAAATGATGAAAATAAAGAAATATAACAACGGAAACCCCAGTACCGAAGAAACCTGGTTAAATGCAAAAATCAATGGTACATTGAACAACAAGATCAACCCAAAGCTCAAAAAAATAAGTTTTTGTTGATGTCTTTTTTTCATTTCTTAATATTAGATCTTGAAATTAATTAAAATTCAGAAGAGAGTGAGTACTTAGTTCCCACTCTCTTTTGAATTAATGAATTAAATTAATGCTCAGTAGCTTCTCCTGCTCCGCTTGGTATTCTTATGTTTTCAACAATCTCCTGAACGTCCTGAGGTGTTTCTTTGGTGAATTGGCAAACGATAAGTGAAACCACAAAGTTTACAATCATAGCAATAGACCCGAAACCTTCTGGAGAAACTCCAAACCACCAGTCTTTTTCAGTACCACCACCAAAGAGATCAAATTTGAATTTCAGCATATAGAATAACATCAAACATACCCCTACAATCATACCTGAAACAGCTCCTTCTCTGTTCATTTTTTTATAGAATATACCCAACACAATTGCTGGGAAAAACGAGGCAGCCGCGAGACCAAAAGCTAGCGCAACTACTGCCGCTACAAAACCTGGAGGGTTAATCCCGAAATAACCGGCAATAACTACTGCTCCAGTTGCCGAAAGACGAGCAGCTATTAATTCTCCTTTATCGCTAATGCTTGGCTTTATTATTTTCTTGATCAAGTCATGTGAAACAGACGATGAAATCACTAAAAGCAATCCTGCAGCTGTAGAAAGCGCTGCAGCCAAACATCCAGCAGCTACCAGAGCAATTACCCAATTTGGTAATTCTGCAATTTCAGGATTAGCCATCACCATAATGTCATTGTCTACATAGAGTTCGTTAGCATTATCTGATGGATTAGTTACTATTCGCTCTCCACTATTTCCCAATGTACCTTCGGCAAATTCAGGAGTTTTCCCATCAATTGCTTTACCCCCATTTTTATTTGGTCCTAAATATTGAATTTTACCATCATTGTTTTTATCGGCCCAGCCTATTAATCCTAAACTCTCCCAATTGGTAAACCACTCTGGTAATTCTTCATAAGGCTTTTCACTAACCGTATCGATCAGGTTAAGTTTTGAAAAAACAGATACAGCAGGAGCGGTGATGTAAAGTATTGCGATAAACAGCAAGGCATAACCAGCAGATTTTCTTGCATCTTTTACTCTTTTCACTGTGAAAAATCTTACAATGACATGAGGGAGTCCTGCAGTTCCTACCATAAGTGCTAAAGTAATAGCTATAACATCAATCATACTTTTGGAGCCATCTGTATATTTATTAAAGCCTAACTCTTGACTTAGCCCATCTAACTTATCTAAAAGATATACATCTGGTTGGCTAACTACAGTATCTCCCATACCTAACATAGGGATTGGATTTCCAGTAAGTTGAATAGATATAAAAATAGCTGGAACCATAAAGGCAAAAATCAACACGCAGTACTGAGCCACCTGAGTATAAGTGATACCTTTCATTCCTCCTAAAACGGCATAAAAAAGAACAATCACCATCCCGATGTAAACTCCGGTATTAATTTCTACTTCCAAAAATCTTGAAAATACGACGCCTACCCCACGCATTTGACCAGCTACATATGTAAAGGATACAATAAGCGCACAAAAAACGGCAACAATTCTAGCGGTCTTTGAGTAATATCGGTCACCAATAAAATCGGGAACTGTAAACTTTCCAAATTTTCTGAGGTAGGGCGCCAACAATAGAGCTAGAAGCACATAGCCACCAGTCCACCCCATCAGGTATGTAGCACCATCATAGCCCATAAAAGCTATAATACCTGCCATCGAAATGAAAGAGGCAGCAGACATCCAGTCTGCAGCAGTAGCCATTCCGTTAGCGATTGGACCAACGCCACCTCCTGCAACATAAAAATCCTTAGTAGATCCAGCACGAGACCAGATGGCAATTCCGATGTAAAGTGCAAATGAGGCACCTACAATAATATAAGTTAATAGTTGAGCATCCATAGTTTTGGTTTTTTATTCGTCGTATCCGTATTTTTTATCCAGTTTATTCATCAATCTTACGTACACGAAAATGAGAATTACGAATACATAAATTGAACCTTGTTGTGCGAACCAAAACCCGAGTTTAAATCCTCCCAAAGTAAATTGATCGAGCCAGTCCTTAAAAAGAATTCCTGCTCCATAAGAGACTGAAAACCAAATACTGAGGAGTATGTATAAATACCTCACATTTTCTTTCCAGTAGGCTACTGCGTTTTTGTCTTTGTTTTTCATTGTTTTAAGATTTATAGGTATATCATTGCTTGCAAATTAATTCTATTGGTAGTTTGTCCTAAAAAACGCTCATTCTGAAATTCCAAGGTTAACTTTGAATTATGACCATTCAAATAGGCATTGATACCCAGTCCAAATATTGTTCTATCTTGATTGGAGGCATCTATAAAAGTATGGTTGTAAGATGTATAAGGCTGAATTCGAGTAGAGGAAATAGATTTTGGCAACAAATATCCAAGATGAGCGTACAGCATTTCTCCTGAAGAATAAGGTCCCAAAAGGTAATTAGTTCCGTAGTCATTGGACTGAAATACAGCATAACCCGTTAAAGAAGAACCATTACTCCCAACTGGCGTGTCGTAAAAAACATCGGCTGCAAAGAGATTTACATTTTCTCCTGTAGGTTGATCATTATCAAGTATAACGGAGCCATTGGGGTGATGAAAAAAACCAGCACCAATATTAAATATGCGTTGTGTACCCAAATAAGTTCCCACCTTATAAGGAAGAAAATTACTTTCCAGGTTGAAAAAATTATAAGCGAAATATCCCGTATAAGTTTTACCAGCTTCGGCTGTACCAAGAAGATTGGCTCCTTGATATGTTGCACTAGTACTCGAAAGGGATCTAGCATCGAGACTATTTATTAGGGCTTCGTTGATGGCAACATTATATTGAAGCTTTCCAAAATTACCTTTGGCAAAGATTCCAATATGTCTTGCAAATTGATCTGTAAGTCCTAAAGTGGCCCAGGACGCTCGATTATTGTCCAAGGTCATCAAGTTAAGTGTACCTTGTGAATTTAATCTTGATAAACCATTCCAGTAATGCAGTCCACCACCTAAAACATGCTGTTCTGTTACATTATACTGTGCCCAGGCATCGTGCATAAAAACTTGAGGAGCACCATCTGCACCAACTGGATCCATATTGGTAGCATTTAAACTGTTGATGCCAATGTGAGTTAAAACAAGAAAATCTTTAGTGATTTGACCATAAACCAGCAGCCTTGCTCTTCTTAATTGAAAAGAAACATCCGCTTGGTCTTCTGGTCGAGAATCCGAATAATTGGCCTGGGCTTGAACCCAGGTTAAAATTCTGATGTACTTATTATCGTTGTCTTCAAACTTTATTTTGAAGCCTCCTTTATAATAAGGTGACCCTTGAGAAAAAGCATTATTACTAGATAACGCGATAATTAATACTAAAAATGTAATATAATGTCTCATCTCGTAACAAGTTTTTAATTTTTTACAGTATTCCTTACTGATAACTTGAAACGAACTTCAATCAATTTATTTGTTAAATAAAATACAATATATATTTGTGTAAAGAGTATATCTAATCTTTAAACCGTTCCCATTTGATGACCATAAATTTATCACCAAGTTCAGTAACAATCATTCCAGAACCTTTGGTATTTTCTGAAGAGGAAAAATACTGGCCAAGCTCACTCTGACTTAATATCTTGTAGGTGGGATGCATATCTGTATTTTCAACCTTCTGTATATTGTACTTCTTAACCCAGTTCATCACACTCACATGAGAAATCCCTAAAATCCGCTCGATTTCACGATAAGTTAAGCCTTCCAAATAAAGCTGCAAAGCTTTGGTTACATAGTATTGATCGATCTTCTTCCCCAGCTTATTCACTGTAAAAAAGTAATTACAAGATTTGCACTTGTAGCGTTGACGGTCGTTTACAATACCACTTTTAACAATTTTATCTGATTGACATTGCGGACAAAATTTCATATATATTTATTTTGCATAAATATATCAATTTAGCAACATATTATAAATGAATTTTAAAAAAACAAAAACAATACAAGATTGGATAATCAAAAAACCCTGATTTAAAATTTCAATCAGGGCTTTAAAACTTGAAAAAGACGCTTTCTATATTAAATCAAATATAGAATTTACAGCTGGATAACGCTCCACGGTGAATCCTTCTGCATGTTCAGTTCCGATAATTCTTCCGAGATTTCTAGCTCTGTAGGTAATGCTGTCAAAAAAGTTTGAACTCGAAATAGGTGTTTCGGGTTCTTTGCTTTGGGTATCATAAAACTGAGTTTTATAAGCTTTAACACAGGCTAGCTTCTTATCCATAAAGCCTGTGATATCCACTACCACATCAGGTTCTATTTCATACCATTGAATATAGTGGTAAACCAATTTTGGCCTCCACTCCTTTTGAGTATTCCCCTCACAAATGGTTTCAATTTTCTTTAAGCCACTCAAAAAACAGGAATCACTTACAAGCTGACTCCCTTTTCCATGATCTATATGTCGGTCTCTTATCGCATTACATAAAATCACATCGGGCCTGTATTTTCTAATAACTTTGATGATTTCTAGTTGATGAGCCGTATTATTTGTAAAAAAACCATCGCTAAACTCAAGGTTTTTTCTCATGCTCACACCAAGGATTTCCGCAGCTTTTTCAGCTTCTGCATCTCGGGTTTCAGCAGTACCACGCGTTCCTAGTTCGCCACGTGTCAGATCCAGAATTCCAACTTTCTTACCGTTGCTTATTTCTTTAGCTATGGTTCCAGAACAACTCAGTTCCACATCATCTGGATGAGCACCAATAGCCAATATATCTAATTTCATAATTTACTTTTTTGTCAATTTTCTTATCTTGATATTGAAGGCAGCGAAGACCAAAGTTACAAATGGGCTTAAGTAATTGAATATGGCATAGAAAAAGTAATCAACCACTGGTACTCCTAAAACTCCGCTATGATAAGCGCCGCAAGTATTCCATGGAATCAATACTGAAGTTACTGTTCCAGAATCTTCCAGGGTTCGACTCAAATTTTCGGGAGCCAGTCCCTTCTTCTCATATGCTTTTGCAAACATCTTTCCTGGCACAACAATGGCCAGGTATTGGTCGGATGCAGTCAGATTTAAGGCCAAACAACTCGAAACCGTACTGAAAAACAAACCAAACGTAGACGTAAATAGCTTTAACAAAGCTTCGCTTATTCGTTCTAAAGCTCCAATAGCATCCATAATTCCACCAAAAACCATGGCACAAATAATCAACCAAATGGTTCCTAGCATTCCATACATGCCCCCTGCAGAAAACAAATCTTGTAAAGACTCATTTTCTGTAGGAATAGAAATACTTACAGTAATCGAGTCTATGATTCCACGATAGGCCGTTTCAAAAGTAAGCACTTCTCCTCCTCCGATCATTTTTACCAGCTCAGGTTGAAAGACTAAAGCTGCTACAGCAGCCAGGAGTGTACCTAAAAGTAGAGCAATTAAAGGCGGAGTTTTCTTTACAATTAAGATAATAACTAAAACCGGAACTACAAATAGCCATCCGGATACATTAAAGGAAGATTCTATACTCCCTAGAATTTCGTTGGGATTGGTTTGACCTGACGTATCCAGATTTAAACCTATAATGATGAATACAATTAAAGTCACAATAATAGTGGGGACAGTGGTAATTGTCATATATCTAATGTGTGTAAACAAATCTGTACCAGCCATTGCTGGAGCTAAATTTGTAGTGTCACTCATAGGAGATAATTTGTCACCAAAATAACCTCCAGAGAGAACTGCCCCTGCAGTCATCCCTACAGATACCCCAAGCGCTTCAGCTATACCAATTAAAGCAATACCTACTGTTGCAGAGGTGGTCCAGCTACTTCCTGTTGCTATGGATATAACCGAACAAATTACGACGCATGCAGCTAGAAATATAGTGGGATTTAAGATTTGTAATCCATAATAAATCATGGTTGGAATAATACCGCTTAAAAGCCAAGTCCCGGCTAGTGCACCTACCATCAGCAAAATCAAAATAGGCTCGGTGGTAGATTTCACGTTCTTAGCTACATCTTCAATCATCGTTTCAAACTTGGCACCCTTGGAAACACCTACAATTGCTGCCACTGCAGCTCCCATAAGTAAGATAAACTGATTAGAGCCATTAAGTGAATCATCGCCATAAACGAAGACATTATAAGCCAACATCCCTATAAGGGCTATCACGGGAATTAAAGCTTGCCAAATACTTAGTCTTATTTTAGAGTTGGATAGTTCTTCTTCAGAAGCATTCAAGGAATCACTCATATCAAGGATTTAAAATCGACGTAATGTTACAATTTTGTAATATATTTTACAAAACAAAGCTTGAGTTTTATGTAGGGCTATACCACAAAACATTCTTTTCTAAGAGGGCATTATCAAAAAAACTAACTTATCCAATAAATCCACTTCTGTTCCTAAGGAACTCTTTTTTAGCGCAAAAGAGTTCAAATGAAAACTAACTAAGAATTTAACAAGGATTTCAAGGGATTCAATTGCCCTTTGTGATAGAAGGTGTAAATTTGTAATACTTTATTTTAGAAATTAAAATTCGTTTTATGAACACATACGATGTAGCCGTCATCGGCTCTGGACCTGGAGGATATGTAGCAGCAATACGTTGTGCCCAATTAGGTTTAAAAACTGTTATAATTGAAAAGTATGCAACCAAAGGAGGAACTTGTCTTAATGTAGGTTGCATTCCATCCAAAGCATTATTGGATTCCTCTCACCATTATGAGGATGCTATCAAAAATTTTGAAGAACACGGTATTGATATTTCAGGCGATGTAAAAGTCAACCTGGAAAACATGATGAAACGTAAGTCTGGTGTTGTCGATCAAACGACTAAAGGGATTGATTTCTTAATGGATAAAAACGATATTGAGTCTTTACAAGGAGTTGGATCTTTTAAAGATAAAACCCATATCATCGTTACCGATAATGACGGTAAAGAAACTGAAATTGAGGCTAAAAATACTATTATTGCTACTGGTAGCAAACCTTCTAGCCTTCCTTTTATTGACATAGATAAGGAGAGAATCATTACCTCAACTGAGGCTCTGTCTTTAAAAGAAATTCCAAAACACCTTATCATGATAGGTGGTGGAGTAATTGGACTTGAATTGGGACAGGTTTACAAAAGACTTGGAGCTGAAGTTACGGTTATTGAATATATGGACCGAATCATTCCTGGGATGGACAAAGACCAGAGCAAGGAATTGATGAAAGCCATGAAAAAGCAAAAGGCAAAATTCATGCTTTCTCACAAAGTAAAATCTGTAGAGCGCAAAGGCGATGAAGTCATTGTAAAAGCAGATGATAAAAATGGAAAAGAAGTAGAATTTAAGGGCGATTACTGTCTGGTTTCAGTAGGTCGTAGACCTTACACAGATGGCTTAAATGCTGATAAGGCCGGTGTCGACATAAAAGATAACGGTAAAATAAAAGTGAATGAGAAGCTTCAGACTTCTGCCTCTAACATTTATGCGATTGGCGATGTTATTGAAGGCTTAATGCTAGCTCACAAGGCTGAAGAAGAAGGCACTTTTGTAGCTGAAGTTATCGCAGGGCAAAAGCCACATATTGATTATAACTTGATCCCAAACGTAGTTTACACATGGCCTGAGGTTGCTTCAGTAGGAAAAAATGAAGACCAACTTAAAGATGAAAACATCGAATTTAACACTGGAAAATTCCCTATGCGTGCCTTGGGACGATCCAGAGCTAGTGGCGATGTGGATGGATTTGTGAAAATATTTTCAGACAAGAAGACCGACGAAGTTCTTGGCGTTCACATGGTTGGTGCTAGGGTTGCAGATCTTATCGCAGAAGCAGTAACCGCTATGGAATTCCGTGCAAGTGCCGAGGATATTGCAAGAATGAGCCACGCTCACCCAACTTATGCAGAAGCTGTAAAAGAAGCTGCTCTTGCGGCGACTGGCGACAGAGCTCTACATATTTAAATTTATAAATTGACTTAAAATCAAGCCGATATAGCAATGTATCGGCTTTTTTTATTCTGATCCTGCCTTGCAAGGAAGGCAGTCAGTTTTGTGAAATAGCTTTGAAAAGCTAAAGCAGTTATCTTTAAGTTGAAGCTGAATTAATGCCCGGCACTAAGTTGGGTAGAGCTTAAATGTTTTCTAATAAAAGTCGTAAGTTTCGTTCACCTAAAGTATTCAAACATGAAAGTAGCTGGAATAGATTCTTGCCCACTGGGATGGATTGTCATTCTTTATGAACATAATAAACTCTCATTTGAAGCGGTAGAATCAATTGACGAATTGATAGAATTACATCCAGACTTAGATAGGATTTTCATTGATATTCCTATCGGGCTATCCTCCAAAAAATTCACAAGATCCATCGAGTTTAAATTGAGAAAAGAGCTAGGCAACAGATCTTCTACGATTTTTACCCCAGCCTGTAGGAAGGCAATTTATGCTGCCGATTACGACCAAGCCAGAGCGATAAATAAAGAAATTCTGGGAAAAAGTATTTCCATACAGAGTTACAATATTTCAAAAAAAATTAAAGAAGTAGATCAATTCTTGAAATCCAAAACTGAAGATTTAGAAATTTACGAAAGTCATCCAGAAATCTGCTTTAAATATTTGAAAGATTCGGAGGTCATTCAATCTAAAAAGTCAACTCAAGAAGGGTTCCAGGAACGATTCGAATTACTTCTTAAACATGATTCAGAGTTTAAAAAACTCTATCACAGCATTACAGAAAAGTATCTGAAATCGAAAGTAAAGCCAGATGATATTCTGGATGCCATGGTGCTATGCGTGGCTAATTCAAAAAGCGATTTATTAGGACTACGATTTGTAGAAGATGAAAATAATGTAGACGATCAAGGCCTTTTTGTGAAAGTGGCTTATTAAAGATTTGTTAGATTGAGCATAGTCGAATCCTAATTTAAAGACGTTGATCATTAGAACTTCTCGACTGCGCTACCAACGAAGTTTTAGTATAAATTACTGATATTCAAACTGTTTTGTTTAAGTTCGACCCCTTCGGCTATCGCTCTGGATAAACTGTGTCGAGAACCAACCACATCTCGACTCCGCTCGATGCTAAAACATATATTAATCGTCACTATATATCAAATGAAATTCCAAAATTTACAGGGGGCTCGAAGAGATAATAATTTAATATTTGACTATCGATGTCCAGTTCAACTAAATACAGACATGCTAACGACCTGCTATAATATCCTGAAAAATAGGTTTGAAGCCAGATAGGAAGAATTCGATGGCGATGACCATTATAATAAGACCCATCAATCTCATCAACACATTATTCCCCGTTTGTCCGAGGAGTTTTATAATTTTTCCAGCACTTAGCAGTATGGCCAAGGTAAGACCCATCACCAGGATAATAGCACCAATAAGAACGGCTTGCATTTCAACAGATTGAGCATCTTCCATCATTACAATCGCATTGGTGATGGCGCCAGGCCCACAAATCATTGGGATTGCCAGTGGAGTGATAGAAATATCGTTGACATAAGTTTTGATCTCTGCTTCCTGGACTTTTACTTTACCAAGTCTGGCTTGTAGCATGTCCATCCCCATCAAAAAGAAAATGATTCCCCCAACGACTCGAAAACTATTCACAGAAATCCCAAAAAATTTAAATAAAATCTGACCTGTAAAGGCGAAAATGATGATCGTTACAAAAGAAGCTATAATCGCTTTTTTGGCAGTAGATTTTCTGCTAGCCTGATCCAAGTCGGATGTCATCGTCATGAAAATAGGCATTACTCCCAATGGATTGATAATAGTAAAAAAGGTAGTAAAGGATAAAATTCCAAAAGCGATTAACTCTGTCATTATTAGTTATTTATAGTCTGATTAAAATTTGCAAAAGTATTTTGAATTTTCTGATTGACAATACCTATCTCTAGAAATATTAACAATTTTTTTTAAATAAAAACCCAGGCAACCTTCAGACTCAAAAAAGAGCACTCACTTACGTGTTTTATTCTTGAAAAAAGCCTACGAAAACGTTTGAGTTTTTTACTTTTGCCGAAAATTTTTAAAATTATACTTCGTAATGAATCCATCTCAAGTTTATGAAAAAGAACTTTCCTTCCAAGCCGACAGACGTCGGGACTCGGTAAAGTTTATTAGTATCGTTAACGACCTTTGGTATGAAAAATCTATCGAACTCGTTTTGTTTAGAAATTCACTTATCAACAAAAACGTGGGTGAAATCTTGAAACTTCATGAGTATGCAGGAAGATTTGTGGACAAACCCATTTCCATTTTCGATTCTACGGAAGTTGCAGAAGGCATCAAAAATCTAAACCTCCCACCGTCCAAGTTGGATATTGGGAAACTCACGTTTGAATATCTTCAAAACGGAAATAAAGATCAAAATGTGATGAGTTTCCTTTCCAATAAACTCAAAAAGGCAGAAGATTTCAATTCAATTACTCCTAAAGATGTAGTGCTTTACGGTTTTGGTAGAATTGGTCGCCTTATCGCCAGAGAATTGATGGCGAAAACTGGAAAAGGGAATCAATTGAGACTTAGAGCCATTGTTACCAGAGGAGAACTTAATCAAGAAGCTTTAGAAAAAAGGGCTTCATTACTTAAAAACGATTCTATTCACGCCGATTTTAATGGTACGGTACAAATTGATGTTGAAAATTCAGCTTTGATTATAAATGATACCACTGTCAAGATGATTTCTGCTAATAAACCAGAAGACATTGATTATACCATATATGGCATCAATAAAGCATTGATAATTGATAATACCGGCGCTTTTAGAGATCAGGAAGCCCTTAACAGGCATCTTCAGTCTAAAGGCGCAGATAAAGTCTTGTTGACTGCTCCCGGAAAAGGCATTCCAAATATCGTTCATGGGGTGAACCATAAAAATTACGATATAAAAAAACACTCCATTTTCTCAGCAGCATCTTGTACAACAAATGCCATAACACCAGTCCTAAAAGCTATTGAAGATAATTTTGGAATTGAACATGGCCACTTAGAAACCATACACGCATACACCAACGATCAAAACCTGGTTGACAACATGCACAGCAAATACAGACGTGGTCGTGCTGCTGCACTCAACATGGTCATTACAGAAACCGGTGCTGGAAAAGCTGTTGCAAAGGCACTGCCTCAACTGGAAGGTAAATTAACTTCCAATGCTATTAGGGTTCCTGTTCCCAATGGATCTTTAGCGATTTTAAATTTGAATCTAAAAACAAAGACTTCAAAAGAAGCACTTAACGCCAAAATAAAAGAAGCAGCCTTAAATGGTGACTTAGTAGAGCAAATTAAATACTCGATTGATAATGAGCTTGTCTCATCAGACATTGTTGGGGTTTCAGCTCCAGCTATATTTGATAGCCATGCTACAATAACAGATGAAAACACTAATTCTGTCGTTCTTTACATATGGTACGATAACGAGTTTGGGTATAGCCATCAAGTCATACGGCTTGCAAAATATGTCTCCAATGTAAGGCGATTTACATATTACTAGAACAGAAAAAATCCTTAAGAAATTAAGGATTTTTATTTTTCAATTTACTTCCTATTACATGCATTTTAAATACTTTTGCTGTAAATTCTAGTTTTATGAAATCTATACACTTTCTAATAGTTGCTTTGTTTTTCACAATCTTAACTTCTGCACAAGATACTTCAGAAGTAGAACAAGCTAAAGACCCTTCAGCCATTGAAGATCTTAGAACTGTTGTTGATGAATCTAACAATTATCAACAATACAAAGTGATTGAAAAAGTGGAAATCAATGCAGCGATCAAAAAAGTATTTTCAGAATTTGATCTTTTGACTGCTGAAATTTCAGAATTAAAGGACAGCATACAGTCTCAAGACAAACAAATTCAATCTCTGAAGAAAGAAGTTTCAGGTCTTAATACCGAATTGACGAATCTTCAAAGTGAAAAGGATGAGATTCAGTTTTTAGGGATGTCTTTAACCAAGTCAGCCTACAATCTCATGGTTTGGTCTATCATTGGTGTTTTAATAGCTCTATTGTTGTTTTTCATATTCAAATTCAACAGAAGTAATTTATTGACAAAAGAGGCGAAGCAAAATCTTAAAAATCTTGATGCCGATTACGAAAACTACAAGCGAATTGCTCTAGAGAAACAGCAAAAATTAGGCAGACAACTTCAAGACGAAAAGAATAAAAATCAAAAATTGAATAAGGGCAATCAAAAATAATGTCTAAAGTTGAGAGTTTTTATGAGTTTTTGACAGAAGATGACGAGAACAGAATTTGTGAGTCTATCCCGGATTCTCAATGCACCAACCTTCCAAAAAATTTTACTCTAAATATTTTCAACGGTAGTCTCACAAAACTTGCCGAAAAATTAATAAGTCCAGGGCTCACTTTACCCTGGATTTTGAGTTTTTTAGGTGCCCCTCTTTTTCTTATTGGAATGCTTGTGCCTATTAAAGACGTAGGATCTCTCTTACCCCAATTATTGGTAAGTGGAAAACTTAGAGAAAAAGAAAAAAGAAAACCCTATTGGGTTGGCGCTGGTCTTACACAAGGTATTTGCCTCTTTATTTCATCTATCCTACTTCTTGTTATTGAAAATCAAGTTTTAGTGAGTTATGCTATAGTGGTTTTATTATTGATTTTCAGTATAGCTTCAGGGGTTGGCTCAGTAAGCTTCAAGGACGTTACAGGCAAAACTATACCTAAAGGAGAAAGAGGACAAATGCTAAGCTATAGATCTACCTTCGGAGGAGCCTTAGCCTTGATTGCTGGTGGAGTTTTAGTTTTCTTTTTAAGAGGTGAAGAAAGTAAATGGCTTTATGTCCTATTGTTTGCAAGTGCTTCTATACTTTGGATCGTTGCCTCTATTATTTTTTCTAAAATAGAGGAACACTCTGGTGCAACAGAAGGAGGAAGAACACCTATCCAAGAACTGAAAACAGGAGCCTCACTTTTAAGAAAAGATACGTCTTACAGAAATTTTATCATCACCAGAGCTTTACTCATGGCTATTCCCCTGCTCAATCCATTTTTTATACTACTAGCTAAAGATGTGAGTCAGGAAAAATGGAATTACCTTGGCGTAATTATTATTATTGGCAGTTTGGCTCAAATCCTAAGCAGTCCATTTTGGGGTCGACTAGCGGATAAGTCTAGTTTACAGTTGATGCGGATTTCTGCTGCACTTTCTATTTTAAGTATTTTATATGCCCTGGTATTTGTTTATTTTGATAGTGAAGTCTTTAATTTTTTCTATTTCATGCCCGTCTTATTCATTAATGGTGTCGCATATTCTGGAGCCAGATTAAGCCGAAAAACATATATCATAGATTATTCGCCAGAAGAAGAAAGACCCACTTATGTTTCTGTAGCAAATACCTTAATTGGTTTATTTACAATTGTTGCAGCTAGTTTTGGCTTGATCGCAGAATATTTTGGCTTAGCCTATCAGTTATGGTTTTTTCTATTGCTATTAGTTGCCTGTATCTTATTGAGCTTCACCCTTAAAAAAGTTTAACATGAGAATTGATATCATCACCGTAGTTCCAGATTTATTAAAAAGTCCTTTTGAAGCCTCTATTCTTAAGAGAGCAATTGATAAAGGATTGGTTGAAATTCACTTTCATAACCTGAGGGACTTTACCACTTCAAACTATAAACAAATTGACGATTACCAATATGGTGGCGGAGCAGGAATGGTGATGATGGTAGAGCCCATAGATAAGTGTATTTCAAAATTAAAATCTGAAAGAGATTACGATGAAGTAATCTATTTAACACCAGATGGCGAAGTACTTAATCAAAACATGGCTAACACTCTCTCGTTAAAGGGAAACTTAATTATGCTTTGTGGCCATTATAAAGGTGTAGACCAGAGGGTGAGGGATTTATTTATTACCAAAGAAATATCTATTGGGGATTATGTTCTTTCTGGTGGAGAATTAGCTGCAGCTGTTCTTTGTGATTCAATCATAAGGTTAATACCAGGGGTTTTAGGAAATGAGACTTCTGCATTGACAGATGCCTTTCAGGATAACCTGTTATCCCCTCCAATTTATACAAGACCCGCCAATTATAAAGGTCTTGAGGTTCCTGAAATTCTGCTAAGCGGACATCAAAAGAAAATTGACAACTGGCGGGATGACAAAGCACTGCAAAGAACCAAAGACCGAAGACCAGATTTATTGGAAGAATAAAGTATCCTACTTGCATAATTATTATTTTTGATTACTTTTGCAATCTCTAAATCAACCTCTGACGAAATCCGTGAATGTTGGTTTAGGTAATAGAAAAACTAAAATATAATGGATTTAGTAAAGTTTGTTCAAGACGAGTTTGTAGAAAAGAAAGATTTTCCAAAATTTTCTTCTGGTGATACTATCACAGTTTACTACGAAATCAAAGAAGGTCAGAAAACACGTACACAGTTCTTTAAAGGGGTTGTTATACAAGTGAAAGGATCTGGCGCATCAAAGACATTTACCATTCGTAAGATGAGTGGTACAGTAGGAGTTGAAAAGATATTCCCTATCAACATGCCTGCAATTCAAAAAATTGAAATCAATAAAAGAGGTAGCGTTAGACGTGCTAGAATTTATTATTTCAGAAACCTTACTGGTAAAAAAGCAAGAATTAAAGAAAAAAGAACGAACTAAGTTCAATTTTCAAAACATAGAAACCTTCTCTCAATTACGAAAGAAGGTTTTTTGTTTTTAACAGGTTTATAACCTTGTAAGCAAGGTCTATACGGCCTTATTTCTTTATATTTGAGAGGTTTAATTTCATATAAACAATTCATAAAACAACACATAACATATGGGAGATCATAGTACTAAAATTATCTACACCAAAACTGATGAAGCACCAGCTTTAGCAACATATTCATTCCTACCAATTGTAAGACGCTTTACCGAAAGCGCTGGTATCAACATAGAATCTAAAGATATATCTCTAGCTGCTAGAATTCTTGCTAATTTCAACGATTATCTTACCGATGATCAGAAAGTTGAGGATAATCTTGCCTACTTGGGTAAGCTTGCCAAAACTCCAGAAGCAAACATTATAAAACTACCCAATATAAGCGCTTCTGTTCCTCAGCTGACAGCAGCCATTAAAGAACTTCAAGACAAGGGTTATAAAATCCCTAACTATCCTGAAAATCCAAAAAATGAAGAGGAAGAAAAAATTCAAAAAAGATTTGCAAAAGTTCTTGGTAGTGCTGTGAATCCTGTATTAAGAGAAGGTAACTCAGATCGTCGAGTAGCTCAACCCGTAAAAGAATATGCACAAGCGCACCCTCATAAATTGGCCGAATGGAGTGAGGATTCAAAATCCCATGTTTCAGCCATGTCTGATGGTGATTTTTACGGAAGTGAAAAATCTGTTATCCTAGAAAAAGAAAATGATGTTAAAATCGTTCATTTTGATAAGGATGGAAATCAAACGATTCTAAAAGAGTCCACACCTTTAGAAAAAAACGAAGTCATTGATGCTTCAGTCATGAACGCCAAAGCATTAAGGAAGTTTCTTGCCGAAGAAATTAAAGATGCTAAAGAAAAATGTGTGCTTTTCTCTATTCACTTAAAGGCTACCATGATGAAGGTTTCAGACCCTGTTATTTTTGGACATGCTGTTACCGTCTTTTTTGAAGAAGTTTTCAACAAGTACGATGCAGAATTCAAAAAGATTGGCGTTGATCCTACCAATGGACTTGGTGATGTTTACAACAAGATATCAAAACTTCCTGAAGAAAAATCGAATGCCATTTTAAAAGATCTTGAAGCCGTTTATGAAAAGAAAGCAGATTTAGCAATGGTAGATTCATCTAAAGGAATTACCAACTTACACGTTCCTAGTGATGTGATCATTGATGCTTCGATGCCAGCCGCCATGAAATCAGGTGGCAAAATGTGGAATAAGCACGATAAAACTCAAGACATGAAAGCGGTAATTCCAGACAGAAGTTATGCTGGTATCTACCAACAAGTGATAGATTTTTGTCAGAAACACGGCGCCTTTGATGTTAAAACCATGGGGAATGTATCCAATGTAGGTCTGATGGCCAAAAAAGCTGAAGAATATGGATCTCATGACAAAACATTTATTATCCCTAAAGATGGACGCGTAGATGTTATTGATCAAGAAGAGCGTGTATTGATGTCTCATGAAGTTGAGGAAGGAGACATTTGGAGAATGTGTCAGACCAAAGACTTGCCAATAAAAGACTGGGTGGGTCTTGCTGTAAGAAGAGCAAAAAATACAGGCAACCCAGCTATATTTTGGTTAGACGAGAAAAGAGGACATGACAGCAATCTTATAAAAAAGGTAAATACCTATCTAAAAGATTATGATTTAAGTGGACTGGATGTTCAAATCTTGAGTCCCAAAGACGCTATGCAGTTCACTCTTGAAAGAGTAAAAGCTGGAAAAGACACTATTTCGGTTACAGGAAATGTACTCAGAGATTATCTTACTGACTTGTTTCCAATTTTAGAATTAGGGACTAGCGCAAAGATGTTATCTATAGTTCCGCTTCTTGCGGGTGGAGGATTGTACGAAACTGGTGCTGGAGGATCTGCTCCAAAACACGTACAGCAATTTGTAAAAGAAGGCCATTTAAGATGGGATTCTTTGGGTGAATTTCTAGCTCTGGCAGTCTCTATCGAAGACATTGCTGATAAAACTAACAATGAAAAAGCAAAAGTCATCGCTAAAACATTGAATGCTGCAAATAGTCAATATTTAAAGAATGATAAGTCTCCATCGAGAAAAGTAAATGAAATCGATAATAGAGGTACTCATTTTTATCTGGCACTGTATTGGGCTAAGGCTCTTGCTGAGCAAAATGAAGATAGCAGCTTGAAATCTGAATTTGAAAAAGTAGCCAAATATCTTGAAGAAAACGACTCTAAAATCAACGATGAGCTACTAAAGGCTCAAGGGGATGCTCAGGATATTGAAATCTAAAAGCCTTGAGACCTATATCTCAAGGCTTTTTAAATTTCAGGAAATTATGGTAAAAAAAAAGCCTTCCGTTATGGAAAGCTTTTACATATAAATAGCGGTTAAGCTTATTTTTCTTCCTTTTTAAATTTCTTGTACTTGTTTTTAAACTTATCAATACGTCCAGCACTATCAACAAGCTTGGTTTTTCCTGTGTAGAAAGGATGAGAGCTTCTTGAGATCTCAAGCTTAATCAAAGGATATTCATTACCATCTACTTCGATAGTTTCTTTAGTTTGAGCTGTAGACTTAGTTAAAAATACATCATCGTTAGACATATCTTTAAATGCTACTAATCTATAATTTTCTGGATGTATTCCTTTTTTCATCGTAACGTCTTTACTAATTTATTTCAGGTTGCAAATTTAACTAAAAGATTATATTACACAAACAAATAATTGAATTATTAAAACAATATTTCAAAGCTCAAGATAAGAAGTCAGTTATGTACTTCTCAAGTTTTTCTGGCTGGTTAATAATTTGTGTTTCTATAGGTATATAGAACAATTGGTCTGATTTCAAATTTGATTTCAAACGCATATAATCCTTTTGAGTAGTCAGGATTTTAGATTGCTTTTGAAGGGCTTCTAGCTCACTTCTGGAAAACTCATGATGGTCTGGAAACTTCATATGGTCAAAGTTTTTATCCAAGGACTTCAAATGATTCACCAGTGGCTTGGGATTAGCAATACCCGTTACTAAAGTGAAGTCATCGAACTCAACTAACTTTTCCTTTTTAATCTCATCCGTAACAAATTCAGAATAGGAAATTGAAGAAAAAAGGAGTCTTTGATGGGTTTTAAGTTTGAGCTGACTAAAAATCTTTTTTTGCTCTTCGACGGAGAGTGTTGGTGGACATTTGGTTACTACAATAATTTGAGCACGCTTGGCTCCCGTCTGAAATTCTCTTAGATTTCCTGTTGGCAGGACAAAATCTTTGGTATATAGGTCACCATAGGTCGTTAATAATATGATTAAGCTTGGCTTTACTTTTCTATGCTGAAAGGCATCATCGAGTAGAATCAGGTTTAGCTTAGGATGTTTTTTTAGCAATTCTGAAATACCCCTCTGGCGGTTGGCGTCTACAGCTACTGTAATCTCAGGATAATTAGTCTTGAATTGAAGTGGCTCATCCCCTACCTCTGCTGTGGTGTGCTGAGAATCAACTTCTAGAAAGCCGCTCGTCGTTCGTTTATAACCTCTACTAAGTGTAGCTAACTGGTATTTTTCTTTCAAAATTCTTATCAACAATTCAATCATAGGGGACTTACCTGTACCGCCTGTATTTAGATTGCCAACGCAGATAATGGGAATGGGATAGGACTTGGATGTGAAAATGCCAACGGTATAGAAAAAATTTCTCACAGACATGATGCAGCCGTAAATAACCGAAAAGGGAAAGAGTAAATATCTCAAGTATTGCATGACTGCGAAATTATAATTTTTAAATTTATACCAAATTAATCGTAAACTTCTAATCAAAATATTTAGTAATGAAATAAATGTGTTTTAGATCGACATTTCGTAATTAAATTGAAAATTGAATTTTAAACAAATTTCTAATGATTGTAAATGATTTTATTGAAGCTATTGAGGAACTTTCGCCTTCTTATTATGCTGAAGATTTTGACAACACTGGCTTATTGATTGGTGAAAAAAGCATGGAAGTGACCGGAGCCATGATCACACTGGACACTTTGGAATCTGTAGTTGATGATGCCATAAGTTCTAATTGCAATCTAATCATCAGCTTTCACCCTATTATTTTCTCTGGTCTGAAAAAATTGAACCGAAAAACATATGTAGAACGCGTTGTTCACAAAGCCATTAAAAATGACATCGCTATCTACGCCATGCATACAGCTTTGGATAATGTGTCTAACGGCGTGAATGGGATGATATGTGAAAAATTGGGACTAACCAATACTTCCGTTTTAATTTCAAAACCAAAGACCATCAAGAAATTAACAACTTACGTTCCTAAAGCAAGTGCTGAAAATGTGAGAACTGCTTTATTTCAAGCTGGTGGAGGAAGCATTGGAAATTATAATTTCTGCAGCTTCAACATTGAGGGGATTGGTACTTTCAATGGAAATGAAAAATCAAACCCCACTCTAGGTGAACCAGGTAAAACTCAGTTTGAAGAGGAGATTCAAATCAATCTAACGTTTTCGTCACATTTGGAAACGAAAATTCTAAAAGCTCTCTTTGAAAGCCATCCTTATGAAGAAGTAGCTTATGAAGTAGAGACTTTGGAAAATAATGATCAACACAGAGGAATTGGTATGGTAGGTGAACTAGCTACACCACTCGGGATAACAGAGGCCTTATCTCATGTAAAAGAAGTTTTTAAAACCAAATTCATAAGGCATTCTCAACTTAATGATAAACCCATTAAACGCGTTGCGGTACTTGGAGGCAGCGGTGCATTTGCGATAGATAAGGCGAAAGCAGTTAGAGCAGACCTGTATATCACCGCAGATTTAAAATACCATGACTTCTATAAAGCTGAAAATCAGATCATTTTAGCAGACATAGGGCATTATGAAAGCGAGCAGTATACAAAAGATTTAATACATGCTTATCTTACGAAAAAATTCCCTAATTTTGCACTCGTTTTATCTAATATTAATACCAATCCAATTCAATACTATTGATTATGGCAAAGAAAAAAGAGGTTACCGTAGAGCAGAAGTTAAGAGCTCTATACGATTTACAACTAATAGACTCACGTATTGACGAAATAAGAAATATGCGAGGTGAACTACCTCTTGAAGTTGAAGATTTGGAAGATGAAGTTGCAGGACTGACCAAAAGAATTGAGAAATTAGAGTCTGATCTTACGGTTACTGAAGAAAAAATTAAAGACAAAAAGCAATTCATAGTGGAAGCTGAAGCTATGATTAAAAAGTATAAAGGGCAGCAAGACAATGTTAGAAATAACAGGGAATTTGATGCTTTAACCAAAGAGGTTGAATTTCAGGAATTGGAAATTGAACTGGCTCAAAAACACATACGTGAATTTAGTGCTCAAATTGAGCATAAGACAGCTGTGATTGAAGAGACTAAGGAGAAATTAGCCGAAAGACAAAATCACCTGGATCACAAAAAGTCTGAGCTAGACAACATCTTAAAAGAAACTGAAAAAGAAGAAACTGCTTTGACTGAAAAGTCTGAGAAATTCAAGAAAGACATAGAAGAGCGTTTGGTAAAAGCCTATACCCGAATTCGGAATAACGTGAAAAACGGTATGGCCGTAGTAACCATAGAACGTGGTGCTTCCGGGGGTTCATTCTTTACTATTCCACCGCAAGTTCAAGTTGAAATTGCAGCTAGACGTAAAGTGATCATCGATGAACACAGTGGTAGAATACTTGTAGACCAGGAACTCGCCAGAGAAGAAGAAGAAAAAATGGAAAAAATGTTTACCAAATTAGCGTAAACTTTAAAATATTTAAATGTAAAAGCTCAGGGTTAGTTCCTTGAGCTTTTTTTTGTTCAAAAATTTAACTCGACCTTAATTTCTGTCACTTCTATTTACCACTACTTTTGAAATAAAAAACTCATGAAATCTTTTTTTAGTTTAATTATGCTTTCCATCTTCTTTGTAAGTTGTGGGAAAGCACAAAATTCAGAATCCCCAAGTCAGATAGCATCTAATAATTATGATGATAACAAGTACGAAAGAGCTTATTTTGCGAGTGGGTGTTTTTGGTGTGTGGAAACTATATATGAAAGCGTAAAAGGCGTAGAAGAAGTTTTTTCCGGCTATTCTGGTGGACATACCAAAAACCCAACTTACGAGTCTAGCAATACAGGTAGAACTGGTCATGCAGAAGCTGTAGAGGTCATTTACGATCCAGAGGTCGTTTCATTTAAGACATTGGTCGATGTCTATTTTGGCTCACAGGATGTCACTCAACAAAATGGTCAGGGACCAGATATCGGTTCTCAGTACCGTTCCATTATTTTTTATCAAAATCCAGAAGAAAAGAAAATCATCGATCAAAAGATAGAAGCCCTTTCAAAAGACTACGATAGGCCTATTGCTGCAGAGGTTAAGAAATTTGATAAATTCTGGATGGCAGAAGAATACCATCAGGATTATAAAATCAATAACCCCAACAATCCTTACATCAGAAATGTATCTGTCCCTAGGTTTACTCGATTTAAAGTGAGGTTTCCAGAACTCCTTAAGCCAAAATCAAAACGCTAAGTATCAAAAAAAGCCGTCCCGAAACCAATCGGAACGGCTTTTTTTGATGTATTTAATGGCGTTTAACTCAAGAATTCAAGTAGCATTGAATTAAATTCTTCATGGTGAGTCATCATTAAACCATGTGGAGCCTTTTTAATAACTTCCAGTCTTGAGTTCTTTATCAATTCCTTAGCTTTTTTAGCTGAAGCTTCTAGTGGTACAATTTGATCTTCATCGCCGTGAACAATCAGTGTTGGAATATCAAATTTTTTGCAATCTGCTCTAAAGTCTGTTTTGCCAAAGCTATCCACACAGTCCAAAGTTGCTTTCCTTGAGCCCTGCATAGCAAGATTCCATGTCAGTTGTAATGTAGCATCGCTTATTCTATCCTCTTTTAAGGACTCATAATTATAGAAGTTCTTACCGAATTCTTTAAAGAAATGGGGTCTATCTTGTTTAATGCCCTCTTTCATGCCTTCAAAAACTGAAGCATCCACAGCATCGTTCTCCTCAGTTTTAAGCATAAAAGGAGTTACAGCAGACACCAGTACCGCTTTATCTATTAATGAGGTTCCATAGTTTCCAATATAACGAGCGACTTCACCGCCACCCATAGAAAATCCTATCAGAATAACGTTCTCCAGCTTTAGTGTTTCTATGAGGTCTTTTAAGTCTTTGGCCAAGGTATCGTAATCATATCCATTCCAGGGCTTTGAGCTTTCTCCAAACCCTCTTCTGTCGTAAGCAATCACCCTATAACCTTTATTGACTAGAGCCTCTACCTGGTATTCCCACATCACTCTGTTCAATGGCCAGCCGTGAATTAAAACAATGGGTTGCCCAGACCCATAATCATTGTAGGCAAGTTTTATAGCTTTTGACTTTTCTAGTGATGATGTATTTAATTCGCTCATAAGTGTTTTATTTCTAAGATAAAACAAATCATAAAACTTATAATTGAATTAAATAAAGTTTAACCTAAACCTATTTCATAAAAAAACCCTGCTTAAAAAGCAGGGTTTATATAAAATAAAGCTTGAAAACTTATTTATTTTCCATCTTATCTTTAAGTGCCTGCAGTTCTGCATTGGCATCTCCAAAGGTAGTTTTCTTAGATTCTTCCTGAGACTTCTTAGCAGCCTTTTTCACAATCTGAGCTTCTTCCTCTTTAAATACGGATGTATGGGAAGCTACAACACGTTTGAACTCTTTATTGAATTCGATAACGATAAATTCTGCTGCTTCACCTTTAGTAAGTTTTGTTCCGTCTTCTTTTTCAAGGTAACGTTGTGGAACAAATGCTGTTACATCTTCATTAAACTCAACTGTAGCACCTTTGTCTACAATCTCTGTTATGGATGCTGTATGCTTAGTACCTACTGCAAATTCATCAGAATACTTATCCCATGGGTTTGTTTCTGTTTGCTTGTGTCCAAGGCTAAGTTTACGGCCTTCCACATCAAGTTCCAATACAACAACGTCGAGGTTATCTCCTACTTTACAGAATTCTGATGGATGTTTTATTTTCTTAGTCCAAGACAAATCAGAAATATAAATTAAACCATCAATACCTTCTTCAAGTTCTACAAAGACTCCAAAATTTGTAAAGTTTCTTACTTCACCAACATGCTTAGAACCTACAGGATATTTGTTTGTAATATCAGTCCAAGGGTCTGGCGTTAATTGCTTGATACCAAGAGACATTTTTCTATCATCTCTATCCAGAGTAAGAATTTTTGCCTCTACTTTATCTCCAACATTTACAAAATCCTGTGCAGATCTCAAGTGAGTACTCCAAGACATTTCAGAAACGTGAATCAATCCTTCAACACCTTCTTCTACTTCAATAAACGCACCATAATCTGCGATAACTGTAACGGTACCGTTTACAACATCACCAACTTTTAGGCCTTCATCTAAAGCATCCCAAGGATGTTTATGTAATTGTTTTAAACCAAGTTGAATTCTTGTTTTATCTTCATCAAAATCAAGAATAACAACATTCAATTTTTGATCTAGTTCAACCACTTCGTTTGGATGGTTAATTCTTGACCAAGAAAGGTCAGTAATGTGAACCAATCCATCTACACCACCAAGATCAACAAAGACTCCGTAAGAGGTAATGTTTTTCACAACACCTTCTAAGACTTGTCCTTTTTCTAACTGACCAATGATTTCTTTCTTCTGCTCTTCAATATCTGCTTCGATAAGCGCTTTGTGAGAAACAACCACGTTTTTGAATTCGTGGTT